>NZ_CP035088.1:1098125-1416250 GCF_004786035.1 Pseudomonas viciae
GAAATAAACGCGTAGTTGACCGGTACTTCGGTGACCACGCGCGCGCCGCTGGCCAAGACCTGGCTGGCGATGTCGTCACCGGACAAGTGGAACTGCCATTCACTGGCTTGTTGCGCCAGCGGCTGCGAGCGGAGCTGATCGAGGGTCGCGGCGAAGGCGGTCATGTCCGGCAGATACGCGGTAAACCCGTCGCCCTTCAGCGCGGTGGTGTGAATGCCCAGCGAAGCGCAGATGCGCTCCTTGACCTGGATGTCTGCACGATCGGCCTGGCGTGAGCGTTCGATCAGCTGTGCCAGTTCCCGATCGACCAGTTCACCGCCGAGGATCAATTGCGGCCCGGTCTCCCAGGATTCCGGCGGGCATTCTTTCGCGGCGATATTAAGAGGGATGTGCGGGTTGATTTCCATTGGATAGATGCGGCACACCAATGGCCGGCGTTCGTAGATGCGGCAGAGGTTTTCATCGTCAAGATTTCGGCAGCGGCCGGTGTTATAGGCGGCGAAAGTGATCGCCACGCGGGCTTCGGTGGTACCGCTGCGGACCACCGCTGAACGGCGCTCGGCGTGTTCGCGTTGTGCCACCGGCAGGCCGAGGCCATTGGGCAGGAACGCCTCCACCAGGACAATCACCTGGCCGCCGTCGTCCGCCCACATGCGGGCCTCATCGAGGGTCAGGGGGACGTGGTGATCGGTGCAGCACTTGCCACACCCTACGCAGGAAAACGTTGTGTTCATTGAGCGACCGGTCGCAGAAGGCTGGAAAACGGCGACAGAAAAACGCCGTGATCAACCTGCGAAGCAAGTTATGCGCCACTCATTGGGCGTCATTGGCCGGGCGGATCGAGTCCCACTCGGTCACGTAGGCGGTTTTGGTTTTTTTGCGGTAGAGGCACAACTCGGTACCGGTCGCGCCTTTCATGTGTTTTTGCGGGTATTGGCCCTGCAGCAACAGCGCGGTGTAGCCCACCCGGTCATCGAATTGCGCAGCGGTGCCCACCGGTTCGGCGCTTTTCAAACCGCTGGCCTTGAGGCAACTGGCGAGCGCGGCTTTGTCATGGGCGGCCCAGGCGTCGGGGCTGGAGGCATGGGCTTGGAAGGCCAGGGCGGTGAGGCCAAGGAGGATCAGCGCGTGGGGTTTCATCAGGAGTGTCCTTGTTCTGGGAAGCCAGGACAGGAGTATGCCTGAGGTTTGCCGGGTGACGATCAACCCCATGCTGGCGCGTGGGATCGATCGTCAGGCACGGATCAGTGACCCTGCTCGGCGACGGCCTTGGCGGCCGTGATCAGGCACTTGGTCAGTTCCGGCGAGGAGAACTTGGTCAGTACACCGTTGGCACCGGCCAGCCGGGCTTTTTCGCTGTTCATGGCGCTGTCCAGGGAGGTGTGCAACAGCACGTAGAGGTGGGCGAAGTCCGGGGTCTCGCGCAGGGTTCGGGTGAGGGCGTAGCCGTCCATTTCCGACATTTCGATGTCGGAGACGATCAGGTTGATCTGCTGTTCGGTGCCCTGCAGGTCCAGCAGGCACTCGATGGCTTCCTTGGCGCTACGGGCGGTGTGGCATTGCAGGCCCAGGTTGCGCAGGGTGTAGACCGATTGTTGCAGTGCCACCTGGCTGTCGTCGACCACCAGGATCCGTGCATTGCCCAGTACCTCGGCGTCTTCCATGCTCAGTTCGGTCGGCGCGGTTTCGATCTGTGCCGGGGCGATGCCATGGATGACCTTTTCGATGTCCAGCACCTGCACCAGCGTGCCATCCACCGAGGTCACGCCCGTGATGAACGCACGCACACCGCCGGAACCGTAGGGCGGTGGTTTGATGTCGGTGGTCAGGCAATGCACGATCTTGCTCACGGCCTGTACATGCAGGCCCTGCTTGGACCGGCTGACGTCGGTGACGATCAGGCAGCCGCCGTCCGGATCTTCCAGTGGCCGCTCGCCAATGGCGCGGCTCAGGTCAATCACTGACAGCGAAGTCCCGCGCAGGGTGGCAATGCCTTTGACGTGCGGGTGCGACTCCGGCAGCTTGGTCAGGGGCGGGCAGGGAATGATTTCACTGACCTTGAGCAGGTTGATTGCCATCAGCTTGCCGCTGCGCAAGGTAAACAGCAGAAGCGAAAGTGAATCTGCGCGGGCTTTGTTGGAAGACATAAAAACCTTCTGTGGAAAAAGGTGGGGCGAGCGCTGGGATCGCCAAAACAGCTTGTGATATTGGGTTATCGACTTGTCGGGGGCAGGCTTTAGGACGAAAGCTGTCGACGGTCGGGATCGTTGTAACAAGGTCCTTATGAAGAGGTGGCTTTTGTGGCGAGGGCTGTGCTGTTACTTGAGCCCCAACCGCCTGGCCATCCGCCCCAGGTTCGCCCGATCCAGCCCCAATTCCCGGGCGGCGCTGGCCCAGTTGTACTGGTGGCGTTCCAGGCTGGCGCCGATCAGCCTGCGCTGGAAATCGTCCACCGCGTCGCGCAAGTCTCCCGTGACCCCGTCCAAGGTCGGCACAGGGCTCGCAGATGAAGGCGCTGGAGTGTCCTCGGCGGCCTGGGGCAAATCCAGATCCTGGGCGCTGAGGCTGAGGATTTTCGGGCGCACGGCGCAGTTGCCCAAGGCTTTCAAGGCGCTGCGGCCGATCAGGTGCTCCAGTTCACGGACGTTGCCCGGCCAGTCATAGGCCAGCAGCGCGGCCTGGGCGTCGCTGCTCAGGCGCAGGCTGTTAAGGCCCATGCGCGAACGGTTCTGTTCCAGGAAGAAGCCGCTGAGCAGCAGCACATCGCGCCCGCGATCGCGCAACGCTGGTACCTGCAACGGATACACACTGAGACGATGGTAGAAATCGGCCCGATAACGTCCGTTGCGCACTTCCTCGGCGAGGTCGCGGTTGGTGGCCGCGATCAGTCGCACATCGACGCGATGTTCCCTGTCCGAGCCCAGACGTTGCAACTGGCCGCTCTGCAACACGCGCAGCAACTTGGCCTGGACGGTCAGGGACAGCTCACCCACTTCATCGAGGAACAACGTGCCGCCGTCGGCCAGTTCAAACTTGCCGCGACGGTCGCTCGTGGCCCCGGTGAATGCGCCGCGGACATGACCGAAGAGTTCGCTTTCCACCAGGGTGTCCGGCAGCGCGGCGCAGTTGAGGCTGATGAGGGGCTGTTCGGCGCGCTTGGAGGCGGCGTGGATGGCTTGGGCGACCAGTTCCTTGCCAACCCCGGTTTCACCCGTGATCAGCACTGTCAGGTCGCTGCCGCCCACAAGCTTGATCTCTTCCACCAAGCGTTTATGGGGCTTGCTCTGGCCAATCATGTCGCGCTGTTGCTGGCCGCTGGCCTGGCGATAGACCTCGGCACGGCGGTGTTCGTCCTCGGCCTTCAAGGCCAGGCGCTCGATGCGTGCGGCGGCGCTGACCGTGGCGGCGGCGAGGCTGGCGAAAGCTTGCAGGGCGCTCAGGTCGATGGGTTCGAAGCTTCCCGGGTCCAGCGAGTCAAGCGTCAGCAGGCCCCAGGGGCGCTCGTCGACGAACAATGGGCAGCCCATGCAATCGTGGACTTCCAGATGCTCAGCGAGGCCTTCAACCAAGCCGTCGTAGGGATCAGGCAAGTTGCTGTCGGCGGCGAAACGGGTGGGCAGCGGGTTGGCCAGCAAAGCCGCGAAGCGCGGGTGTTCGCTGACGCGGAATCGGCGACCCAGGGTATCGGTGCTCAAGCCGTCCACTGCCAGCGGCACCAGGCAATCGCCATCCAGGCGCAACAACGCCGCGGCATCACAGGGCAGCAGGGCGCGCAAGGCGCCGAGCAGGCGACGATAACGCTCGCCTTCGGGCAGTTCTCGGGAGAGGTCGGCCACCAGGGGCAGCAAGGCCGTCAGCAGGGAGGTTGCGGTCATAATGACTCCATGTAGTCGTAATGACTATAAGTTGCGTCGTGTCGATATGACTACACATTATTTAAGTAATTGATAATAAACATAAAAATTTATGGCATGGAATCTGATACAGCCTGTGGACTGTTATCTGTAACACGCCAGGAGTCACTCTATGCTCAGTCGAGAAGAACGCGCCATTATTCGCTCCACGGTTCCATTGCTGGAAAGCGGCGGGGAAGCGCTGATTACTCACTTCTATCGCATGATGCTGTCCGAATACCCGCAGGTGCGCCCGCTGTTCAACCAGGCTCACCAGGCCAGTGGCGATCAGCCGCGTGCGTTGGCCAACGGTGTGCTGATGTATGCGCGGCACATCGATCAGCTTGATCAACTGGGTGACCTGGTGGCGAAAATCGTCAATAAGCACGTTGCCTTGCAGATCCTGCCGGAGCATTACCCGATTGTCGGTTCGTGCCTGCTGCGGGCGATTGCCGAGGTGCTGGGCGAAGAGATCGCCACGCCTGAAGTGATTGCCGCTTGGGCCGCTGCCTATAATCAGTTGGCCGATATCCTGATTGGCGCCGAAACTGGCATGTATGAACAGAAAGCCGCAGCGCCGGGCGGTTGGCGGGGCGAGCGCGAGTTCATCCTGGTGGCCAAGGAACAGGAAAGCTCGGAGATCACCTCGTTCTATTTCGAACCTGCGGACAAAGGTCCGATTCTGGTGGCCGAGCCGGGCCAGTACATCGGCATGAAGTTGCTGCTCGATGGCGAGGAAGTGCGCCGCAACTATTCGCTGTCGGCCCTGGCGGATAACGGTCAATACCGCATCAGCGTCAAGCGCGAGGCCGGTGGGCGGGTGTCCAACTACCTGCATCATCATTTCCAGATCGGCAGTAGCATCCAGTTGTTCCCGCCGAGCGGGGATTTCTACCTGACGGCCAGCGACAAGCCGTTGGTGTTGATCAGTGGCGGTGTTGGCATCACCCCGACCCTGGCGATGTTGCAGGCGGCGCTGCAAACCGAGCGGCCGGTGCATTTCATCCACTGCGCGCGCAACGGCCGCGCCCATGCCTTCCGTGGCTGGATCGACGAGTTGGCCGAGCGGCATCCACAGCTCAAGCGTTTCTACTGCTACGACGAAGACGACGGCCTGAGCCCGGCGGCTGACAAGGTGGGATTGTTGAGCCAAGAGCAACTGGCGCAATGGCTGCCGGAACAGCGCGACCTGGACGCCTATTTCCTCGGGCCGAAAGGCTTCATGGGGGCCGTCAAGCGTCACCTCAAGGCCCTGGGCGTACCGGACCAGCAGAGTCGTTACGAGTTCTTCGGGCCAGCGGCGGCGCTGGAATAAAAGCAGCGGCGAGCCTGGGAAACCGGGTCGCCTTCATCGCGAGCAAGCTCGCTCCCACAAGGGATTTGTGCGGGACGCCAATCTTCCAAGCGCCCCGGGACGAATGTGGGCGCGAGCTGCAGGCTCGATACCCCTCCAACTGCCTCCTCCCCTTGCGCGCAAAATTAATCCGCACTTAACCCTCCTGCGGTTTATTTCCAGCCAATGTTGCCGACCTCCGCTCGTTCACTGTCATGGTCAGCGTGTAGACTTCGGCTATCCGATAGCGCGCCGGGTGTCGCCAGGCTGCGCGTCAATCCATGCCTACAAAGGGAAACGCAATGAGTGAGGAAATGCTGCGCTTGGGCCGTGAGCGGCGCTATCTGGTGCTGCTGGGGCTGATCTGCCTGGCGCTGATCGGCGGCGCGCTGTACATGCAGGTGGTCCTCGGTGAGGCACCGTGCCCGCTGTGCATCCTGCAGCGCTATGCGCTGTTGCTGATCGCGATTTTTGCCTTCATCGGCGCGGCCATGCGCACCCGCACCAGTCTGACGATTTTCGAGGGCCTTGTGGTGCTTTGCGCCCTGGCCGGCGCCGCCGTGGCGGGGCATCACGTGTACACCCAGTTCGTCCCGGCGGTCAGCTGCGGTGTCGACGTGTTGCAACCGATTGTCGACGGTCTGCCGCTGGCGAAGATCTTCCCGCTGGGTTTCCAGGTCGATGGCTTCTGCTCCACGCCGTATCCGCCGATCCTCGGTCTGTCCCTGGCACAATGGGCACTGGTGGCTTTCGTACTGACCGTGGTGCTGGTGCCGTTGCTGGTGTCCCGTAACCGCAAACACCTTCGCTGAAACACCACAGGCAAGCGCCCCGGTTCTCTTCTGGAGAGCCGGGGCGTTTTGCGTTCAGTCCCGGGATCGATCGGCCTTGATCCGGAGCAAGAATGGCCTGCGACAATGTGCGACATGTTGTCACATATCTTGCGCCCCACGCCCATCCCAAGTGTGGATAAACGCCTCATCCTGTAACAAAAAAACAGCCGGGATCGTCCCGATTATCAAAAGCCGCTCCTCGTGGAACAGGCATTTTTAACAGCGAAGCGCCAGACGGCTCAGCCCCCGAAAAATGGGCCTTTGGCGGGAAAAAAAACCTCATCCTAATCCCCTCGGGCTGTCTAAAACGGGCGTAGTAGGCTTATATTTTTTGGGGTTCTTGTTGAGAATGAATTTCGATAAGATGCCGTCCGGTTGCACTAACGGCCAGGGATTGTTGCCGGATCGGATAAAAATTATTTCGGGATGAGTCATGGTCTACAGCGCCTCAGCTCACTACAATCGCCCGCACCGATTTTCCGACCCGGCTCAGGCTTGAGCTCGAGAGTGGTCGAAGGGCGCCAGCGCCCCATGCGACCCCAGGTGTCGGTGCCTCCAACTATCCGCACCAAATGGAATTGGGCTTGAACTAGGCCTTTGACCAACGAATAAGAACTCACTGCTGGCCCAGGATGTGTCGAGCGGCGTCTGACTGACGTTCGATGGGCAGCCCTTATTCAATCCAAGAAAATGCCAACCCTTGGCAGGGTGAAGTGTTGGCGATCAAAACCCAACTGCATTGCGCAAGCTGCTTTAGAGGTCGTGAGATGAGTAAAAACAGGTACCCCCGATTACTAGGCTTGTTGCCGCTGCTCGGCACGTTGCTGCTGGGAGGCTGCAACATGACCCTGCTCGATCCCAAGGGCCAGGTCGGCCTGGATGAACGAAACCTGATCATCACCGCCACGCTGCTGATGTTGCTGGTCGTTGTGCCGGTTATCGTCATGACCTTCCTGTTCGCCTGGAAGTACCGCGCGACCAACGCCAATGCCACGTACACGCCGAAGTGGTCGCACTCGACCAAGATCGAAGTCGCGGTGTGGACGATTCCGGTGCTGATCATCATTGCCCTGGGTTACATCACCTACAAGTCGACCCACGCCCTGGACCCGTATCGTCCGCTGGATTCCGACGTCAAGCCGATCACCATTGAAGTGGTTTCGATGGACTGGAAGTGGCTGTTCATCTATCCGGAACAAGGCATCGCCACCGTCAACAAGATCGTGTTCCCGGCCCACACGCCGATCAACTTCAAGGTCACCTCCGACACCGTGATGAACTCGTTCTTCATCCCGGGCCTGGGCGGCCAGATCTACGCGATGGCGGGCATGCAGACCAAGCTGCACCTGATCGCCAACCAGAACGCCGAACTCGACGGTATCTCCGCCAACTACAGTGGCGCGGGCTTTACCGGCATGAAGTTCAAAGCAATCGCCACGACCCAGGAAGATTTCGACGCCTGGGTCAACGATGTCAAGAAGGCACCTAAACAGCTTGAAAAAGCTGAATACGAAGCCCTTTCCAAACCGAGCCAGAACAACCCAGTCGAACTCTACTCGTCGGTCACGCCGAACCTGTTCCAGACCATCATCGACAAATATGAAGGGATGAATCCGGGCAAGCCGATGCACCACGAGAAGAAAGAGAAGGAAGTGGCCCACAACATGGAAGGGATGGACATGAGTTCGCATTCAGCTGCCGGGGCAGAGGAGTAAACGATGTTTGGTAAATTAAGTTGGGAAGCGATCCCGTTCCACGAGCCGATTGTCATGGTGACCCTCGCCATCATCGCGCTCGGTGGTCTGGCGTTGTTCGCGGGGATTACCTACTTCAAGAAGTGGACCTACCTGTGGACCGAGTGGCTGACTTCGGTCGACCACAAGAAGATTGGCGTGATGTACATCATCGTCGCCATGGTCATGCTGCTGCGTGGTTTTGCCGACGCCATCATGATGCGCACCCAATTGGCCATGGCCACCGAGGGTTCGCCGGGCTACCTGCCGCCTGAACACTATGACCAGATCTTCACCGCCCACGGTGTGATCATGATCATCTTCATGGCGATGCCATTCTTCACCGGCCTGATGAACCTTGCAGTGCCGCTGCAGATCGGCGCGCGTGACGTTGCCTATCCGTTCCTGAACTCCCTGAGCTTCTGGCTGCTGGTTTCCGGCGTCGTGCTGATCAACCTGTCCCTGGGCGTTGGCGAATTCGCCAAGACCGGTTGGGTTGCCTATCCGCCGCTGTCGGGCCTGCAATACAGTCCGGGCGTGGGGATGGATTACTACATCTGGGCGCTACAGCTCTCCGGGTTGGGTACGACGCTGACGGGGGTCAACTTCCTGGCCACCGTGCTGAAAATGCGTACCCCGGGCATGAAGCTGATGGACATGCCGATCTTCACCTGGACCTGCACCTGGGCCAACGTACTGATCGTCGCTTCCTTCCCGATCCTGACCGCTACCCTGGCGCTGCTGACGCTTGACCGTTACATGGATTTCCACATTTTCACCAATGAACTGGGTGGAAATCCGATGATGTACGTCAACCTGTTCTGGGCCTGGGGTCACCCCGAGGTGTACATCCTGATTCTGCCGGCGTTCGGGATTTTCTCCGAAGTCATCTCGACCTTCTCCGGCAAGAAGCTGTTTGGCCATCACTCGATGATCTACGCTTCGGGCGCGATCTCGGTACTGGGCTTCATGGTCTGGCTGCACCACTTCTTCACCATGGGTTCGGGGGCCAGCGTCAACGCCTTCTTCGGCCTGGCGACAATGCTGATTTCGATCCCGACGGGGGTGAAGCTGTTCAACTGGCTGTTCACCATCTACCAGGGCCGTCTGCGTTTCACCAGCCATGTGCTGTGGACCCTGGGCTTCATGGTGACCTTCGCCATCGGCGGCATGACCGGCGTACTGCTGGCCATTCCGGGTGCTGACTTCGTGCTGCACAACAGCCTGTTCGTGATCGCGCACTTCCATAACGTGATCATCGGCGGCGCGGTGTTTGGCTACATCGCCGGTTTCGCCTTCTACTTCCCGAAAGCGTTCGGCTTCAAGCTGCACGAAGGTTGGGGCAAGGCAGCGTTCTGGTTCTGGATCTCGGGCTTCTTCGTCGCGTTCATGCCGCTCTATGCGCTGGGCTTCATGGGCATGACCCGTCGTCTGAACGCCACCACCAACCCTGAGTGGGTGCCGTACCTGTACGTCGCCATGTTCGGTGCGGTGATGATCGCCGTCGGTATCGCCTGCCAGTTGATCCAGCTATACGTCAGCGTGCGTGACCGCAAGAAGCCAGAGAACATGTGCGAACACGGCGACCCGTGGAATGCCCATACCCTGGAATGGTCGACCTCGTCGCCACCGCCGTTCTACAACTTTGCCGTGCTGCCAAAAGCCGACGTCATCGACCCGTTCACCGAAGCCAAGGAAAACGGTACCGCGTACCAGGCTCCGGCCAAGTACGCGCCGATCCACATGCCCAACAACACCGCCACCGGTGTGGTCATGGGCGCTCTGCTGACTGTGTTCGGTTTCGCGATGATCTGGCACATCTGGTGGCTGGCCATCGCCAGCCTCGTCGGCACCGTGGTGTATTTCACCATCCATGCCGCCCGTGACGATCAGGGCTACATGGTGCCGGTGGATGTCATCGAGCGCATCGAAGCCGAGCAGCACAAACGTCTGGTCGCGGCCGGGAAAGTCCCCGCCAACGCCACCCGTGTTGAAACCTCGTTGGAACAGGCTTAAACCATGTCGAACTTAGTGACCACTGTTGGACACGCCCATGGTCATGACCATGGGCACGATGACCATCACCACGACTCGGGCGAGATGACCGTATTCGGTTTCTGGCTCTACCTGATGACCGACTGCATTCTGTTTGCGTCGATCTTCGCGGTGTACGCGGTGCTGGTAAACAACGTCGCCGGTGGCCCGTCGGGCCACGACATCTTCGAGCTGCCGTACGTGCTGGGCGAAACCGCCCTGCTGCTGTTCAGCTCGATCACCTACGGCTTCGCCATGCTGGCGTTGTTCAAAGGCAAGAAGAGCCAGGTGCTGGGCTGGTTGGGCATGACCTTCCTGCTGGGTGCCGGCTTTATCGGCATGGAGATCAACGAGTTCCACATCCTGATCGCCGAAGGCTACGGCCCTAGCCGCAGCGGCTTCCTGTCCGGGTTCTTCACCCTGGTCGGCACCCACGGTCTGCACGTGACCAGCGGTCTGATCTGGATGGCGATCATGATGTACCAGGTCCACAAAAACGGCCTGACCGCTACCAACAAGACGCGCCTGAGCTGCCTGAGCCTGTTCTGGCACTTCCTGGACGTGGTGTGGATCTGCGTATTCACCGTTGTTTATCTGATGGGGACCCTGTAAATGGCTAACGCTCATTCCCATGATGGTCACGACGCCGGCCACGGCAGCGTCAAGTCCTACGCCATCGGTTTCATCCTGTCGGTGATCCTGACCGTCATTCCGTTCGGCCTGGTGATGTACCCGACGCTGCCCAAAAGCCTGACCCTGTGGATCATCCTGATCTTCGCCGTGGTCCAGGTTCTGGTGCATCTGGTGTACTTCCTGCACCTGGACCGCTCCGCCGCCCAGCGTAACAACGTGGTCGCGTTTGTCTTTGCCGCGATCGTGATTGTCCTGCTGGTTGGCCTGTCGTTGTGGATCATGTTCAGCATCCACACCAACATGATGGCGCACTGAGGAAAGTCCGGATGTCCTTAAAGCACTTTATCCAAATCACCAAGCCGGGGATCATTTTCGGTAACGTGCTTTCTGTGGCGGGCGGATTTTTCCTGGCCTCGAAAGGGCATGTCGATCTGGCCATCTTCCTGGCGGCGATGATCGGCACTTCCCTGGTGGTAGCGTCCGGTTGCGTGTTCAACAACTGCATCGACCGCGACATTGACATCAAGATGGAGCGCACCAAGAACCGCGCGCTGGTCCAGGGCCTGATCCCGGTGCAACTGGCCCTGGCGTTCGCCACGGTGCTGGGCGTGGCCGGCGTGGCGCTGTTGTACCTGGTGGCCAACCCGTTGGCGGCGCTGTTCGCGGTGATTGGCTTTGTGATCTATGTCGGTCTCTACAGCCTGTACCTCAAGCGCAAGTCGGTTCACGGCACGCTGGTGGGCAGCTTGTCGGGGGCGATGCCGCCGGTGATCGGTTATGTCGCGGTGAGCAACAGTTTCGACATGGCTGCGCTGACGCTGCTGGTGATGTTCAGCCTGTGGCAGATGCCGCATTCCTATGCCATCGCGATCTTCCGCTTCAACGACTACCTGGCGGCCTCGATTCCGGTGCTGCCGGTCAAGCGTGGCATCCAGGTAGCCAAGAAGCACATCCTGCTCTACATCCTGGCCTTCCTGGTGGCGACCTTGATGCTGACCTTCAGCGGCTACGCCGGGATGAGCTACCTCGCCGTCGCCGCCGCCATGGGCATGTACTGGCTGTACATGGCCTGGACCGGCTACAAGGCGGTGGATGACACGGTCTGGGCGCGCAAGCTGTTCGTGTTCTCGATCTTCACCATCACCGCTCTTAGCGTCATGATGTCCCTGGACTTCAAAGTGCCGGGTGAGCTGCTGCTGACCTACGCACCTTAAGCTTCAGACGCTGCACAAAAAGCCCCGCCTTCGTGAGAAGAGCGGGGCTTTTTTTCTAGATGGGCATGGATGGACGCTCATTCGTCGCAATAGATTATGGTTTGTTGAACTATGCGCAATTTGCCTATAGTTTCTGCCATGCGTACCCTGTTTTTTGAAACGACTACGTTCACCGCCACGGTTGGCCATTACCTGACTGACGATGAATATCGCCTGCTTCAGTCCTATATGCTGCAGCATCCAGAGGTCGGTGACGTCATGCCACGTACTGGCGGCTTTCGTAAGCTGCGCTGGTTCGATGAACGTCGTGGTAAAGGGAAGCGCGGTGGGTTGCGAGTCATTTACTATTGGCTCATGAACGATCGTCAGTTTTGGATGTTCGCGATTTATGACAAGGACGAGTTGGAAAACCTGACCTCCGAGCAAGAGAAGACGCTCAAGCGCGCCATAGAAGCTGAGTTGAAAGTACGAGGTACCTTATGAAAAAGCGCGATCTGTTTGCCGAGATGATGCAAGGCGTCGAGGAGATGGCCGCTCACCGCGAGGGCAAGATTACCCTTCGCCAGACATCGATCGAAGACAAACCGGCTCCCGAGGTATCGGCCCAGGAAATCGTGGCTTTGCGCGACAAGCTCCACATGTCTCAAGCCGTTTTCGCCAAGAGCATCAGGACCAGTCCAGGTACCCTGAGAAATTGGGAACAGGAAAAATCCAAGCCTAACGCCCAGGCGGCTTTGTTGATCAAACTGGTCGAGAAGTTTCCAGACATGGTTGAACGGCTTGGCGCTGTTTGAACAGCTGACACCCATGAAAAAGCCCCGCCTTCGAGAGAAGCGCGGGGCTTTTTCATGGGCATCCGAAGATGTTGGATTTCTGTGGGCTCAACCTCCTGAAAAGAAGGCTTATTGCTGGGCGATGCTGTAGCCGTCGAAAGCTTTTTGCTGTTGCAGGGCGGTGACGATGCTTTTGCGGGTGACCTGTTGTTCGGTACCGTCGTTGTCCAGGAAGGTTTCGTTTTCCAGCTCGGCCTCTTCGCCTTCGCCGACAAAATTGAAACCGAGGAACTCGAAGGCCTCGCGGTCGACGTTCGGCTTGGAGCGTGGCGTGCGCAATGGCAGCGTGACGCTGATGCCGTCCTTGCTGATGACAAACACTTCGGCTTCCTTCTTGGCCCGCGACGCCTTGCCCTTGCTGCCGCTTGGGTTGCTGATGGCCTGGTGGGTCTGGTTCAGCACTTTCAGGGCCAGGCCATACACCAGCTCCTGGAAGGCCGGGTCGTCCTTATAGCTGGAGAGGATGCGGTTGATGGAGAAGCGGCTGCTCAGGTCTTCCAACGCGGCGAAATCGGCGGCTTCGGCGTCCTTGAGCTGCTTGAGCTGGCCCATCAGTTCGTAGGCCTTGTCATCGTCGAAGGCATCGTGAGCCTGGCGGATGGCGTTGCGCAGTTCGCGGATCTGGTCGCTTTCGCGGTTCGACTGGAACGCATCAAGAACCATCTCGCTGATGGTTTTGGCCTGGGGCAGATGCTGTGAAAGATTGATGGAGTTTTCGTATTCCGCTTTGGACGACAGGGTGACTACGGATTCAGCGGTGTTGGAATCGGACATTGAAATTTCACTACTTCTGTTAGCGGGATGAGGCGAGAAAGGCATTGAGCTTTTTTCCGGTCGCCTAATCTATTGGACGCGGGCGGTGTTGTCACGGTCGGACTCAAGCCAGGCGTCTTCGCAGGGGCAATAGTCGATCTGCGGTGAGCCGCGTCGGGCTCATTGGCAGATCACATTCTTGCCTGCTGTCTTGGAGCGATACAGCGCCTGGTCGGCACGGTCCAACAGCGCCGCCTGCTGTTCATCGTCGAAGCGTTGCACCACGCCAAAACTCATGGTGATCTGAAAGTCGCCCACCGGCAGCAAGTCAGACAATCCACGGCGAATGGTTTCGGCCATCAGGCAGGCGTCGGCCAGGTCGGTGTTGGGCAAGACCATGATGAATTCATCGCCGCCCCAGCGCACCAGTAAATCGCCGTCGCGTTCACAGCATTTGACCGACTGCACCACTTGCACCAGCGCCGCGTCGCCGAAAGCATGGCCGTAACGATCGTTGATGTCCTTGAAGTCGTCGACGTCCATGGCGATCAACGACAACGGCTCGCGAAAGCGCTGGGAGCGTTCGCAGGCCAGTGGCAGGGCCTGTTCCAGTCGATAGCGATTGGCGACCAGCGTCAGCGCATCGGTTTCGGCGAGCCGACGGTTTTCGTCAAGCTGAATCTGGAGTTGTCGGTTGACCCGGGACAGTTCACGGGTGCGTTCTTCGATGATGGCTTCCAGGGACTTGTTGCGCTGTTCCAGTTGTTCGAACAGGCGCTTCTTGTCATCAATGCTGCGATGGGCCCCGATCATGCGGGCCACCGTGCCGTCAGGATTGCGGGCGATCACGTAACCGCGATCTTCGATCCAGACATAGGAACCGTCGCGCGTGCGGCAGCGGTATTCGGCCTGGTAGGCGGGGGATCGGTGTTCCAGGTAGTCATCGAACAAGGCCATGACCCGTGGGTAATCATCGGGGTGGATCACGCTTTCCCAAGTCAGCACGGTGTTGCTCAATGAATGGGGCAAGTAGCCAAGCATCGTGTACCAGCCGGGGTTGCGGTAGACGAACCCGGTGTTGGCATTCCAGTCCCAGATGCCGTCGCTGACCAGTTCCAGAATGGTGTGTAGTACGTCTTCGTCCAGATCGGACAGGTCGAACCGCAGCATATCGATGTTTGAGGCGTCGCCCATCTTCGTTTCCCCAATCAACCTTGATATCAAAATGCTCGTCCAAGGCTCAAGAGTAGCCGATGGCGCGCGGGGTCACTAGCGGGCGGGCGTCCTACATCATCATTGGGCTTGGGTTTGGGGTTTGCCCCATCTCTGCAGTGCAAACTCGACGAAACTGCGCAACTTCGGCAAACGGTAGCGATCCTGGGCGTACATCAGGCTCATCGGACGATGAGGCAATTGATAGTCCTGCAGCAGTGCTACCAGTTGGCCGTCCTTTAGGTCCTGTTCCACCAGTGCATCGGGCAGCATCACCACGCCCATGCCGGCCAGGGCGGCGCGGTGCAGGCCCGAGGAACTGTTGATCAACATCGGTCCGTTCACCGGGATCTTGATTTCGCCGTCCGGGCCGTTGATCGGCCAGAGATCCTGGGCGAAGCGCCAGTCGTCTCCTGCCAAATAGGCGAACGACAGGCAATCGTGCTGTTGCAGGTCGACGGGTTTTTCCGGTGTGCCGTGCCGAGCCAGGTAGGCAGGGGAGGCGCAGATGGTCAGGGTGTAGTCCATCAACGGACGGGCAATCAGTTTCGGGTCGGGATGGCCGAGGCGGATGGCAACGTCGAAGCCGTGGTCGAGCAGGTCCAGGCGTTGGTTGGTCAGCACCACGTCGAGCTTGACCTGGGGATGGCGCTGGCTGAACTCGGCCAGCGCCGGCGCGAGGCGTTCGGAGCCGAAGGTCAGCGGCGCGGTGATGCGCAAGGTGCCGGTGGGCTCGCCCTGGGTCTGTTCGGCCAGGCGTTCGGAGTCGGCCACCAGCCCCAGGACTTCCAGGCAGCGCTGGTAGTAGGCCGAGCCGAACTCCGTCAGGCGCTGGCGCCGGGTCGTACGGTTGATCAGGCGCACGCCGAGGCGTTGCTCCAGGGCGCGAAGATGATTGCCCACCATGGTCGTGGACATTTCGCACGCCTGGGCGGCCGCCGTCAGGCTGCCGGTTTCCACCACCTTCACGTAAACGGTCATTGCCTGGAACAGGTCCATTATCAAGCTCAGCTTTTAAATGATTGAAGTAAAGCAGCGTTTATCCAGCAAGGGTGGCTAACCATACTGGAAAAAACCACCCGATGGAGCTTGATGCCATGACTGCTGCCTGCCTGATGTCCACTTACCAACCCCTGGCGCTGAATTTCACCCATGGCTTGGGGACGCGCCTGTGGGACCAGGACGGCCGCGAATACCTCGATGCGGTGGCGGGCGTGGCGGTGACCAATGTCGGCCACTCCCACCCCAAGCTGGTGGCAGCGATCAGTGAACAGGCCGGCCTGTTGCTGCACACTTCCAACCTGTACAGCATCGACTGGCAGCAACGGCTGGCGCAGAAACTCACGCAGCTCTCAGGACTGGAGCGAGTGTTTTTCAACAACTCTGGTGCCGAAGCCAACGAAACCGCGCTGAAACTGGCGCGTCTTTATGGCTGGCACAAGGGTATCGAACAGCCTTTGGTGGTGGTCATGGAGAATGCGTTTCATGGGCGCACCTTGGGCACGTTGTCTGCCAGTGATGGCCCGGCGGTACGCTTGGGTTTCAATCGGTTGCCGGGGGATTTCATCAAGGTGCCGTTCGGTAATCTCGCGGCATTGGAAGATATCCAGCAGGCCCATGGTGAACGCATCGTCGCAGTGCTGGTGGAACCGATCCAGGGCGAAAGCGGTGTGCAACTCGCACCACCGGGCTATCTCAAGGCCTTGCGTGAACTGTGCAGCCGGCGCGCCTGGCTGCTGATGCTCGACGAGATCCAGACCGGTATCGGCCGCACCGGCCAATGGTTCGCGTTCCAGCACGAAGGCATCGTGCCGGACGTCATGACCCTCGCCAAAGGCCTGGGCAACGGTGTGCCCATCGGTGCCTGCCTGGCCCGGGGCAAGGCCGCCGAGCTGTTTACGCCCGGCAGTCATGGCAGCACCTTCGGCGGTAATCCGCTGGCCTGTCGCGTCGGTTGCACGGTGCTGGAGATCATCCAGGAGCAAGGCCTGGTGGACAACGCCAGGCAGCAGGGCGAACAGTTGCTCAAGCGGTTGCGGGCCGAACTGGCGGACAACCCGAACGTGCTGGCGATTCGCGGCCAGGGGTTGATGATCGGCATCGAGCTCAAACAACCGGTCCGCGACCTGACCCTTTGCGCCGCCCGGGACCACGCCTTGCTGATCAACGTCACCCGGGGCAATACCATCCGCCTGCTGCCACCACTGACGATTGATGGGCGGGAAGTGGAGATGATCGTCAGGGGCGTGAGCCGGAGTCTGGCGCAGGGATGAAATCGGTCCAGGCCCAATACGCCAAGGCGCTCGCACTGATCAACGCACCCAGCAGGCACACCGCGCCCCAACCCCACTGTGCATAAACCTGGGTCGCGGCGGCGGCTCCCAAGGCGCTGCCGATGGAATAAAAGCACATATAGGCGCCCACTAGACGGCTTTGGGCATCGGGGCGAGCGGCGAAAATCAGGCTCTGGCTGGTGACATGGATGGCCTGTACCGCGAAATCCAGGACAATGACGCCGACCACCAGCGCCACTAACGAGGTTTGGGTGAACGCCGTGGGCAGCCATGACAGTGTCAACAACGTCAGGGCCACGCCCGTGGTGCGTCGGCCCAGGCCTCGGTCGGCCCAGCGCCCAGCCTTCGAGGCGGCCAGGGCGCCGGCTAGGCCCGCCAGGCCAAACAGGCCGATCTGGGTATGGGACAGCGAGAGGGGCGGTGCGCTCAGAGGCAGCACCATGGCGGTCCATAACACGCTAAACGCGGCGAAGATCAGCAAGGCCAGGACACCCCTGATCCTCAAGGTACGCTCCGTGGCGAACAATGTGAGCATGGACCATAGCAGCGCAGGGTATGAATGGTTGAACCGGGGTTGGCGGGTCGAAGGGACTGTCCGGGCCAGCACCATAGCCAACGCCAGCATCAGCCCCGCTGATACAAAGTACACCGCCCTCCACCCGGCCAGATCTGCAATGAGCCCCGATGTGAACCGGGCCAGCAGGATGCCCAGCACCACGCCGCTGGTCACCGTGCCGACCGCTTGCCCGCGCTGCTGCGGCGAGGCAAGGGCGGCGGCGTAGGCCACAATGACCTGGACCAGCACGGCCATCAAACCCACCATGACCATTGCTCCCAGCAACATCGACCAGTGTGTGGCAAACCCCACGGCGGTGAGCGCCAGGGCCGACAGTAGCGTCTGGGTGATCATCAGGCCCTTGCGATTGATCAAGTCCCCCAGGGGAACGATGAACACCAGGCCCAGGGCATAACCGATCTGGGTCGCCGTCACTGCGATGCCGATGAGCCGCGGCGCAACGTGCAGGCTGTGGGCAATCGAATCGAGCAGTGGCTGGACGAAGTAGACATTCGCCACCGCCAATGCGCAGGTCAGGGAGAACAACAACGTCAGCGGCCGAGACAGCCTGGGTGGGTGGGCGGCTGACGCTTGCCGGACAGCTTTGTCGGATGGCGTCGCAATCGCTTGCGCTTCGCAGGTCATAGGGTATTTCCCTTGTTAAATCAGGTTTTGATTTGAAACCAGTAAATTGTTTTTTAGCTACTCTGGTTTTAATATGCAACCTGTTTTTCATCGCAAAGAGGGTGACACATGACTGAAAAAGCATCCCCGGTCAGTCACGAGTGCCCCGTGGCCCGGGCCGTCGAGGTGATCGGCGATCGCTGGTCGCTGTTGATCATTCGAGACGCGTTCGACGATGTGCGGCGGTTCAGCGAATTCCAGAAGAACCTCGGGTTGGCGAAGAACATCCTGGCTTCGCGCCTCAAGGCCCTGGTGGAGGTCGGTGTGCTCGAGACAAGACCTGCCTCCGATGGCAGCGCCTACAAGGAATACGCCTTGACGCAGAAGGGGCGCGAGGTATTCCCGATCGTGGTTTCCCTGCGTCAGTGGGGCGAGCGACACCTGTTCAGCGCGGGCGAAGCTCACTCGGTACTGCTGGACAATGAGCGTGATGAGCCGGTGGCGATGCTTGAGGTTCGTTCGGTAACGGGGAAAAAACTGGAGCCGGGGGACTGCCATCGTCGTACAGTGTTCAAACCCTGAACGCTGCGGGTTTTGCTTTGTAAAGGTTGGGTAAACGCAGCGCAGCGGTACGGAATTTTTGCCCCTGGCCGCGTTCCAACGCCTGCCAGGGTCCATTGTCAGAAGACCTTGCACCCAGAATTGAAAAACCAGGAGCATTCCATGTTCACCTCGCGTCGCTTGATCGTTGTTGCTACTGCAGTAGCCCTGTTGTCCGGCTGTGCGTCGCCTAACCCTTATGACAACCAGGGCCAGGCTTCCACGGAGTCTTCAGGCATGAGCAAGACCGCCAAGTACGGCGGCCTCGGTGCCCTGGCTGGTGCATTGGCCGGTGCGGCCATCGGTCATGATAATCGCGGCAAAGGCGCGTTGATCGGCGCCGCCGTAGTGGGGGCTTCCGCAGCCGGTTATGGCTATTACGCTGACCAACAGGAAAAGAAACTGCGGGCGAGCATGGCCAATACCGGCGTTGAAGTGCAGCGCCAGGGCGACCAGATCAAGCTGATCATGCCGGGCAACATCACCTTCGCCACCGATTCGGCGAACATCGCGTCCAGCTTCTACCAGCCGCTGAATAACCTGGCCAACTCCCTCAAGGAGTTCAACCAGAACCAGATCGAAATCGTCGGCTACACCGACAGCACCGGCAGCCGCCAGCACAACATGGACCTGTCCCAGCGTCGTGCCCAGAGCGTGGCGACCTACCTGACATCCCAAGGCGTGAGCGGCGCGAACCTGTCGGCCCGCGGCGCCGGCCCGGACAATCCGGTGGCCAGCAACGCCGACGTCAATGGCCGTGCGCAAAACCGTCGCGTCGAGGTCAACCTCAAGGCCATCCCCGGCCAGCAATACCAGGCCCCACAGCAGCAGGGCCAGACTTACCAGCAATACCCATAACGGCTGGGCGGCAAATGAAACGGGGGTCCTGGAAACAGGGCCCCCGTTTTTTTGTGGCTGCCAGTTCCAGTCACAACCAACAGTGTGGGAGCGAGCTTGCTCGCGATAGCGGTCTCAGGCCGGGGGCGATTTCGGTGGCAGCATGCGGGTCGGTGGTTTGCCGTCGGCGTTGTGCTGGTAGATCTTCGCGGGCTGCCCCTGCTCATTGAAGAACACTTGGCCAATCCCTGCTGAGTTCCACAGGCGCTCCCCGGCCTCGGCGTGTTCCGGGGTGTGGGGGACGATGCGCATGCTCCGGCGCTTGGTGAACCAGTTCAGGGGCGAGCGCGGCGAGTAGAGCCAGCGGTTCAGGCGGTCGAACCATTCCAGCAGCGCCGGTGGGAATTCATTCTTGATGCCACTGCTGGTGATCTGCCAGATGCGCGGACCGCCCTTGCGGTGTGGGATCAAGACCTCGTAGACGAAGGAATAATGCACATCGCCTGACAGCACCACGTAATTACCCGGTGTACGCGAGTGTCGGAAAATGTTCAGGATCACCTGGGCCGAGCCGCGATGGGCCATCCAGTTTTCCGCGTCCACCAGCAGCGGATAACCGCACCAACTGAACACCCGCTGCACCGTCTCGATCAGCTTCACGCCGAAGATCGGCGCCGGCGAGACGATGATGGCCGAAGGATGATCCAGCAGTTCCTGTTGCAGTTCGCTCAGGGCTTCCCAATCCAGCAGGCCGGAAGGTTGCTTGAGGTTGTTTTCGCCGCGCCAACGGCGGGTACGTGTATCGAGCACCACCAGGGCTGGAGAGCTGGGCAGCACGTAATGCCATTGCTGGAAGCTCAACAGCGTGTCGATCAACTTGTCCTGGGGAGCGCTGTCGAGGTAGCGGTCCCGGGCGGTGTCGCTCAGGGCCACGGTTTGCCGGAGCACGTCATCGAACGCGTCCGGGTTGTTACCCCAGCCCTGGCAGAGCATGTAGGCGATCAACGCGTTGCCGATGATGCGTTTGGAAAACGGATGGCTGTAGGCCGTTTCCTCCCACTGCGCGGATAAATTCCAGTCATCGGTAATATCGTGATCGTCGAAAATCATCAGGCACGACAAGTGCGCAAACACCCGCGCCACACCGCCAAGCCCTGCCTTGAAAGCCTCGATGCGTTGCAGTTCCAGGTCATAACGTTGACGTCGCTCGGCGGTCAGCTCGGGTGGTTGCGGGGCGATCAGCGTCCACGGGACCGGCGACCATACCAGCAGGTACATCGCCATGACCTCGGCGAACGTCACCAGGTGATTGTCAGCGCTGCTGCTGGTGAAAATCGGCTTACGCGCCCCGCCGAAAAATCGCTCGCGCAGGGTTTCGTTGCTCTCAAGCGCTGGTAACAAATCGGCGCGATGGTAATAGCTGGCCGGATGCTGATAAAGCTTGGCGCTGTCCTCCACTACGGCGCCGTCCAGGCATTCCTCGTACAACCCCAGGCGCTCGATCAACCCGTGAATCGCCCGCAACATCGGCCCGGCGACGTCATCGGCGTAGACCTGATCGCCGCTCATCATCAAGAGCGCGGGTCGTTGTTCTGGATTTCCTGCCAGCAGCCGGTCGACGCAGAGTAGGCCGTCGTTGGCCGGGTAATGGGGTTTGCGGCAGGAGCCGTGGACCAACTGCTCGATGCGCGAGTGCAGCACGAAGTTCGGACACCGCGCTTGGCCGTACAACAGATGCGGCGCCCATTCAGCGATCGGGACGCCGTCCACCAGCAGGTCGTAGTCAATCACAACGTCCTGGGGCAGGGGAGTGTCCAGCTTTACATCGATCAGGTGTACGAAAGCCTGCTGCCCCACCGGCACCACGGTGCATTGCGTGGCATCCAGCGTCAGATCGCCCATGCCGTCCACCCGCAGCGTCAATCCCAACGGTCGCGTGCCCACCAGCCACATCACCAACCGCGTGGGCTCCAGCCGCCGCAACAGCGGACCGACCAGGACAGGGGGCAGGGTATGGGTGATGTCAGGGGTGGACGACAGCATCAGCGGATAAAGCTCTGTTCAGGGAGAGGCGGGGATCATAGCGCAATGTGCTTTGCAACTGGGCTTGGGAAGGCGCCGCGGCGAACTCGTTTTTATGGCGAGGGAGCAAGCCCCCTCTCCACTGGGTATTCCCTCACTGGACCTGGTTGGCCGCCTGCGCCGCCTGGATCAAATCCGGCCCAATCTCCTTTTCAAACTTCGCCCACACCGGCTTCATCTTGTCTCGCCATGCGCTACGTTCCTCGGGTGTGAGGGCAATGATTTCGGTGGTCTTGGCATCGAGCACATGTTGCTTGTCCTGCTGGTTAAACCGCTCCGCTTCTTTGTTGGCATGGGCCGTGGACTCGACCACGATCTTGTCCAGTTCAGTGCGGATATCCGGCGGCAGGCCGTTCCAGAAGTCAGAGGTGGTGATCAGCATGTAGTCGAGGATGCCGTGGTTGGTCTCGGTGACGTATTTCTGCACTTCATGCAGTTTCTGGTTGTAGAAGTTGGAGTAGGTGTTTTCTGTGCCATTGACCAAACCGGTGCGTAAACCTTGGTACACCACCGAGAAAATCATCGGTTTCGGCTTGGCGCCCACCGCCTTGAACTGTTCTTCCAGCACCGTGGAGGTCTGTATCCGGAACGCCAGGTCGAGGGCATCTTCAGGCTTGCGCAGTGGCTTGTCGGCCGACAACTGCTTCATGCCGTTGTGCCAATAGGCCAAACCTGTAACGTTCTTGCTCTCCATGGACTTGAGCAGTTTCTGGCCGGCGGGGCTCTGCTGGAAGCGATCCACGGCGGCGATGTCGTCAAACAAAAACGGCAAGTCGAATAGCTGCACCGACTTGGTGTACTGGTCGAACTTGGCCAGCGACCGCGCAATGATTTGCACGTCCCCCAGCAGCAGCGCCTCCATCTCCTTGTCATCGCCATACAGTGTGGAGTTGGGATACACCTCGACCTTCACCTTGCCCGGCAGTCGTTCCTCTGCCAGTTGCTTGAACATCAACGCGCCCTGGCCCTTGGGCGTTTGCTCGCCTACCACGTGGGAGAACTTGATCACGATCGGTTCGGCCGCCATGACCGTGCCCAACGCACCGAAAACCAGGGTGCAGGCGAGCGCTTTCCATATAGGTTTGAGCATTGCGAGTTTCCCTTTATTTGTCTTTATCCTGCGACCTCATTCAAAACCCGGCGCACAGCGGGCAACTGCTACTCCAGAAGACACCGCTGTGGCCACGGTACTCAACTCATTCCCAGCCAATTCGGTAGCGCCAGTGAAATCCACGGTACATAGGTAATCAGCACCAGGAACGCCAGCAAAATCATCAACCACGGCATGGCCGCGCGGATGGTGGCGGGCAGGGACATGCCGGTCACCGCCGAGGTGACGAACAGGTTCAGGCCCACCGGTGGCGTAATCAAACCGATCTCCAGGTTCACCACCATGATGATGCCCAGGTGGATTGGGTCGATGCCCAGTTTCATGGCGATAGGGAACAGGATCGGCGCCAGGATCAGGATGATCGCCGAGGGTTCCATGAACGCGCCAGCAATCAGCAGCACGATGTTCACCACCAGCAGGAACGTCACTGGCGTCAGTCCGGCATCGATCACCCATGCGGTGATTTGCTGCGGCAGTTGCTCGGTGGTCAGCACGTGAGCGAAAAGCATGGCGTTGGCGATGATGAACATCAGCATGATGCTCAGCTTCGCCGACTCCAGCAGCACCTTCGGCGTCTCGCGAAACGTGAGGTCCTTGTAGACGAACAGCGCGATGAAAGCCGAATACACAGCGGCCACCGCTGCGGCTTCGGTCGGGGTAAACATCCCGGAGTAAATCCCGCCGAGGATGATGACCATCAGCAGCAGACCCCAGAGGGCCTTGCGCGCCGTGGACAGCCATTCGCGGAACGTCGCCCGGGGCAGGGCTGGCAGGTTCTTCTTCACGGCTACGATGTAGATCGCCACCATCAAGGCAAACCCCAGCAGCAGGCCCGGGATCACCCCGGCCATGAACAACTTGCCCACCGACGTTTCTGTCGCCGCAGCGTACACCACCATTACGATCGAGGGCGGAATCAGGATCCCCAAGGTACCGGCATTGCACACGATGCCCGCGCCAAACGCCTGTGGATAACCCGAGCGCACCATCCCGGCAATGGCAATGGAACCCACTGCCGCCACGGTCGCCGGGCTGGAGCCGGACAGCGCCGCAAACAACATGCAGGCCAGCACCGCCGCAATCGCCAGGCCGCCACGGATATGTCCGACACAGGCGTTGGCAAAGTCGATCAGCCGTCGTGCCACGCCGCCGGTGGTCATGAACGCACCGGCCAGCAGGAAGAACGGAATCGCCAGTAACGTGTAGTGCTCGGAAGTTTCGAACAGCTTGATCGCCAGCGAACGCACCGAGTCCGGGCTGAAGAAAATAATGGTCAGCGAACCGGCCAGCCCCAACGAAATAGCGATGGGCACGCCGATAAACATCAGCGCGAACAGCGCCACGAACAGGAAGGCAATGGTCATGGCTTGTCTTCCTCATGTTCGGTCAGCTTGATGGCTTCCGCCGCTTCATCAGCCAGGCCCAGGCCGGTCTGACGATTCATCAGGATGCGTACGAGAATTTCCGCGAAGCGGATAAACACCAAGGTAAAACCCACCGGCACGATCAACCCGATGTGCCATTGCATGATGCCGAAATGGCCAAGGTCTTCGGCGCCAATCTCGGCGATCATCAAGGTATTGATCCACTCGAAACTCGCCACCGCCAGCAGCCCGGCGTAGGCCAGGCAACACAGGCAGGCGATCACGCCGATGAAGCGTTGCACCGGTTTGCTTGCCAGTTTCACCAGCGCATCGACGCCGATATGCCCGGCCGTGCGCACGCCATACGCCAGCCCGAAAAAGATCAACCAGCCAAACAAGGCCTTGGTCAGTGACGTGCTCCAGGTCATGGCCTGGGCCATGCCCATGATGCCGTCGCCAATGGCAAACATCGGCTCGCTGGCAGCCGGCCAGCTGTCACCGAGGCTGTAGAAAACGGTATAGAGGTTGTTGAGCACGACATAGACGAATGTAACCAGCGTCATGGCGGCCAGGAGGAAGGCAATGAAACCTTCCTCGAAGTGTTCCCAAATGCGCCGAAGGGCGTTCATGGATGACATCTCCTGCTGGAGGGACGACAGGCCGGCGCCGTCAGGGCGGCACCGGCCAACCCATTACTGAGCCTTGTTGGAGGCTTCGGCGGCTTTGATCAGGTCAGCGCCGATGTCACCTTCGAACTTCTTCCACACCGGTTTCATCTTGTCGCGCCATTCACTGCGTTCTTCAGGCGTGAGGGTAATGATTTCGGTGGTCTTGGCATCGAGGATGCGTTGCTTGTCATGCTGGTTCAACTGCGCCGCTTCCTTGTTCACATGCGCGGTCACTTCAACCAGGATCTTGTCCAGCTCGGTGCGCAGGTCTGGAGACAGGCCATTCCAGAACTTGGTATTGGTGATCAGCATGTAGTCGAGTACACCGTGATTGGACTCGGTGATGTACTTCTGCACTTCATGCATTTTCTGGCTGTAGATGTTCGAGTACGGGTTTTCCGCACCGTTGACCACGCCAGTCTGCAAGCCTTGATACACCTCGGCGAAACTCATCTTGCGTGGGTTGGCGTTCACCGCTTTGAATTGTTCTTCCAACACTGCCGATGCCTGCACCCGGAACTTCAAGCCGCGGGCGTCCTTGGGTTCACGCAGCGGTTTGTTGGCCGACAGCTGCTTCATGCCGTTGTGCCAATAAGCCAGGCCGGTGATGTTCTTGCTTTCCATGGACTTGAGCAGCTTCTGGCCTTCAGGGCTCAACTGGAAACGGTCCACCGCGGAAATGTCATCGAACAAAAACGGCAGATCGAACAACTGCACGGTCTTGGTGTACTGCTCGAACTTGGCCAGCGACGGCGCAATCATCTGCACGTCACCCAACAGCAGGGCTTCCATCTCCTTGCCATCGCCGAACAGCGAGGAGTTAGGGTAGACCTCGACTCTCACCTTGCCTGGCAGCCGTTCTTCCACCAGTTTCTTGAACAGCAGTGCGCCTTGGCCTTTGGGCGTTTGTTCGGCGACCACATGGGAGAACTTGATGACCACCGGGTCCGCAGCCATGGCCGTGCCCAATGCACTGAGGGCCAGGGTACAGGCGAGCGCTTTCAAAATAGGTTTGAACATTGCGGGGATTCCTCTTGTTTTTGTATTTATCGTGCGGGCTCATTCAAAACCCGGTGTACAGCGGACAACTGCAAGTCTAGGAGAAAAATTGATGGCTGCATGCTGGCGAAGTCAAACAGTGGCGTCGGTAGCCGGTGTTGTCTGGAACTGGCGACCCGCGCCACCGTGCGTGGTGGCTGTTTGTTATTTGCGCTTCCAGCACTCCGCAAACCGCGCGCACACCCCATAACGCTCATCCATCTGCGCCATCCGCTCCAGGTGATGATCCACGGCTTCGAGCGTAACGCCGTTCCCGATCCGGAAGTACTCCACCATCATCGCCACGTTCAGATCGGTTTCAGCCTTCTCCGGCTTGGCATTGGCCGCTTTTGGCAACGCCCACTGTTCCAGCTGCTCGTCCTTCAACTGCCGCAGGCGCGTCTGGTATTGCTCCTTGAAACGTTCCATTGAGCGCGCTTTGCTCTGCGCCATGTCATCGCCAAAGGTCTTCAGGTTTGCCCGGTACAGCGTCCAGTAGTCAGCCGGCAGCTCGAAGCCGAGCTTGGCCTTGCGTTCGCTGATCAAAGTGTCGAGTTTCTCTGGCGAATAACTCTCGATTTTTTCCTTGGCAGGATCAGTCTTTACGGTGACGACCAGGCTTTTATCGATAACCCGGTTCATCAGCTCCAGGCGATGTGGGGTATCTGCGTAGATCTTGGGAAACAGCGGACTGCGACCAGCGCAGGCGGGGAAGTCGTTTTTCAAGACTGGAATCGGCGTGCGCACATCCTTGCCGTCGACCCGTTGCAGGCGCTGCAACTGCGTCTGGCAAAAATTTCTCTCGGATTTGAACGTCACTTCATATTCGGTATTGGCCTCGGGCGTAAAGTTGAAGCCCTTGCCGCACACGGCATAACCGGTGTTCATGTTGGTGCGCAGGTAAATCTGCTCGCCGGGCTTGAGCTTGACCTCCAGGTAGCCCTTGGCGTCCTTGGGCGCGGGAACGCTCATTCCCACCCGCCGCGCGGTATCGCTCAACAGCAGGTTGTTGAGAATACCCGTGGTCTGCCCGTCGCAATGGGCTGCATCGAAATAATCCAGCGTGGCGTTGCTGGTATTGGCGACGAACCGCAACTTGGCGGCATCCGGTTCGGTGGCGTCGGGGTAACTGCCGTTGACGCTGCATCCGCCGAGCAATACAAACAACGCGGACAGTGCCAACAACGGGGAAGGGCGGCGGGGCAGGGTGAGCATGGGTCATCCTTGAGGGATAGAAAGTGGATGAATGCTACTGAAGTGCCACTACTGCGTCCATCATGTCCCGCTGAGCCGTAAGCAAACCCATCAGTTTTTTAACAAGGACTTACCGATGATCGATTTCAACAACAAAGGCTTCTTCAAACTCAAGCAAAACGACGAATACGCCGAACGCGTCACGGCCCTCCTGCTGGAGGGCGAACAGGTCATCGACGCCTATAAATCCATGCGCGACGGCGTGGTCTTCACCAACAAACGCATCATCGCGGTGAACGTGCAAGGCATCACCGGCAGCAAAAAAGACTTCACCTCCCTGCCGTACAAAAACATCGTCGCCTACTCGGTTGAAACCTCTGGCACCTTCGACCTGGACTCAGAGCTGGAGATCTACTTCTCATCCCTGGGCAAAGTGAAATTCGAATTCACCGGCAAGACAGGCATTGTTGAAATCTCCAAGCTGATCTCCAGACATCTTCTGGCCTGACCCGCTCCCTGGCGGGGTATTCACAAACTCCAAGTCCACCGCCAATCCCCTGTGGGAGCGGGCTTGCTCGCGAAGGCGGTGGCCCATCCCACATCACCGGCCCAGACCCACCGCTATCGCGAGCAAGCTCGCTCCCACAGTTCCTGCATTCAATGACTGCTCCCGCCTGGGGTAAGTGGTATCGCTTTTATGTCGCGTGGTATGACGACATTGTTGGTTGTCCTTCGAGAAAATAATAGCCTTTCCTCAGATGCACCCAAGATTACGCAAGTTTTATTGCGTATCCGGGGTTGACAGCTCGCCGCAAACGTCAGAATAATCCGGCACGTTGTATGACGACATACAAATTAATAACAAGATATGGTGCTCCTTCCTATGAGAATCACAGGCGTTCACGTCGAAGTTTTTGCCACCCCTTCGCGCCGTGCCCAGGACAGCGCCGGCCATGCTCATCCAGGCGATGAGGTCATGATCAAGATGGCTTTGCTGCGAATCGGTTGCGACGATGGCTCCGAGGGTTATGCCTTTGGCCCGCCTGAGTTGATTCGTCCGCACATCATTGAATCGTTCGTGCGCAAAGTGCTGATCGGTCGCGATCCGATGGACCGCGAAAGCATCTGGCAAGACCTGGCGCACTGGCAGCGCGGCAGTGCCGGGCAGTTCACCGACCGGGCGCTGGCGCTGGTGGAGCAGGCGTTGTGGGACTTGGCCGGACGCACGCTAAAATTGCCGGTGCACAAGTTGATTGGCGGTTATCGCGACAAGGTTCCGGCGTACGGCTCGACGATGTGCGGCGATGACCTGCCAGGCGGCTTGTCCACGCCGGACGAGTACGCTCAGTTCGCCGAGAAGCTGGTCCAGCGCGGTTACAAGGCCATCAAGCTGCACACCTGGATGCCGCCGATTTCCTTCGCGCCGAATCCGCAAATGGACATCCAGGCCTGCGCCGCCGTACGTGAGGCGGTCGGTCCCAACATCGCGTTGATGCTCGACGGTTACCACTGGTACAGCCGCATGGACGCACTGACCATCGGCAAGGCCCTGGAGCAGCTGGATTTTGCTTGGTTCGAAGAGCCGATGATGGAAGACTCCGCAGAGTCCTATGCCTGGCTCGCGGCCAACCTGGACATCCCTGTGCTGGGCCCGGAAAGCATCGCCGGCAAGTTTCACAGCCGCGCCAGTTGGGTGACACAAAAATCCTGTGACATCCTGCGCGCGGGTGTGGCCGGGGTCGGCGGTATCGGGCCGTGCCTGAAGGTGGCGCACCTGGCGGAGTCGTTCGGCATGGATTGCGAAGTCCATGGCAATGGCGCGGCGAACCTGGCGGTGGTCGGGGCGATCAGCAACTGCCGCTGGTACGAGCGTGGCCTGCTGCACCCGTTCCTTGACTACGAAGAAGTCCCGGCGCACCTCAATAGCATCGTCGACCCGATGGACGCCGACGGTTTTGTGCACCTCTCGGATCGGCCAGGGTTGGGCGAGGACATCAACTTCGCGTATATCGAGGCCAATACCTTGTCTCGACATTGATCGCGCATCACGTCCGAGGCGGATAACTGCCCGGACGACCAAGTCTTTATAAATATAAGAAAGGACTGAACCATGAAACTCTGGCCCAAGCGCCTGACCAGGCTGCTGTGTGTCGCCGTGGCCCTGTGCACAGTGCAAGTGCCCATCAGCCTGGCTCAGGGCGAAACGCCCGCCGACCAATTGGTGGTGGGCATGAGCATGATCAACCTGCTGTCCCTGGACCCCGCTGCGGCGACGGGTCTGGAGGTCGCCGAAGTCAACGCCAACGTCTATGACATGCTCCTGGAGCAGGACGCGGCGCAGCCGGACAGGCTGATCCCCGCCCTGGCGAAAACCTGGGAAATCAGCCCCGACCGCATGCGCCTGACCTTCCAGTTGCGCGACGACGTGCGTTTTCACTCCGGCGCAGCGCTCACCGCCCAAGACGTCGCCTGGTCGCTGCAGCGGGTGGTCACCCTCAACCGCGCCCTGGCTTCGACCTGGAAAGCCTACGGTTTCACCGCCGACAACGTCGTCCAGCTGATGCGCGCCGAAGGGCCGCACACCTTTGTCATGGAGCTGCCGCGCAGCACCGATCCGATGCTGGTGCTCAACACCCTGGCGACCTCTCCCAGTGCCTTCATCATTGATCGCAGCGTCGCCTTGCAACATCAGGTCGGCGACGATCAGGGCGCGGCGTGGCTGGCGACCCACACGGCGGGCTCCGGCGCCTTCAAGCTCGACATCTGGCGGGCCAACGACGTGATTCTGATGAGTCGTCATGACGACTATTGGCGCGGTCCTGCGAAGTTGCGCCGGGTGATCATGCGCAACATGACCGAGTCCCAGGCGCTGCGTCTGATGGTCGAGCGCGGTGACCTGGACGTCGCCCGAGGCATGGCCGCCACCGACATCAAGGCTCTGGGCAAGGTCGATGAGGTGCGCATCCAGAGCATCGCCCGCGGCACGCTGTACTACGTGGCGATGAGCATGCAGCAACCGTTGTTCCAGGACATCCGCGTACGCCAGGCCATCCGCCTGCTGATCGACTACCAGGGCATCAATGATGTGGTGATGCCGCACTACGGCGTGATCAATCAGCGGCCCTTGCAACTGGGGCTGCCGGCGCGCCTGGACGATCCGGGTTATCGCCTGGACGTGGCCGAGGCCAAACGGCTGCTGGCAGCGGCGGGGCACGCCGAGGGCTTCAAGGTGAGCATCCGTTCGCTGACCGATCCGCCGTTCATCAACATCGCCACCAGCCTGCAAGCGACACTGGCCCAGGCGGGTATCGAGGCGACGATCATCACCGGCACCGGCAACCAGATCTACGGGGCGATGCGCGACCGCCAGTTCGACATCCTCGTCGGTCGTGGCGGTGGCGGGGCGGAGCGTCATCCGCATTCGAGCCTGCGGGCCCTGGTCTACAACCCGGACAACCGCACCGAAGCCAAGCTGAGCAACTTCCAGGGCTGGCGCACCTCGTTCTTCAACCCGCAGCTCAATCAACTGATCGAGCAGGCCGAGCGCGAGCGTGACCCTGAGCGCCAGCGCGAAATCTACGCGCAGATCCAGACCCTTTACGACCAACAGGCCGGGGCGATCATGCCGGTCTCACAGATGGTCGACGAAGTGGTGATCCATGCGGATGTGCGCAACTACATCGGCCACACCGCCGCCACCACGCGTCTTCGGGACGTCTACAAGCAGCGCTGAAATCGACGGCCCCAGGGCCAAGGCAGGAAAGAACATGTCGACTGCATCCTTTTCAATCTGGACCACCCGGGCTGCTTCGGCGACCCGGCGCGGCGGCTCGGTGGCGGTGACGCTGCTGGGGTTGCTGCTGCTGACCTTTTTCATCGGTCGCGTCATGCCCCTGGACCCGGTGCTGGCCATCGTCGGCCCGGACGCCGACGCCTCGGCCTATGCCCAGGTGTACAAAGAACTGGGCCTGGATAAACCGTTGTGGACCCAGTTCGCGATCTACTTAGGCGACCTGCTGCACGGTGACTTCGGCATGGCCCTGCTGACCGGCAACCCGGTCATCACCGACATCGCCCGGGTTTTCCCGGCCACTTTGGAACTGGCCACCCTGGCCATTCTGTTCGGTGTGCTGGCGGGCCTGCCGCTGGGTGTCTACGCCGCGACCCACCAAGGCCGCGCCGGGGACCATATCGCCCGACTGATCACCCTGTTTGGTTATTCCACGCCGATTTTCTGGATCGGCATGATGGCTTTCCTGGTGTTCTACGCCTGGCTAGGTTGGGCCGGTGGCGTCGGGCGCATCGGCCTGGCCTATGACGGGCTGATCCCGAAACACACCGGGCTGTTGTTGATCGACACCGCCTGGTCCGGCGACTGGGAGGCCTTTCGCAGTGCGTTGCGCCACATCCTGCTGCCGGCGGTGATCCTCAGTTTCAATTCGGTGGCCTACATCAGCCGCATGACCCGCAGCTTCATGCTCGAGCAACTGTCCCAGGAATACATCATCACCGCCCGGGTCAAGGGTTTGTCCCAGCGGCGCATTGTCTGGGGCCACGCCTTCGGCAACATCCGCGTGCAGCTGTTGACCATCGTCGCGCTGGCCTACGGTGGCCTGCTGGAGGGCGCGGTGTTGATCGAAACCGTGTTTGCCTGGCCGGGCTTTGGCCAGTACCTGACCAGCAGTTTGCTGCTCGGTGACATGAACGCGGTGATGGCCTGCGTGCTGTTGATCGGCCTCATCTTCGTGACGCTGAACCTGATCAGCGACGCGCTGTACAAGATCTTCGACCCGAGGACTCGCTAATGAACCTGCCCCTGGCTTCCAGCGCATCCGGCGCCACCGCGCTGCCCGCTTCCAGTACCGCAGCGATGGCCGCCAGCGCTTTGCGCCTGCTGCGTTTTTTACTGCGTAACCCGATGACCTTCGCCGGCCTGGTCGTCGTCTCGACCCTGATGCTGGTGGCGGCTTTCGCGCCTTGGATCGCTGGCCACGATCCGCTGTTGCAGAACCTTGCCGGCGCGTTGCAGGCGCCGAGCAGCGCGCACTGGTTCGGCACTGACGAATACGGTCGCGATGTCTTCGCCCGGCTGGTGTATGGCTCGCGCATCACGCTGTACATCGTCTTGCTGGTGACGGTGATTGTCGGCCCCATCGGCCTGCTGGTCGGAACGGTGTCCGGCTACTTCGGCGGTTGGGTCGACAGCCTGTTCATGCGCATCACCGACATCTTCATCTCGTTCCCCAGCCTGGTCCTGGCGTTGGCGTTCATCGCCGCCCTCGGCCCGGGACTGGAGCACGCGGTGATCGCCATCGCACTCACCGCATGGCCGCCGATTGCCCGGCTCGCCCGCGCCGAAACCCTGCCGTTGCGCAACGCTGACTTCGTCGTCGCGGTGCAGCTTCAGGGCGCGTCGAGTACCCGGGTCATCCTGCGGCACATCATTCCGATGTGCCTGTCGTCGGTGATCATCCGCCTGACCATGAACATGGCGAGCATCATCCTCACCGCCGCCGCCCTGGGTTTTCTCGGCCTCGGCGCCCAGGCACCGTTGCCGGAGTGGGGCGCGATGATCTCCACCGGGCGGCGCTACATGCTCGAAAGCTGGTGGCTGGTGGCGGCGCCCGGTGCGGCGATCATGCTGGTCAGCCTGGCCTTCAACCTGTTGGGCGACGGCTTGCGCGACGTCCTCGACCCGCGCAGCCAATCCTGAGGAGCAGCCCCATGACTGAGATAAAACTTGCCGTGCAGGACCTGTGTGTGGAATTTCGCAACGCCGGCAAAACTTCCCTGGCCGTGCGTGATGTGTCGTTCACCCTGGGCCGGGAAAAACTCGCCATTGTCGGTGAATCCGGCTCGGGCAAATCCACCGTGGGCCGCAGCCTTTTGCGTCTGCATCCACCGACGGCGCGGGTCACTGCCAAGACCTTGCGCTTCGCCGATATCGACCTGTTGGCTGCCAGCGAGAAGCAGATCCAGGCGATTCGCGGTGCGCGCATGTCGATGATCATGCAAGACCCCAAATACTCGCTGAACCCGGTGGTGCGGGTCGGTGAACAAATCGCCGAGGCCTATCTGGCCCATCACAGAGTGCCCCATCGCGAAGCCCGCGAGCGCGCCCTGGACATGCTCGCCAAGGTGCACATTCGTGACCCCCGGCGGGTCTACGACCTGTACCCCCATGAAGTTTCGGGCGGCATGGGCCAGCGGATCATGATCGCCATGATGGTCATCACCGACCCTCAGGTGATCATCGCTGACGAACCGACCTCGGCCCTCGATGTTTCGGTGCGCCGCCAGGTGCTCAACGTGTTGGAGGAGTTGGTCAGCGAGCGCGACCTGGGGCTGATTTTCATCAGCCACGATTTGAACCTGGTGCGACATTTCTGTGACCGCGTGCTGGTGATGTACGCCGGCCGCGTGGTCGAGTCGATTGCCGCCGCCGACCTGGACCAAGCCAGTCATCCCTACACTCGTGGCCTGTTGGCCGCACTGCCCAGCCTGGATCATCGGCGCGCCACCTTGCCGGTGTTGCAGCGTGACCCACAGTGGTTGAATGCTTGAGGAGCCTGTCATGAGCATGATCGAAATCGCCGGCCTGAACCTCTGTTTTGGCACCGGCGCGGCACTGAACGCGGTACTGCACGACGTCGATTTGAGCGTTGCCGAAGGCCAGGCATTCGGCCTGGTGGGGGAGTCCGGTTCGGGCAAGACCACCGTCCTGCGCTGCCTGGCCGGGCAGTACCAGCATTGGACCGGGCAACTGCGGGTCGCCGGCCAAGCCGTGACCCGCAACTTGCCACTGAACCACTACCGCACCGTGCAGATGGTGTTCCAGGACCCGTATGCCTCGTTGCATCCGCGCTACACCGTCGATGCCGCGTTGCAGGAGCCGCTGCGCATTCACGGCATCGAGGGGCGTGCGCAGAAGGTCAGCGAGATCCTGCGCAAGGTCGGCCTGAATGACAGCTTCCGCTTCCGATACCCGCACCAGTTATCCGGTGGCCAGCGCCAGCGTGTGGCGATCGCCCGTGCGCTGATCCTGCGTCCCCGGGTGCTGTTGCTGGACGAGCCGACCTCGGCGCTGGATGTCTCGGTGCAGGCGGAAATCCTCAACCTGCTGGCCGACTTGCGCCGCCAGGAAGGGCTGACCTACCTGATGGTGACCCACGATCTGGCGGTGGTGGCGCACTTGTGCGATCGGGTCGCGGTGATGCAGCAGGGCAGGGTGGTGGAGACGCTCGACAGTCAACTTCTGGCGAGCGACGGCGCCACGCACGCGTATACCCGTTTGCTGGTGCAGGCCAGCCGCGACATACAGCGAATACCTATTGCTGTCTGAAGTGATGAGTTTGTTGCACTTGTTTTAACCCGAAACAGACGTTGAACCGCAGGTTTCAATGCCGCGCACGCGCTCGCCTGTGATTTGGCGTTTAACCCAACTTACTATTCAACCAACAAGAATAAAAAACATGAAAAAGACACTCGTAGTAGTTTCTGTCGCTTCGTTGTTCACATCGGTTGTTGCCCAGGCCGATACCGGCTATATCAACGTTCGCCATCAATATGCGGAAAAAACCCGCATGCACGCCGACCGTGCCAAGTTTGGTATTCGGCTGGACAATGGCGTGGGCCTGGAAGGTGAACTCAAATACAAGACCGCCGGTGACCGGCAAGACGTCGCCTTCGACAATACCGTCGGCAGCGGCCATGAATTCACTGTCAACTACCAGCACAAGATCAATGACCGCTGGACGCTGACGCCTTCGCTGGCCCTGGACAGCGATGAGGAATCCACCACCTACAAACTGGGCCTGCGCCTGGGTTACCGCGTGACCAAAGAGCTGAGCATCGCCGGGCGCTACCGTTTTGATTCAGCCAAGCTTGACCGCGACCAGATCGACCGTGACGTGCCGCATAATGGGCAGGACGATCAGAAGGTCAACCGTTACGATGTTTATATCAACTATGGTCCTCAAGGACCGTGGGCCTATGAATATCAATTGACTTACTTCGATGCCGACTACATTCGCTATAACGGCGGTACCGACGACTATGAACAGAATGCCGTGGTCAAATACCAGTGGGACAAACGCTGGGCGCCGTTCTTTGAAGTGGGTGATATTAAAGTCAACTCGGTCGACAGTGATCGCCAGTTGCGGTTGCGTGTCGGTGTTAAGTACAGCTTCTTCTAAGTTGTGGGCATTTATTCGTTGTAAAAAGCCTGGCGTTGTTGGGTTTCACACAGGCGCATGCGGCTATTACTCAAATGCAAGTACATGGCCGCCCGCGCTGCATCGACATGACCACTGGCGATGGCGTCGAAGATCTGCTGATGTTCGGCGTTGATTCCTTGCAAGTAAGCGCTGCGATCACTTTGCCCGGAGTAAGCGGAGTTCATGCGCGTACGCGGGATCAGCTTCGTACCCAGGTGCTTCATGATGTCGATCAGGTAGTAATTGCCGGCCGCCTTGGCGATTTTCAGGTGGAACTGGAAATCGGCATTGATGGTGGTGCCGGACTTTTCCGGACCTTGCAGCAACGCCTCCAGCGCCTGGGCCAGTTCGGCCAGGGCTTCAGGCGTTGCGCGCTCGGCGGCCATGCCAGCGGCCTGGACTTCCAGGCTCAGGCGAAACTCCAGCAGGTTGAGTACATCCGACAAGGTGGCAATCGTCGCCGGCCCCAGGGTGAAACCCTCCGGTGCCGGCATGTCCAGGACAAAGGTGCCGACGCCATGCCGCGTCTCCACCAGCCCCGCCGCCTGCAAGCGCGACAGCGCCTCACGCACCACCGAACGACTGACGCCTTCGGCTTCCATGATGTGCACTTCGGTGGGAAGCTTTTCGCCGCGCTTGAGAACGCCTTCACGCATGCGCTGGGCAAAGCGGTCGACCAGTGTTTCGGCGAGGCGGCGCGGCTTGTTCAGTGGAGATAACGCTTGATCCGTCATCGGCTTGCTCTTGGGTGATCAGCGGGCATTATAGTGCGTTTCGGCGCAAGGTCGCGGCTATAATGCCGCGATCGTCTGGCTTTAATGGATAGGTGCAATGGACCGTGTCACAACCGATCGACGCCTGAGCATGACCCAGCAACTGGTGGTCGACCTGACGCAGCAGATACTGGCCGGCGAACTGCCCGCAGGCAGCAAACTGCCTACCGAACAGGTGATCATCAAGGAACGCGGCGTCAGTCGGACGGTGGTTCGCGAAGCCATGTCGCGGCTCCAGGCCGAAGGCTTGGTCGAAACCCGCCACGGCATCGGCACCTTCGTGGTCGACACCGCTCGCCCGGGGGATTTCCAGGGCAGCAAGCATGTAAAGGGCGGCGCGTACGACGCTCTAGCGGTGATCGAACTGCGCCTGAGCCTGGAAGTGGAAGCGGCCGGCATTGCCGCGCAACGTTCCACGCCGGAACAGTTGCAGGCGATGCGTGAGGCGCTGGATGCGGCGAACGCTTTCGAGGCAACGGATGACGAAAGCGCCCGGGTGGATTTCGAATTTCATCTGCAGATTGCCCAGTGCACCGGCAACAGCTTCTTTATCGATGCCATGGCTCATGTGGGGAGTGCGTTGATCGCGGTTATCCAACAGGCCGGACCTGCTGTCACGGTTGAAAATCGGGCGTTGGTGATTCGCGAGCGCGAGCAGATCTATGCAGCGCTGGCGCGGCGTGATGCGGAAGCTGCACGGGCGTCGATGCGGTTGCACTTGATCAACATGCTGCAGCGGATTCGGGGTGTGGTTGAGTTGACGGCGCAGTAACCTCCACAGAACTTGAGCCCGCCACAGCCCCCTGTGGGAGCGAGCTTGCTCGCGATGACGGCGGCACATTCAACATCTCCATTTCAGGCAGACTGCCTTCGCGAGCCGACTCCAGTGGAGCGTGCCTGGGTTCCCCTTGGCTAAAGTTCACCAACAGTAAGTCGATAGTGTCTTTCTGGATGAGTGCATTGATTGAGGCATCAATCAGCGTCTCTCGTTATCGTTTAATTGGGAATGGATAAGGATAGGTAATGGAGCAGGAAGTTGGTACCAAGGACGAGAAACACAAGCGCGTTTCGTTCCAACAGGATATCTATGCCGCGCTGAAACTGATGGCCGAGCACTGGGGCCTGATAGGCAGTCTGGGTGCGTTAATCAGTGCGGTGGTCAGTTTTGCAATCCTGATGACGTATGCGAAGGCGATCGATCGAATCGACCTTTTGCCATTGGTGTTCGATAAGAAACTATCTGCGCTGCTTCCGTGGATGGGCGTGGTTGCCTTTGTCCTGTTTCTTTACATGGTGGTGATGTGTGTCACCACCTTGTTCTATGCGTTAGCCGTGTCCTTTTTCAACCAAACACCGAACCTCAGGCCAGCGGTTGCCCGATGGTTTTTCTGGGCGGCGGTCGTGGGCTCGTTGATTATTGTGGCCTTCGCGTTCCAGGCACCTCTGGTCGACCATTGGATTGTCGCCTTTGTCATCCTTTCAGGCATGAGTGCGGTCTTGGGCTTATCGTTGAAATCAAAAAAAATCCGAATGGCCTTGAAGTTGGTGTCCCTCTTTAACAACCTCAAAGGCCTTGGGGTTTGGTGGCATCAGGCAGGTGTTTTGTTTTTTGCCTACTTTATTTTGATGGTCGCCGTTTTCGCCGCCGTGTACCCGATGTTGATATTGCTGAAGTCGTACACGGGTAAAGACACTCCGGAAGCCATCACCACGCTGATGGTCATTTCCATGGTGGCGGTGGTCTTGTTGTTCTTGCCGGCCTTGATCTTCTTTGTGAGTAAAAAACATATTGTCGCCCGAGGGCTGTTGTCGTTCGGATCGGCATTGCTAGTGACCTTGGTAGTTGTCGCCATCTATCCAGGCGCGAGTTCTACCGTAGTGTTCAAGGCGGCGGGGATGATGGGGGTGCGCGAGACGACTCCACTCAAATATCGGTTGTTGAAGAATTTTGAGGTCAAAGACTTTGATGCGGCGAGCTGGGGAACGGTGGACGTGAGCCGGGACCTCCCGGTTGTAGAAGCCTTTCCACTCTTCTCGCTTGGGGATGTTCTGCTGCTGTGCCCCAGTGGCTTGAGCGGTACGCGCCTGGGCCAGTGGCCGGAGCATTCACATGTCTGCATCGTCACGCAACGCAGTGATGTGGTGATATTGCCCGGCGCGACAGTTGTGCCCGAGCAAACGTAGCAATGGGTTAGACAGCCACAGCCCCTGTAGGAGCGAGCTTGCTCGCGATGACGATGGCACAGCCAGCATCACCGTCCCAGACAGACCGCTATCGCGAGCAAGCTCGCTTGTATGTTTAGACTTGAAGGGGTGGGCGGGACTAAAAGCTCGATTCCGACTCTAGCCAGTACGGACCGTGGGAGACTTCTCGTTCCGCCCTTTCTACCTAAAGCGCCGATAAGGAATTCATCGGTAAAACCGACGATAGAGGCAAGCCAGCGCAAAGGTAGACCCCGACAAGCACCTAAACCCTAGCTCCGAGGATTCGTCATGACAATCCTTAACTCACCAACGGTTATTGGTATCGATGTAGCGAAGGCCGAAATCGTCGTTTACCGCGAAGACCTGAAAATCACTCAAGCCATCGACAACAATCGCGAAGCTCTTGGCCGGTGGCTCAAAACGCTACCAGCCCAAAGCTCGATTGCGCTGGAAGCCACCAGCTTTTATCACCTGGACACAGCTGAGCTGGCCCATGGAATGGGGTTTCATGTTTACGTTGTGGATCCTTATCGGGTGGCCCATTACCGTGAAAGTATTGGTCTGCGGGCTAAAACTGATCCTTGTGATGCGCGTTTGCTGGCTCGCTATCTAACGAACGAGCAAGCAAGGCTGCGTATCTGGAGCCCACCTCCAGAAGCCTACAAAGTGTTAAAGAACCTGCTTAGAAAACGTGCGGCACTCATCAAGGCCCGCGTCAGTATCGTGCTGAGTTTTTCGAACGAACCACGTCTGAAGGACATCTTGGCCCGGCAGCTGGAGGTCTTCAAAGAGTCCGACCAGGCCATTCAGAAACTAATGCGTGAGGCCAGCCAAGCGGCAGGGATCACTGAAAACATCAACCGCTGCAAAGCCATTGAAGGGATTGGTGAACTGACGGCCATTGGCTTGGCGACCGCATTCATGCGCGGTCACTTCGTCAGTGGCGATGCATTCATTGCTTTCTTGGGGATGGATTTGCGCCCAAAAGATTCAGGGAAGAAGCACAGTCCTCGTCACTTGAGCAAAAAAGGGGACGGGGAGCTACGACGCTTGGCGCACAACGCCGCGATGGCGGCCTGTCGGTCTCCTGCCTGGAAGCCTTACTATGAGGCCTTCTTGGCACGAGGCCTGGCCAGAACTCAGGCCTTGGTTATCCTCGCACGCAAGTTGTGTCGGGTAGCATTCGCCCTGATGAAAAATCAGAGCGAATACCAACCAAATTCACGGTTGCAGGGTTCCCCTGCAACATAGAATCTCCCACAGTTTTTGATCGCAGGGTTTACAGGTTTTGTGCCCTGCAGTTCCCGCCAGGTTAAAGCTCAGGGCTCCAGCGCCGGCCCCTTCAGCTCGATCTGATTACCATCCGGATCGAAGCAGTAGATCGACCAACCTTTACCCTCCGCGCCATACCGCATCTGCGCTTTCTCAACACTCAGGCCGGCGGAGGCCAAATGAGCGAGGAGGGCTTGTTCATCAAACGGCTCGATACGCAGGCAGAGGTGGTCGACGTTGTGCCCTTGCTTGCCAGCCGCCGGCCCACCCTGGCGACCAAGCGGCCCGTCGACAGCCACCAGATCGATCATCGAAACACCGGTGCTGAGGTGGATCATGCCCAGATCGTCCCGGCGCTTCTTGAGCTCGCAACCGAGCACGGACGTATAGAAAGCGAGGCTGCGCTCGATGTCTTTTACGCGCAGGACGATGTGGTCAATACGTTGAATCGTGAAGTTCCTCATACAGGCCTCCTGTGTTCAGTAGTGGCAGGGCCAAGGGGTTCCTTCACCATAGCGGACAACGCTGGGATGTCGCCCCACGAATGGACTTCAGCCTGCTGCGAATCAGCGGGCTGCGCGACGTTTTTCTCAGGCTAAAGGCGCGACAGTCACGTCCGCCTGGCCGCTGTCGATCAAAGCCGCACGCACGAAACCGTCCGCTTTCTTTCGCTCGACGAAATCCCTGACGTAGGCCGCGCCGGCTTCATGGGCCCTTGGAACCGCCATGGCTTGCCTGATGGAAGTGAAAGCGTCGGCGAGCACGCGGTATGCCGGGTTGTTGGCCGCCACTTTCTCCAGCGGCTGCCTCACACCGGCTGCCGCATCCAGGGATTTTTCGATGTACAGGTCTACCGCAGCCGCAGAGGTCGCAGCGCGTTCGAGTTGTGCATGTTCCAACGTGCGAGAAAGAAAAAGGTCGTACGCAGCGCCTTGGCCAACGGCGAGTTTTAGTCCCGGTTGGTCGAGATCCTGGACGTGCTGATAGCCCGAATCAGCTGCCACCAAATAAGTCCCTTCGATAATGACGTAAGGTTCGCTGAACGCAATCTGCTCTTCGCGCACAGGCTCAATGGCCAGGAACGCGACGTCCCACACATCCTGATCCAGCGCTGCAAACACTTTGCCGGCGGCATCGAAAGTGACCATCTCCAACTGGGCACCCAGCTCCTGGGCCAGTGCCTTGGCCAAAGCTACCGACACCCCTTGGGGGGAGCCGTCCGGACCCTGTTGAGCCAACACGGGGTTACCGAAATTGATCGCGGCACGCAGCACTCCTTTTGGGGCCAGATCTTCAAGCACTGCACGGTCGAGAGACGTCATCCTTTTTGCTCCGGGTAGGGGGATTATTGGTTTTTATCAACTGGGCAAGGTTTGGAAACGCCCCAGATGAATAGCCTTGATCATACCTGCATGAGGCCAATGGCCTTTTCCATCAACCGCAAACGCAGTTCCGGCTTATCTTGCCTGGCCCCGATATCAATCCAACCATAGTGCCTATAAAACCGCGCCGCCCTCTGGTTCGTTTCGCTCACAGACAACCTCATCCGTTCACATCCCAGCCCTGCAAAAAAGTCGGTGGCGTAGGCCAGCAGCAACTTCCCGGCACCGCGTGATCGCCACTCAGGGGTGAGGTAGAAAAAATGGATGTAGCCCACCGCAGGTTCTGCCTTCAGCCGTGACATTTCTATCTGGCCCACGATCTGTGTTTCATCCCAGGCATGGACAATGCTGCCAGGAAGCTCGGCTGCTTTTTCTTGGAGAGATTGAAGGTAACGCTGTGTGCCATCCGGGTCGTGCAGTTTTTGTGCGGAACCAAACGCGCAGAGCAGCATGTCCTCAAAGAAACGTATGCAAACGCCGCTGTCCCGGTCGAGGTTGACTGGACGCAAATGCAGGAGAAAAACGGGTTGAGCGTCGCCGCGCATCATGGTTCGTGACCTCATGCTTCAATGGGTTGCTACGCTGGTACTGCCAGAATTTGGAACCGACCAGCAACGGACCCAAAACCATGAAAAGACAAGACCTTCTCCAAACCCTGGAAACCCGCTTCGACCAGAACCCACATCGCCACCCGGACATCCTCTGGGCCGACGTCCAGGCCAAGCTGGAAAGCAACCCTAACGCCCTGAAGTCGCTCCAGGCAATGGAGGCCACCGGCGGCGAACCCGACGTGATCGGCCACGACGAAGGAACCGGCCTTATCACCTTCTGCGATTGCGCCAAAGAAAGCCCAACCGGTCGCCGAAGCCTCTGCTACGACCGCGCCGCCCTGGACGCACGCAAGGAGAACAAGCCCCAAGGCAGTGCCATCGAAATGGCCGAAGAAATGGGCATCGCCCTGCTGACGGAAGACCAGTACCGAGCCCTGCAGCAGCTCGGCGAGTTTGATGCCAAAACGTCCAGTTGGTTGGCAACACCCCCTGAACTTCGCGCCCTCGGCGGTGCGCTGTTCGGTGACTATCGTTATGAGCGGGTGTTCGTTTACCACAATGGTGTGCAGTCGTATTACGCGGCGCGAGGGTTTCGCGGCGTGCTGTGCATTTAAGCAAACCTGTGGCGAAGGGGCTTGCTCCCTCGCCACAATGGCTCATACTTTCGAAACACCGTAGCGGGGCAGTGTTTCTGAGTGCAGCAAAGCCCCCTCACTCAAAGACCAAAACCTCACATCCCTTGGCCTCAACCATCTGCGCAAACCCCGGCAACCGCGCCACAAACTCCGCCTCAAACGCCAAATACCGATCCTGCGCCGCCAGGTAACGAATCTCCGGCTTGACCCGCGCAATATCCTTGGAAGACAGCTTCACCACCTCATTGCTGCGCTGATTCCAAAACCAGGCCAAGGTCTGCGTGCCGAACGTATTCGTCCGGTAATTCCACACCCACCAGTCCCCATGTCCCCGGGCAACATGCAACTGTCCATGAAATGTGCGCAACGTGATGACCTGCTTGGGCTGCGTAACCAGCAGGCGCGTGTCCTGGCGCAGCTCACTGCCAAAGCCGTCCAACAGCGCCTTCGTCGTAGCGCCAGTCACGAAGTTGAAGCGCCACGCCAGCAGCATCGTCTCCTGATAACCGGAGTGCTCAAGGTTCTGCCGCTCGCCTTCGCTGAACAGCAGGACCTCGTCACCCCCCAGGTACGCGGTCGCCGCCCGCAGTTTATAGGCGTCAGCCGGCATCGGCTTGGCGGCAGTGGCCGGGTGCGCGAGGTCTTGATTCCAGACCCAGCAGCACGGGCCGTTGTGCTGCATGAACAGCAAACGGCGCGGGCCGATGGGCAGGATTGTCAGTTCATCCGAGTATTCGAAAATGACCTCGCTGGAGTCTGCCGTGAGCCGCCAGATCCGGGTCAAATGCTCGGGTTCGTAAATACGCTGACGTTCGAATATCTCTGAATCGACCACCACGCAGGGATCTTCAAACTCCGACCACTCCATCCCGGCGGGTCCGAAACGTTGGATGTCATCACCTTGGCGAATCTCGTATTGGTAGCGGTCATCCGAGCTGTAAGCGCCGCTTTTTACCCGACGCTTCCACAGGCTGCGCTGGGCATTGGCATCGATGAGCTGCAGGTCTGCGCCGTCCACAGCATCGGTGCGGTGTTCGAGCATGTCCTGCTCAGCGGGCGGCCATGGGTTGTAATCGATCAGAAAGCACAGCCACCGGTCTTCGTCCTGCTCGGTGATGGCGGCCCAACCGTTGCGGTAGTTGTATTCATGCACATAAGTGGGCCCGGGATAGTCGTGGACTTCCTGCAACCAGTTCAACTTGCTGCGTTTGGCTTTGGTTTTTTTGCGCTCGACGGCGACAGGCTTCGGCGGCTCGATCAACGTCGGCGTGTAGCCTGGCTCTGGGTTCTGTGCCCGCCAGTGTTGTGCAAACGCCTCGCGCTGATCGGCCGGGAATATCACCGGTCGGTAATCATCGCCACCAGCGTCCAGGTTCCACAGGTCGAAACCGTGACGCGCCAACACAGTCGCCAACGCCTCGAAACAGACCTCGGGCATTTCGTTGGAAAGCTCATCCAACAGCGCCTCGAATTCCGGCCCGGAAAACACACCGATATTGGGATAGTAATGCTGCAGCAGCCCAAGCAACTCGCCGCCGGGTGTTTTCCAATCGATATGAACCAACGGATCAAAACGGGATTGCATCACGCCAGCCTTCCTTGTGATTTCGCCTCTGCGCCATCTTAGCCGCACCCCACAAAAAAGTACGCCACCCACGTCACAAGCCACCCACTTACCTCCGGCAACCCCAACCTGTTTGGACAGAGGACATTGTCGACCCTGTGGCGAGGGAGCTTGCTCCCGCTGGGCTGCGCAGCAGCCCCAAAACCATCCACCCAAATGTCCCAGGAAAATGGCGCCCAGCTTACCCCTCGTCTACCGTTGACAAGAACCATCACCCCCCAAGGAGAAAGCCCCCATGTTCACCTTCCCCCGAGCACACCAGAACAGAAGATGGGAAGGGCAGGGCACTCTATTCGGCGGCGGGATTCCCTGGTTTGGCGGGGATGGCCTGGGTGTGTGCTTCGGCTTCAGTACACTCTGGGTCGAGATCGGTGCGCCCTATGACTGTTTCGCCGCGTTGCAGGCCAGAAAGGAGGAGATCGCCGACGCTCAGCAGGGGCTGACTGCCAATATGATTCTCGGCGTGCGCATGGCACTGGAGGACACTGCCGAGTCGATCATCAGGCGCGCTCCCACCAGAGTAATGAGCTATACCGACGGCGTCGCCAGCCACATCATCCTCGACATTCTCCAGCAGCCCGGGGCCCATCACTTCATTATTTCCTTCTACTACGTCGATGGCCCGCAGGGCGGTGGTGGCCATGCCATCGCCGCGTCCTTTGACGAGGGCCAGACGGGGAGACTCTTCGATCCCAACTACGGTGTCGGCGCCTATCAATCGCGGACCGATCTATGCAACGACCTGCACGCGCTGCTGGCGAGCTACGTCGCTCCCGGCGGACATGTAACCGAGAGCTATCTGTTGGAGTTTGATCACGAGGATGAATTCGGTGAGTTCCAAGGAGCAGCAGCCCACTGACCGGCATCGAATTCAGCCCACTTCAGTGGCCGGGGAATTCAGATCGATAGCAAACCGGCGAACTCCCCTCTGCGCGCTTTTCCACCTCATCCTCCAGCCATTCGGCCAACACCACGGCATTGTTTTCCAGCGTGGATTTGGCCGCATACACCAAGGTGAGATTGCCACCCTGGGCAATGTCCACCAACGGCCACCAACACTGCGGCCGCGCAGCCAACTCCTTGCGATAGGCCACTTTGAACTGCTCGAACGAAACAGCCCCGGCCTTGAACGCCTTGCGCAACTCATGGGACGGCGCAACCTCCGGCAGCCACTGCGCAATGGGGAGTTCGTCCTTGCGACAATTACGCGGCCATAGACGGTCCACCAAAACCCGCACGCCATCCTCAGCGCTCGCTGCTTCATAGGCTCGTTTGCATTGGATCATGGGGGCATGCCTGCGGAAGAGGGGCAGCGTCAGAATAGGCCGACGTCCGCGGCGCGGCCAGGTCCCACATGGCAATTGCGGCCGAACAGGTTGGCGTCCAGGTCCGGTCGCAAGGGGCGCCGTGGGCGGATCAGCGCAGTTGCTTCAACATCGTCTGCAGTTGGCTATTGCGCGCCTCGTCGAGTGGGAAGACCGGCAGGCGCGGGTCGCCGACCTCCAGGCCGAGGGTGCGCAAACCGGCCTTGATGGTGGCGGGCAAGCCTCCCTTGAGGATGAAATCCAGCAGTGGCAATTGACGATAGAACAACGCCCGGGCCTGGTTCAGGTCGTTGGCCAACACGGCTGCGTACAGGTCGAGGTTGAGCTGCGGGATAAGGTTCGGCGCGGCGGTGCACCAGCCCTTGGCTCCAGCCGCGAAAGCTTCCAGCGCCAGTGGGTTGCAGCCGTTGTAGAACGGCACCTGGCCTTCGCCGAGCAGTTGCAGCTTGTGCATGCGCTGAATGTCGCCGGTGCTTTCCTTGACCATGGTGACGTTCTCCACGGCGTTGAAAATCCGCAGGATCAGCTCCACCGACATGTCGATGCCGCTGGTGGCAGGGTTGTTGTAAAGCATGATGGGCAGGTCGATGCTGGCGCCGATGGCCTGGTAGTGCGCAAGGATTTCCGCCTCGCTCAGCTTCCAGTAAGAGGCCGGCAACACCATCACCACATCGGCGCCATGGGTCTGGGCAAAACGCGCGCGGCGTACCGCCTTGGCGGTGGTCAGGTCAGACACGCTGACCACCGTCGGCACGCGGCCGGCGACGCGGGCAATGCTGAACGCGCTGACCTGGTCCCACTCCGCATCGCTCAGGTAGGCGCCTTCGCCGGTGCTGCCCAAGGGCGCGATGGCGTGGACGCCGCTGTCGATCAAGCGGTCGATGGACTGGCCCAGTGCATCCAGGTCCAAGCTTTGGCCGTCGGCGGAAAAGGGCGTGATGGTGTAACCGATGATGCCGTGGATGTTGGGGGTAGACATGGCTTCGCTCCTAATGGGTTCAGTTCAGGCAATCGGCGTGTTGGCGCAGGTTCTGCCGGGCGTAGTAGTTGAAGGCGGCGGCGTGACGCTTGGGGCTGGCGATCCAGTCGTGGGCTTCGCGGCCCAGGTGCGGCAGGATCGGTTTCACCTCGCCGGCGGCCATCGCCAGCAATTGCAGCTTGGCGGCGCGTTCGATCAGTTGGGCGATGTTGCAGGCTTCCTCCACGGTGGCGCCGGTGGACAACTGGCCGTGGTGGGAAAGCAGGATGGCGCGCTTGTCACCCAGGGCGCCGGCGATCAATTCGCCTTCCTCGTTGCCCACCGGCACGCCCGGCCAGCCCTCCAGGAACGCGCAGTCCTCGTAGAGCGGGCAGAGGTCCATGTGGGAAATCTGCAACGGCACTTCCAGCATCGACAGCGCGGCGATGTGGGTAGGGTGGGTGTGGATGATGCAATTCACATCCGGCCGGGCGCGGTAGACCCAGGTGTGAAAGCGGTTGGCCGGGTTGGGGATGCCGTGGCCCTCCAGCACCTCCAGGTCCTCGTTGATCAACAACAGATTGCCGGCGGTGATCTCGTCGAAACCCAGACCCAGTTGCTGGGTGTAGTAAGTGCCGGGCTGCGGCCCGCGCGCGGTAATCTGCCCGGCCAGGCCGGAGTCGTGGCCGTTTTCGAACAGGATGCGGCAGGTCAGGGCCAGCTTTTGTCGTACAGTCCACGTATTATCCGGCAGGGTCTTCTGCATCTGGTTAACGGCATGCTGGACCAGCTGGTCCTTGGGCGTCGCCAGGGTCTTGCTCATATCAGCTCTCCCGATTCGTTCTTTGGTTGATCTTGATCCGCGTCATGGAAGCCCGAGAAAAGGTGTGCTCGTGACACAAAAAATACTATATGACACAAAGTGTCATTTGCAATCGAAGATTGTCCGTTTCTTTGGAAATGATGGTTCCCTATGTCCATTCGTTTGAAATTGCTCAGGAAAAAACTCGGGGTGACACTGGATGTCCTGGCCGAGAAAACCGGGATGACCAAGAGCTACCTGTCCAAGGTGGAGCGGGGCTTGAGCACGCCCTCCATTGCCACGGCGCTCAAGCTCGCCAAGGCGTTGCACGTGAAAGTCGAGGAATTGTTTTCCGAAGAAAACGTCGCCCTCGACAGCTACAGCCTGGTGCGCAGCGAAGACCGTCAATCGCTGGCGGCGAGCAGCGGCAGCTCCGAATACGCGGTCCTCGCCCACCAGGTGTCCGAGCGCAGCCTGCTGCCCTTCATCCTCTATCCGGCGAGCGAATTCACCGCCCACCACGCGTTCAAGGAACACACCGGGGAGGAATTCCTGTTCGTGCACGAGGGCCAGGTGGAAGTGGACTTCATGAACGAGCGCGTGCTGCTGAACCGTGGTGATGCCTTGCACTTCAATGCGCAGAAGCCCCATCGCTTGCGGTCGGTGGGCGAGGTTCAGGCGCAGTTGTTGGTGGTGGTGCACAGTGATGAAGCGGCGGAGAAGGGCGAGGGCGCCTAGCACCACGTTGCTCACTGGGTAAACATCAAACCCCGTGGCGAGGGAGCTTGCTCCCGCTGGGCTGCGCAGCAGCCCTTATTCGAAAGTCCCGACCCAAACAAACTCCGGCTTCTCCCCTCCGGCTAAATTTAGGAGGGAGGGGTTACGGCGCTGGATAAAACTCAAGTTGCTCGGTCGACCGTCGATAGGTTGCGCAGCAATCTCATACGAAGGACCGGAACATGTACTACCCACGCGAAGCCGAAAAAGATCACCTGTATACCCGAATCATCCTGCTTACCGTCGCGTGCTGTGTGCTCCTGTTCCTCGCGTCCCTGGCAAAACATTCAGGGATCATCTACGGAGCGATTCAATGGAGTGCCGTCGAGGTGAAAGGCACCGTGACGCAACTTGAAAGCATTCCAATGAACGAAAACGGCATGATCATTCACTACCGATACACCGACGGTGATCAGCGAGTCCACGAAGACGAATACCCAGACCAACGCTATATCGAACACACCCAGTACGAGGTAGGTGGCGAAGTTCCGCTGCTGTACTCACGTTGGTTTCCCGAAGTCAGCAGCATCGCCACCGAACTGCATACGTATCGCTCCGGCTTCTTCATCATGGCTGGCGGGGTGTTGCTGACGTTGGTGTTCCTGTGGATCTCCTTCATGACGTTCGGTCGCATTTACCGCATGAAGGAAGAAGACCGTTTCTACTAAAAGGCTGGCAGGCTAGGTTCTCAGCTAGCCTACTGCCCACCTCACTTCGTAGGGAACGGGGGCCAACTTCCCCAGTTTCCCTTTCTTTTTTCTCCTTAGGGATTAGGAGCTATTGATGACCGATGTCTCAACACTCAAGCAGTACTCACTAAAAAGCTGGGCCGCGATCGTGGCGATTGTTGGCTTACTGGCTGGGTTTCCCAGCATTTCATCCTGGCTGGCCGAAATGAGGGCCGACTACTACAAAAGCCACTTCATTGGCCGCTGGACCGAGGAGTTCAGCTATCCCAATGCCGAAGGTGTTCAGTTCGAGTTCAAGGGCATGATCGAATACTTCGCCAACAACCATTACAACGTCAGCGGCGTGGTCGCGCTGGTTGGAACAGAGCCTTCGAAACCTTACAGGCTCGAATACAGCGTCAATGGCGCCGGGACCTGGAGCGCAGATAGCGAAAACCTGTCGTTCACGCTGCAGCAGATGAAGACGTTGCCCAAGAATTACACGGTAGACGGCAAAGACATTTCGCCTTTGACGGTGGCGCAGTTCATCCGGCCCAGCATGCCCAACCTCAGTGATATCTACCCCGAAGGTGGATCGGGACAGGCGCGCATCAGAGAGATTGCGAAGAACAAGATTGTCTTGGAGCAAATGGACTTGCAGGGCAGGCCCTTCATCGTGACGACCCATCGTCGGATAGCTGAGCCGTCTAAGGAACCTTGATTCGAGGCCCGGATATCCGGCTGAAATGGATAACGTAAGCCGGGTCTGTCAGGCATCGAGCGACCTCCGCCCCGTAAGCCACAGCGCCTTGCGCCTTTGCCTACAACTACGCCAGAATCCGCCGGCTTGTCCGCCTCGGGTTGCGTCGGTAGTTTGAGTCCTGTCACTGCTCATCAGTGATCGGGTTTAGCAGCTCGTGGTGAAACAGGTTGTGCAAGGCGTCATCCAGTCAGGATTCCCATCCTGCACTTGATGGTGGCTGTGCGCAGGGCGTCCCCGGACGCGCCGGTTTCTTGTTTCCCCGGTCTGCTAACCTGCGTACAGCTGCCTCCCATCGTTTAGCAGCGAGCGGGTGATGGCTCCAACTACAGGAAGCAAGACGATGGCAAAAGATTCGCCGAATCCCCCCGATACGAACGAACACGTCTCCCGGGCTCAGTCTGCCCGCAACAAGAAAATCGATGACGCTGCCACGCGAGCGTTGGATTACTACCTGAAGCCTAAGAGCGAAACGTCTGATAAGTCGGACTCCATTTTTCGGATTGATCCGGGTGTGGATTCTGAGTGTTTGCTTGCGAATCTCAGTGAGAATTTGGCTTCGGCGAATGCCATGATCAGTGGTTTGGCGTTTGATCTGGATGGCTCGCGACGGCGTGTTGCGTTGGGGATTTTGCAGGTGATTGAGGTGAGTGAGCTGTTGGCGAATCGGGCGTTGGATATTGTTGAGGTGAGGTAGCGACTCAGTTACAGCGGTGTAAGAAAAAGGTCTTGTCTAACAAGGCCTTTTTCAAAAATGCCCGCGTTCGTCATTCGAGGCAGACGATTTGAATGATGCGGTTATCACCATGAATGGTTGTGTGAGTCCACTCTTCTATGGTCTTTATCTGCTGTGGTGACAGGTCGTAGACAAAGCAAAAATCTTCAGGCTTTGTCCAACCCATAAGTGCAGCCAATGAGTCCATGTATATGCTTGGGACTTCCACGGTCTGTATTAGCTCTTCGGTAGTCTGGTCAAAAATTTCAACGACGGGCTTCATTTTTCTACTTTCCTTGTCAGATCGGCGGGTTTGGTTTGTTCCCCAGTTATTGGATCGAACTCACCAAGGTGTTGACCTTGTTTTGTGTATAGCTCTACAGCGCCATGCTGTGAGTCCCATTCATAAATCTTGCCTTTACGATCCTTCCATCTTCGCCGTTTAACACCGCCGCCACGTACAAACGTTTTGGATGGAGCAATCTTGGCTTCTGGAAACGCTGGAAGCAGCGACGGGGGCTTGTAGTACTTATGATCCCCAGGAACACTCAAGACCACATAAACCGGCCGAACCCCCGAATCCGCCGGAAACACCAGAATGAAATCCCTGTACTCCGGCGGATAGATCGGGTTGACGATGATGCTGTCGGCCATCGGTGTCGGGGGGTAGATCCAGATGTGCGGGGCCTGTGGCGCGGCTTCCAGCGCGGGGATACCGAGGGTGTCAGACGGATTGGTAGCTGGCGTCCAGATCAGTTCGATGCCATCCCCCAGGTCGGCGATGAACTGGTCGGCTCGTGGGGTGAACTGGACAACGTCGACCATTTCCCAATCACGATTCTGGCCGGTGTAGAAGCCGTAGCCCTTGAGGCTGCCGTCGGCCTGTTGCTCGATGCTCAGGCGCATGCGGCTGCGGGCCTGTTTGAGTTTGCGTAATTGGTCTTCGCTATAGAGCGCGCTGTCACCCAGGCTGCTGGGCCAGAGCAAGGCGACGACGCCTGTCAGCAGGGCCGCGCCGACGGTGCCGCCGGCAGTTGCAGCCGTGGAAGTTGCCGAACCGCCCAGCGCGAGCCTGCCCAAGGTAGCGGGAACCGTACCAGCGCCGATCCGCTTGAGGGGGATTGTGCCGGATGAGTCGACGCTCCTGCCGCCGAGCCACATGAGATCGCCGTACTGCTTGACCAGATCTGCCGGGACGTAGCCGTTGGGGTTGCTGTAATTGATGAGGCCGTTGGGCAGCTTGCAGCTTTTGGCAAACACGCTTCTAGTCACGATGGGTAAAGGCTTTTTATCCACCTTGGCCCAGCGTTCTTGCTCATAGACCGCCTGCCGGGCAAGCATGGCTTCATAAGCCTGCTGTCGGGCTTCGCGTTCGGCCAGCTCGGTGGCCGTCATGTCCCGATAGGTGACGTGATGTCCGTCGCCGCCGGGCGGGTTTCGAACCTGGGGGATGTCCTTTTTGCGTGTCGCCACGTAGTGAGTCTCGTCCGGTAAAGGCAGGACAGACGCTAACGCGGGAAGAGAGGGGCGCGATGTAGGAGGTTTCTTGAAGTGGTTGTTCTGGTTTCCTCAAAACAGGTAAGGCTGGCTATTGAGGGGCGGAACAATCTGAAGCGTCAGCCGGGGCTGTCAGTCGTTGGGCAACCGCAACTCGCCAGCCGACGTCGCCTTGCGCCTTTGCCTACAACTACGCCAGAATCCGCCGGCTTGTTCGCCTTGGGTTGCGTCGGTAGTTTGGGACCTGTCACTGCTCATCAGTGATCGGGTTTAGTCGCCCGTCGTTGCTAAGTCGCTCAAGCGTCCATCAGTCAGGAATCCCCATCCCTGCACTCGATGGTGGCTGTGCGCAGGGCGCCTCCGGGCGCGCCGATATCTTAGCTCGTCGGTCGACTAACCTGCGTACAGCTGCCTCCCAATCGTTTAGTCGCGAGTGGGAAGTAGCCTCAACCAAAGAGAGCTAAGGCTATGGTCAAAATTACACCGAATCCTCCAGTTACGGATGAACCCGCATCTCGGGCCCAATCTGCCCGCAACAAAAAGCTCGACGAAGCGGCCACTCGTGCCCTGGATTACTACCTAAAACCCAAGCCTAAGGACGAAACGTCTGATAAGTCCGACTCCATTTTACGGATTGATCCGGGGGTGGATTCTGAGTGTTTGCTTGCGAACCTCAGTGAGAATTTAGCTTCGGCGAATGCCATGATCAGTGATTTGGTGTTTGATCTGGATGGATCGCGGCGACGTGTTGCGTTGGGGATTTTGCAGGTGATTGAGGTGAGTGAGTTGTTGGCGAATCGGGCGTTGGATATTGTTGAGGTGAGGTAGGGCGGCAGCGCTACGTGCTGCCGGGATTGGAAAAAGGTCTTGCCCAGCAAGGCCTTTTTTGTGCCCGAGGGAGGCTAAATCCTCCAGCAAACCCGAGTCCCCTAAGCTCCGCATTCTTCATGCATGCGAGCTTTTCTTCTGCTAGCTGCTGAGGTGTGACAAATTTTCGCAGGGCGGCAGTGGCGTTTTGCTGCTATACCTGAGTCGGACATATTCGGCGCGATGCAAACTGGAGTTCAGGATGAAGATTCTTGCAGGGTTGGTCGCGGGATTGATATTAGCCATTCTTGTTTCGACAGTTGTAGCCATTGCCGGGGCGGCATCTCCGAGAGCCGCCGGAGGGACTGGCGCGATTGTTTTCTTCGTGACATGGATTATTGCACTAGCAATAGCTGTCTTGGCCCCCACTGCTGGCAAGGCATGGCGTCGACTTTTGGTCACCTCGGGCATCGCTGCATTCATGCTCCCCTTGGCTGGTATTGTTTTTACCGGGAGCCATATCGTCACAAATATCAGTGGTGCTCATTCAGGTGCTGAAACCGCAGGAGCCGCGATTGGTGGCACTTTGGTAAGTGGCTTTTTAGGATTCATTGGCTTTTTCCTGGGTGTGATCTTTCTCATCGTCGGTTTGCTGATTGGTCGAGATAAACAAGTGATTTACATTCAGCCGCCACCTAACTCCTGAAGGGTGAAAATAGTGCTGGTTTTGAGTTGCCCATAAATAGCGACTAATAGAGGGTTTCGCCGCGAAAGCGGGGCATATTCCTTCGTATGTTTCAAATTGCCTGATTTATGCTTGATATGTAAAAATAATTTGGCTGTCCATCCTCCTTAGCTACCAGGGTTTTCGAAGGGGGCAAAAAGTTCTAGCTGACGGCTAACCTCAGAACTCCATAACTCTAGTACGTGCAAAAGGAGTTGTTATGGCTAATACTTATAATATCTACAAAGTCAAATCGGCAAAGCTTGACCAGCTAAAAGAGAAGTTGAAGTTAGTTGGATTGGTGGAGCAAAAAACTCTAGAAAAGGACGGGTACTTGAAAGTTTTCTACTTTTCTGAAAAGGTAGAAGGTAACGAAGTTTGGTGGTGGAAGACATACCGTGACTTCTTCAATGAGGGCATTGAGGAACCAAAGAATGTTTTTAACTTTGCTGTATTGTTATGTCAAAACACTGCAGAGCCCGAAAAAATATTCGCTGTTAGTTTGGGTAAGTCGCATTTTTATCTTTCTAAATTCATTCAGCTAGATTTTGGTATTGACCTTGCTCTACATATGGCCGATGAGAGTACAATACTTCTCAAAAAAAGCCGGTATTTTACTGGCACTAAAAGGCAAGACGTTTCCTCTTATCAGCAGTTTCAGGTGAATAACTATGAAGCTGGTGAATCCGTAGATCACATAAAACTAAAAGCAGCAAACAAAACTGTCTGGGGGAATCGTAACATTATTTTTGCTGACTCTATCCAGATGGATGTGGATAAGCAGCCCATGCATCTTCCTGAAATATTCAAAATTATTGAGGCCAGCTTCAAGGATGATCAGATAATCCATCTACCCAAACTTGAATCCGCCAATGCAGATATTGCAGGTGACCTGGATGCTCAAGCTCTCACTCATTTGAGAGATGGCGAGGGGGGCGTGGGAGTTGACCAGTTTCATGTTAGCGGAGTATCGATATGTTTCAGCTTTCATGATTATGACTACGACATCAAAGCTAAGAGCCGCGAAGGAAAACCCCTGAGTAAGCAGCTAGGCAATAGCATAGATATCGAAGCGGTTTCGGAGTTTCTTGCTGATAATCCAGATATCGATGATATAAACAATGTGACGGTGCAGTTTAAAAATGAGGATGCTGGGCGTTTTACGAAAAGTCTTAAAGAGCTGCTGGATATGCCTATTGTTTGGGGCGAACAGCAATATTTTTTAAAAAATGGCGAGTGGTTCTTTTTTAATCAGGTTTTTATGGACTACCTGAAACGATCTCTCAATGCTATTGAGGTTGTTCTCGAAGAACAACTGATTGAAGAAGAGTTTGTTGCTTGGCAAGCACGCAAACGGGCCAATCGAAAAGCCGGAGATGACAAGGTTGATTATCGCGAAGCCTATTTTAATCAAAAAATATGTAACGAGCGCGGATACAAGCTTTTAGACCGAGAGCTCACCGCTATTCGCGCATTAGACAAAAAAAGGAGGGATTATAAAGTTGAAGTGGCTGACCTTTACTACAAGGGTGAGATAGTGTCCGTAAAAATCTCAAAGAAAAAGCCTGAGCTAATTTACAATATTGAGCAGTCGAAAGACTCCATAACCCTTATTAAAAACGGCGCGATAAAATTTCGTAAAAGGCTTACTTCGGCAGCGCTTTGGTTTGTCTTCGAGGAGAATGTTAAAACCATCACGGATGTAAACTCCATTCAGTTTCTATTAGCTGTCGAAGCCTGGAGGAAGCTAGTGGTCGGATACGCGCTCAAGCCGAAAATTTACATATCGCGCCACATAAAATAAAGATCGAAAGGGGTGGATTTGTTTAGGCAGAGAAGCTGTCCCCATTATTGAATGCAGGCGCTCAGCCAAGATGCGGCTACCGATCAATAGCTGCTTGTCACGGGCCGTTTTTAGCTTCTAGTCGAGCAGGCAGAATTTTTTGCAAATTAAACTAAAGACATACCTATAGCAGTTTTATAAAGCTGATTGTTCTTCATGTTTTATCCTCGTTAGGGAGATTTAATGTGAAAAAACGGGTGGTTTTTTTTGTTGAAATTAAGTCCACTCCGTTCGTTCTCACATACAAGCGATTCGCTTATTTTTTTCCTCTTTGTCTGAGCAAATCCGAGATTAGCCGGCCTGTATATTTGCCTCTCATTTTTGCAACAAATAGTGGCTCAATGTCTTGGGCGAAACCCATCAATCCTTGAAGGTGGAGAATTGATTTTTCATCTAGTTCATGATGGGCGTAACGATGAATCATCGCGCTAATCAATCTTTTTCTATCGCGCCCCAAAGAGACCTCGTTATCATTGGATATGATTAGTCCAGTGATACGGCGCTGTTTTTTCTTTGAAGCGTAGACTGTTTTTTCAGAGTTGATATGAAGGCGTGGATAAGGAATGCTTTCAAGCGTTTCCAAGATAAATTTCTCAATCTCAGATGTCGCGCCTTTATCGTTTGTGGAGAATGTAAGATCATCCGCATAACGAGAGTACACTATGTTGCGCTCTAGGCTCCAGGATTCCACTGCAAGATCAAAATAATACATTATCGAATTAGACAGGATTGGAGAACTAGGCGCTCCAATGCTGAGGGCAAGTCGAGCTGTTGCTCGATCTCTAATACAGCTCACTCTTGCAATATCCTTTATGCTTTGCACTGATAGCTTTCCGCAAAGCACGTAGGAAAGGTGATTCACTAGGTCTGATTCGGTTATAGATCCAAAAAAATTGGAAAAGTCGAATTTGGCTATATAACTGTTTTGCTTGTGCCGTTCTGCATTTGCTTTGATGCTTGAGCCTTGCCTGTAGGCTGCAGCGCATTCGTGCACAGGTAACTGAGAGAACCAACTATTAACAAGTAAATTTTGTATTACTTTAGTCTCTTTTGCCGGCTGTGCGATAGGCCTCATTCCACCAGATTTTTTTGGTATGAAGTATCTTTTGTAAGCATAAGGCGCCCTTACAATCAGTCGGGCCACATCATGTTCAGACAAAGACAACATCTCTGACATATGTTTGCGAAAGTCATATAGGCTCATTTTGGGCCCCCCAGTTTCGCACGGTCAATTGCTCTGGTGCGGTTGCGCTCCGTTCCTGTGATCCTGTAATAATCTACGCACTCAACACGCGAGCGTAGCGGGTCAACAGCGATGCCTGATTTCAGGATGAGGCGGAGGGTATGAAAAGTATCGTCATCACAGGCGTAAAATGTTGAATCGCTGTATTCGATTTTTCTAATAAGTCTAAATTCCTGAAGAAGAAAGAGTTTTCGCCTCAAATCGTCCCTATGTACCTCTCGGCCTAAGGCTTTGATTGAGTCAATCAACTCTTTCTCTTTTAATGCGACGAATAGCTTGAGTAGCTCGTAAATTAATACAATAAGATGAATGTTGTTGTTTACGTTAAATGATTGGGTTTTTTGAAGTTCCATTATTTCGCTGGAGATATCTTCAAGGACGTCGGTTACAACGTCTTCAGGTATGTCGCTTGGAAATTTTGGACTCCAAGGGTATACCTTCACCCCGCTACCATGCTTTTCTTTAATGTGGCGTAAAATGCCTAAGTTAATGAAGGAGCTAGCGCCTGCATACTCTTCGGGAACAAAGACAATTAGTTTTTTATTGAAGTCTGGCAGTTGCGAAAATGCACCCAGCTCTGCAATCGCACCTTCACTTTCAACGGCGATTGCTACCAATGAGCAAACACTTCCAAGATCCGCCTCGAAGTCCATCAAGTTTCTGAAGACGCCATCTTCGTGCCAAGACTTGATTTCCTCTGGGCGAAATATATGGGGGGACGTAGCCATCTGAAGTGCTTTGCGCTTCACTGCGTCACGGAGGGACCTGATCGGTGGGTCGTCGGCGTCCGCATGTTCCTTTTCTGGAACGAATCCCCCGCAAAGTAAAACGATAGGATTTTTTGAGAAATGAACCTTGCTTTGTTCAAGATCAACGTCAGCAAGAATTCTTTGTCGCGGGTCCATGCGATGGGGGCTCTTTACCAAGAATCAGCCGCAGACAAGATCTGTGGACCGGAGTGAGCGAAGCGAGCGTAGGGCCGCAGATCTTGTCTGCGGAATAAAACAACGCAATGCAATTGAGTCTGGCGAACCGCCTGACTAAGCCATTGACGGAAACCGTCTAGCTATAAACGCGTAAAGAGATGGCGAATCTAGATCAGAGTGCCATCACTGTCAACGTTTCGCTTAACTTGGAGGGGAATTTAAGGCGGCATGCTTGGGAAAACGCTTGCGGAGTAGCAGTTGGCGAATCAGAGGAAGCGGTTTTGACTACCAGCGGCAAGCTTCGGACTGCTTGTGAAGGTTTTCGTAATTGCCGGCCACCGCAATGTCATACGTTTCTTTCATGGCATCTTTAGCTCGCATTTTAGCCATGACTGACGCTTGCGACCTCACTTCAGCTTTTGAAATCCGACAAAACAAACGAAGTACAGTTTGTAAGATAAACCTCAACCTTCTCCAGCGACGGCATCACCTCGCTACACGACTCGGTGCGCTCCCCGTCAGCCTCCCGAATCAAGCTAACGGTATACCCGCCCTCAACCCGCCGTAGGAGGCCAACATATTTAACCGCACGACCCTCTTCGTCACTAAACGACGTAGCGACGAGATCCTTCTCCGGCAAGGCCTGCTCCGTTCGCGCCATCAGCGCCTTACGCTTCGCAGCGTAATCCTTCGCGGCGATCGCGCCGACAATCGCGGCGGCGATCCAGAAGAGCATTTCCAGATTGCTCACCATCCGCCGTTTCGCTTCATGGGTTTCGGTCAGCCAACTGCCTATCGCTGTGATGATGTCGTCCATGGATTGCCTTCGTAGGAGCGTGTCTTGCCTGTTAAGTCTGCAACGCGGAGCGTCGCGGGATGCGTTACCACGCGGAGCGTGGGAACGAGCGCTGCGGGTTATAGAATATCTTTCACATAACCGTTAAGCGCGATGAGCGGAGCGTAAAGATCATCCATTTTCTGCACTGCGTTGAAATCCGCAGCCAAACGATGCAGCTCTCGGCCCAGCACTGTATCCACCCCACCAATCGCCCCCAACGCTAAATCCAGGCATCTACCGATTTCGCCCTGAATCCCAGCCATATCGCCCCGCCGTATCAACAGCTCAAAAACCTCACGGTCGCAACTGCCCATCAATGGATCATCCCGCAGAATCGGGCTGTGACCTTCCGTCTCATAAGCCAGCTTGAGCGAGTAGAGAGCAACCGTTTCCAGCAGCAATTCCATGGGGTGAAATCCTTAGTGACTGGGTGAGGAGGGTATGGTGAAGCTGGGTTGGTGGTTCATGGCTTGGGAGGCGGATTGGGACCACCCTCGGGTGTGTGGAGGCCATCGGTAAATGGGGGCCGCTTCGCGCCCCAGCGGGGATAAATCCCCTCGCCACAAATGGATCACCCTCAGATGAGATCTGCTTTGCTCGCGGCCAACCCACTTTCCTACAGACGAAAAAAAAGACCTTGAATTTCAAGGTCTTTCTTTAAGATGGTGCCCCGAGGGAGACTCGAACTCCCACTCCTTTCGAAAACGGATTTTGAATCCGCCGCGTCTACCAATTCCGCCATCAGGGCTCAATGGCGGCGAAGTATAGAGAGGTGACTACCGTTGGTCAATCACGTTTCATGGTGAATTTTTGATATTTCCGATAGACTTTCCGGCCCTGCTAGACGAACCCCATCATGCGTGTTGCTGACTTTACCTTCGAACTCCCTGATTCGCTGATCGCTCGCCACCCTCTGGCCGAGCGTCGCGCCAGTCGACTGTTGACCCTGGATGGGGTCAGCGGTGCCATGGCTCACCGTCAATTCACTGATTTGCTTGAGCATTTGCGCCCGGGCGATTTGATGGTGTTCAACAATACCCGGGTGATTCCGGCGCGGTTGTTTGGCCAGAAAGCCTCCGGCGGCAAGCTGGAGATTCTGGTGGAGCGGGTGCTGGACAGTCATCGGGTGCTGGCCCATGTACGGTCGAGCAAGTCGCCCAAGCCCGGTTCGTCGATTTTGATCGACGGCGGTGGCGAGGCGGTGATGGTGGCGCGGCATGACGCGTTGTTCGAGCTGGCATTTGCCGAAGAGGTGTTGCCGCTGCTCGACCGTGTCGGGCACATGCCGTTGCCTCCTTATATAGACCGCCCGGACGAAGGTTCGGACCGCGAGCGTTATCAGACCGTGTACGCCGAGCGCTTGGGGGCGGTGGCGGCGCCGACGGCGGGGCTGCATTTTGATCAGCCGTTGCTGGAGGCGATTGCCGCCAAGGGCGTGGAGACCGCGTTCGTGACGCTGCACGTCGGCGCCGGCACGTTCCAGCCGGTGCGGGTCGAGCGGATCGAAGACCACCACATGCACAATGAATGGCTGGAAGTCAGCCAGGACGTGGTCGATGCCGTGGCGGCCTGTCGCGCCCGCGGTGGTCGGGTGGTGGCGGTGGGGACCACCAGCGTGCGGTCCCTGGAAAGCGCTGCCCGCGATGGCGTGCTCAAGCCGTTCAGTGGCGACACCGATATCTTTATCTACCCGGGGCGGCCGTTTCATGTGGTCGATGCCCTGGTCACCAATTTTCATTTGCCTGAATCCACGCTGTTGATGCTGGTTTCGGCGTTCGCCGGTTATCCCGAAGCCATGGCCGCCTACAAGGCCGCCGTCGAGCATGGATACCGCTTTTTCAGCTACGGTGATGCGATGTTCATCACCCGTAACCCCGCGCCACGCGGACCCGAGGAAACAGTATGAGTCGCACCTGTCGCATGTCCTTCGAGTTGCTCGCCACCGATGGCAAGGCTCGTCGCGGTCGTCTGACCTTCCCCCGCGGTACCGTGGAAACCCCCGCGTTCATGCCGGTGGGCACCTACGGCACGGTCAAGGGCATGCTGCCACGGGACATCGTCGCCACGGGCGCGGAGATCATCCTCGGCAACACGTTCCACCTGTGGCTGCGCCCGGGCATGGAAGTGATCAAGGCCCACGGTGACTTGCACGATTTCATGCAGTGGAAAGGGCCGATTCTGACCGACTCCGGTGGTTTCCAGGTGTTCAGCCTGGGCGCCATGCGCAAGATCAAGGAGGAGGGCGTGACCTTCGCCTCGCCGGTGGACGGTTCCAAGGTGTTCATGGGGCCGGAAGAGTCGATGCAGGTCCAACGCGACCTGGGCTCGGACATCGTGATGATCTTCGACGAATGCACGCCGTACCCGGCCGATGAAGACGTGGCGCGGGTGTCCATGGAGCTGTCGTTGCGCTGGGCCCAGCGCTCGAAGAATGCCCATGCCGATAACACCGCGGCACTGTTCGGGATTGTGCAGGGCGGGATGCACCAGGATTTGCGCATGCGCTCGCTGGAAGGTCTCGACAAGATCGGCTTCGACGGCCTGGCCATTGGCGGTCTGTCGGTGGGCGAGCCCAAGCACGAAATGATCAAGGTGCTCGATTACCTGCCGGGCCAGATGCCTGCTGACAAACCTCGTTACCTTATGGGCGTTGGCAAACCGGAAGATCTGGTTGAGGGTGTGCGCCGCGGGGTGGACATGTTCGATTGCGTGATGCCAACCCGTAATGCCCGCAATGGGCATCTGTTCATCGACACGGGCGTGCTGAAGATCCGTAACGCGTTCCATCGCCATGATGATTCGCCGCTGGATCCGACCTGCGACTGCTACACGTGCCAGAACTTCTCCCGCGCTTATCTGCATCATTTGGACAAGTGCGGCGAAATGCTGGGTAGCATGTTGAATACCATCCACAATTTGCGCCATTACCAGGTGCTTATGGCTGGTTTGCGCGAGGCTATTCAACAAGGTACATTGGCCGCCTTCGTCGAGGCCTTCTATGCCAAGCGCGGGTTGCCTGTACCGCCCTTGGACTGAGTTTTCCGATCCTAAGATTCAATACTTGCAACTGGAGTGCTAAATGAGCTTTTTTATCTCTAATGCCATGGCTGACGCGGCTGCACCTGCTGCTGCCGGCCCTATGGGTGGCGGTTTCGAGTGGATTTTCCTGGTCGGCTTCCTGGTGATTTTCTACCTGATGATCTGGCGTCCACAGGCCAAGCGCGCCAAAGAGCAGAAAAACCTGCTCAGCAGCCTGCAAAAGGGCGATGAAGTGGTCACCACCGGCGGCATCGCTGGCAAGATCACCAAAGTGGCTGATGACTTCGTGGTACTGGAAGTGTCCGACACTGTTGAAATGAAGTTCCAGAAGGGCGCAATCGCGGCCACGCTGCCAAAAGGCACGCTGAAAGCGATCTAAGTAACAACTTCTATTCAATCGACGGGGCGCGCAAGGCGCCCCGCGTCATAAGCGGGCGGCGTGATGCTGAACAAATACCCTCTGTGGAAATATGTACTGATCCTGGCGGTGCTGGTGGTCGGTGTGATTTATTCCGCTCCCAATCTCTACCCGGATGACCCGGCCATTCAGGTCAGTGGCGCAAGCACTGCCTTGCAGGTCACTCAGGCCGATCTGGACCGTGCGAGCGCAGCGCTCAAGGCTTCCGGTATCGACGTCAAGGCCGCGACCGTTGCCGAAGGTGGCAAGGGCGGTCTGTTGCGTCTGACCAAGGCTGAAGACCAACTGCCGGCCAAGGACGTGGTACGCAAGGCGATGGGCGATGATTACGTCGTGGCCCTGAACTTGGCCCAGACTACCCCGCAATGGCTGCGCAACCTCGGCGCGCATCCGATGAAGCTGGGTCTGGACTTGTCCGGTGGTGTGCACTTCCTGCTGGAAGTGGACATGGAAAAAGCCCTCGACGCACGCCTGAAAGTCTACGAAGGCGACGTCAAGAGCTTGCTTCGCAAAGAGCGTCTGCGCTATCGCAGCCTGCCGCAGCTCGACGGTGCCATTCAGCTGGGCTTCAGCGATGAAGATACCCGCGAGCAGGCCCGTGCGCTGATCCGCAAGAACTTCAACGATTTCGACATTGTGCCGGCCGACCTCAATGGTCAGGCGGTGCTGCGTCTGGCGATGACCCCGGCCAAGCTGGCGGAAATCCGCGAATACTCCATCAAGCAGAACTTGACCACGGTGCGTAACCGCGTCAACGAGCTGGGTGTGGCCGAGCCGATCGTGCAGCGCCAGGGCGCCAACCGCATCGTGGTTGAGCTGCCGGGCGTGCAGGACACCGCGGAAGCCAAGCGTATCCTCGGCAAGACCGCCAACCTGGAATTCCGCCTCGCGGCTGAGCCGGGTGCTTCCAAGGCCACTTCCGAGAGCTTCGAGTTCCGTGAAGGCGGTCGTCCGTCGGCGCAGATCGAGCGTGGCCTGATCATCACCGGTGACCAGGTGACCGACGCCCAGGCGGGCTTCGATGAGCAGGGTCGTCCGCAGGTGAACATTCGCCTCGACGGCCACGGCGGCGAACTGATGAGCCGCGCCACGCGCAGCAACGTCGGTCGCAGCATGGCGGTGATCTTCATCGAGCAGAAGCCGACGACTACTTACACCAAGCAAGTGGTCAACGGCGTCGAGAAAGACGTCGCAGTGCAGACCTTCAAGGAAGAGAAAAAGATCATCAGCCTGGCGACCATCCAGTCGCCACTGGGCAGCCAGTTCCGCATCACCGGCCTGAACGGCCAGGGTGAATCCTCGGAACTGGCCCTGTTGCTGCGTGCCGGTGGTCTGGCCGCGCCGATGTACTTCGCCGAAGAGCGCACCATTGGCCCGAGCCTGGGTGCCGACAACATCACCAAGGGTATCGATGCATCGCTGTGGGGCATGTTGTTTGTCTCGCTGTTCATCATCGCCATCTACCGCTTCTTCGGCATCATCGCCACCGTCGCGCTGGCGGTGAACATGGTGATGCTGCTGGCCCTGATGTCGCTGCTGGGTGCCACGCTGACCCTGCCGGGTATCGCCGGTATCGTGTTGACCATGGGTATGGCGGTGGACGCCAACGTGCTGATCTTCTCGCGGATACGTGAAGAGATCGCCGCGGGCATGTCGATTCAACGGGCAATCAACGAAGGCTTCGGCCGGGCATTCACCGCGATTCTCGACGCCAACCTGACCACGTTGCTGGTGGGCGGGATTCTCTTCGCCATGGGCACCGGCCCGGTCAAGGGCTTCGCAGTGACCATGTCCCTCGGGATCTTTACCTCGATGTTCACAGCCATCATGGTGACCCGCGCAATGGTCAACCTGATCTTTGGTGGTCGTGACTTCAAGAAGTTGTGGATTTAAGGGGCTGCCATGTTACGTACTATCAACTTCATGGGCGTTCGCAACGTTGCGTTCGGCGTCACATTGTTCCTTACCCTTCTGGCGTTGTTCAGCTGGGGCACCAAGGGCCTGAACTACGGCCTGGACTTCACCGGCGGTACGCTCATCGAGCTGACCTACGAGCGCCCGGCCGACGTTACCAAGGTGCGCGAGCAACTGGCGAGTTCGGGCTACAGCGATGCCATCGTGCAGAGCTTTGGCGCGACCACCGACCTGCTGGTGCGCATGCCGGGTGAAGACCCGCAGCTGGGCCATCAGGTGGCCGAAGCCTTGCAGAAGGCTGGCGGCGACAACCCGGCCCAGGTCAAGCGCGTCGAGTTCGTCGGCCCGCAAGTGGGTGAAGAGCTGCGCGACCAGGGTGGCCTCGGCATGTTGATGGCGCTGGGCGGGATCCTGATCTACCTGGCCTTCCGCTTTCAGTGGAAGTTCGCGGTGGGCGCGATTGTCTCGCTGATCCACGACGTGATCGTGACCGTGGGCATCCTGTCGTTCTTCCAGATCACCTTCGACTTGACGGTGCTGGCGGCGGTGTTGGCGATCATTGGTTACTCGCTCAACGACACCATCGTGGTGTTCGACCGGGTGCGTGAGAACTTCCGTGTGCTGCGCAAGGCGTCCTTGATCGAGAACATCAACATCTCGACCACCCAGACGCTGCTGCGGACCATGGCGACGTCGATCTCCACCTTGCTGGCGATTGCCGCGCTGCTGATCTTTGGTGGCGACAACCTGTTCGGTTTCTCCATCGCGCTGTTCATCGGTGTGTTGGCGGGTACTTACTCGTCGATCTACATCGCCAACGTGGTGCTGATCTGGCTGAACCTGAGCACCGAGGATCTGATTCCTCCGGCGGCCACTGAGACGGAAGTCGACGACCGCCCGTAAGGCTCGTTGCTCCATCCGTCACGGCTGAAAAGGCGCGAGTTGAACTCGCGCCTTTTTTTATGCTCCAAGGCTGGGAGAAGCGCGGATTAATCCGCTTGTGATGGTCAGGAGGTTCAAGTGAACAAATCGATGCTGGTTGGTGCGGTGTTGGGTGCTGTCGGTGTAACTGCCGGTGGTGCGGTAGCCACCTACAGCTTGGTAAAAAGTGGCCCTGAGTATGCGCAAGTGTTGGCCGTGGATCCGGTCAAGACACAGATCAAGACCCCGCGTGAAGTGTGCAAGGACGTCACCGTGACCCGGCAGAAGCCGGTCCAGGATCAACACCAGATCGCTGGTACCGTGCTCGGCGCCGTAGCCGGTGGCCTGTTGGGCAACCAGATCGGCGGCGGCACCGGCAAGAAAATCGCCACCGTGGCAGGTGCGGCCGGCGGCGGTTATGCCGGTAACAAGATTCAGGAAGGCATGCAGGAACGCGACACCTACACCACCACCCAAACTCGCTGCAACACGGTCAATGACATCAGCGACAAGGTTGTAGGCTACGACGTTCGCTACATGCTCGACGGCAAAGAAGGCAAAGTCCGCATGGACCGCGACCCGGGCAACCAGATCCCGGTGAACAAGGAAGGTCAACTGATCCTGGGGCAGAACGAACCGGCTCAGTGATCCAGCCGCTATGAAAAAAGCACCCTTCGGGGTGCTTTTTTTATGCCCGCATTTTATGGCCCGCTACCAATCCTCTGTGGGAGCGAGCTTGCTCGCGATAGCGGTGGGTCAGCTTCCATCAATGTTCAGGGTGTCATCCATTGTGGCGAGGGAGCTGAGTGGTGTGGGGCAGGCATAAAAAAAGCACCCCGAAGGGTGCTTTTTCTGTAGCCGAGCTGCTTAACGCTTCAGCGAAGCCGGCAAATGCGGCTGGATGGCGGTGAGCACAGCCTTGAAGCATTTGGTGTTGCCGGCAACGATATGGCCTTTTTCAAGGAAATCATGGCCGCCGGTGAAGTCGCTCACCAAACCGCCGGCTTCCTGGATCAACAGGGCGCCTGCAGCCATGTCCCATTCGGACAGGCCCGACTCCCAGAACGCATCGAAACGGCCAGCAGCCACATAGGCCAGGTCCAGGCTCGCGGCACCGGCGCGGCGGATGCCGGCGGTCTGGCCAACCAGGGCGCGGAACATGCCCAGGTAGTTGTCCAGGTTGTCCATCTGATCGTCACGGAACGGGAAGCCGGTACCCAGCAGGGCGCCGTCCAGGCTGGTGCGGCCGCTGACGCGCAGGCGGCGACCGTTCAGTTGGGCGCCACGGCCACGGCTGGCGGTGAATTCTTCCTGGCGAACCGGGTCCAGCACAACGGCGTGTTCCAGGCGGCCACGGTATTTGCAAGCGATGCTGACAGCGAAATGAGGAATGCCGCGCAGGAAGTTGGTGGTGCCGTCCAGCGGATCGATGATCCACAGGTACTCTTCACCTTCGATGCCGGTGCCGGCGTGCATGCCGGTCTCTTCACCCAGGATCGAGTGGTTCGGGTAAGCCTTGCGCAGGGCGTCGACGATTTTTTGCTCGGCGGCGCGATCAACCTCGGACACGTAGTCCTTGGCGTCTTTTTCATCGACCTTGATGGTATCCAGGCGCTCGATGGAGCGGAAGATCAGTTCACTGGCGCTGCGGGCGGCGCGCAGCGCGATATTCAGCATGGGCTGCATGGAGGTGTCACCTAAGGTTGTTAAAGAAAGCCGCGCATTCTATCAGAAAGTTTTCTCAGGAGAAGGTTGGTGTTCGCTTTCATAGCTTAACGGTAGGTGCTTATGTAAGATTTGCTCCCTTTATCGTGTTCGAGAGCGCCTCCCTTGTTGCAGAACATTCGTGTCGTCCTGGTCAATACCAGCCATCCGGGTAACATCGGCGGAGCTGCGCGGGCCATGAAGAACATGGGCCTGTCGCGGCTGGTGCTGGTCGAGCCGCGCCTGTTTCCCCATCACGAAGCCGATGCCCGGGCCTCCGGTGCCGGTGACATCCTTGCCAATGCTCAGGTGGTCGCCACCCTCGAAGATGCCCTGGTGGGTTGCAACCTGGTGCTCGGCACCAGCGCCCGCGACCGTCGCATCCCCTGGCCGTTGCTCGACCCCCGTGAATGCGGCACCAAAGTGGTCGAGGAGGCCGCGCAAGGCTTTGAAATCGCCCTGGTGTTCGGTCGTGAAGACTCCGGCCTGACCAACGACGAGCTGCAGCGATGTCACTTTCACGTGCATATCCCTTCCGACCCCGAGTTCAGTTCCTTGAACCTGGGGGCGGCGGTGCAGGTGTTGAGTTATGAAGTGCGCATGGCCTGGCTCGCCGCTGAAGGCAAGCCAAGCAAGGTCGAAAAAACCGAGGTGACGTCGCCACGCAGTGAGACACTGGCGACCATGGACGAGCTGGAGCGATTCTATGAGCACCTGGAGCAATCCTTGGTGGACATCGAGTTCCTCGACCCGGAGAAGCCGCGGCACTTGATGGCGCGCCTGCGTCGGTTGTACGGACGAAGCTCGGTTAGCCGGGCGGAGATGAATATATTGCGCGGCATCCTCACGGAAACCCAGAAAGCGGCCCGTGGCGAGCTGATTAAGCGGAAGAAATAAAATGTTCGAACGTTTGCGTGAAGATATCCAAAGTGTTTTCCATCGTGACCCGGCGGCGCGCAATGCCTTTGAAGTGCTGACCTGCTACCCGGGGATGCACGCGATCTGGATCCACCGCCTGTCCGGCGCCTTGTGGAACATGGGCTGGAAGTGGCTGGCGCGGCTGGTCTCGAACTTCGGGCGCTGGCTGACCGGGATCGAGATCCATCCGGGGGCCAAGGTTGGTCGCCGTTTCTTCATCGACCACGGCATGGGCATCGTCATTGGCGAAACTGCCGAGATCGGTGACGACGTGACCCTGTACCAGGGCGTGACCCTCGGCGGCACCAGCTGGAACAAGGGCAAGCGCCACCCGACCCTGGAAGACGGTGTGGTGGTGGGTGCGGGCGCCAAGGTGCTCGGGCCGTTCACGGTAGGGGCGGGGGCGAAAGTCGGCTCCAATGCCGTGGTTACCAAGGCCGTGCCGCCCGGCGCGACCGTGGTGGGTATTCCTGGGCGAATCATCGTCAAGTCCGACGACGAACAGGATGCCCGGCGCAAAGCCATGGCCGAGAAGATCGGCTTCGACGCTTACGGTGTCGGCGAAGACATGCCCGACCCGGTCGCCCGTGCGATCAACCAGTTGCTCGATCACCTGCAGGCCGTCGATGGGCGCCTGGAGGGGATGTGCGGGGCTCTGAAGGAACTGGGCAGTAATTACTGTGCCAAGGACCTGCCTGAACTGCGCGAGGAAGATTTTGCGTGTGTGAAGGATAAGGATGAGACCCGGGCCAGTTGAACCGAGGCGCCTGCATCGCGGGCAAGCCTTGCTCCCACAAAAACCTTGCCCCACAGGAGTCCTGTTTCGCAGGCGTCCTGTGGGAGCAAAGCTTGCTCGCGATGAACGATAACGCGGTATAGCTGGTCGCCACTGGCCAGCCTTTGCTATCATGCGCGCGCTCTTTCGCGGGTAAACCTGAGTAAAGCACTAGGTCTTATACTTGACTTAAATACTCGGGAATTGCATACTCGCCCCCATTCCGAACTCCGTGGTAATTGTCCATGCGACTGACTACAAAAGGCCGATACGCCGTGACCGCGATGCTGGATCTGGCATTGCACGCGCAGCACGGGCCGGTGTCCCTGGCCGATATCTCCGAGCGCCAGGGCATTTCCCTGTCTTACCTTGAGCAGCTGTTCGCCAAGCTGCGCCGCAGCAACCTGGTCTCCAGTGTTCGCGGCCCGGGCGGCGGCTACCAGCTGTCGCGCGACATGCAAGGCATCCAGGTCGCCCAGGTGATCGATGCAGTGAACGAATCGGTCGATGCGACCAAATGCCAGGGCCTTGGCGACTGCCATGGCGGCGATACTTGCCTGACCCACCACTTGTGGTGTGACCTCAGCCTGCAGATCCACGAATTTCTGAGCGGTATCAGCTTGGCTGACCTTGTAACTCGCCGTGAGGTGCAAGAAGTAGCCCAGCGTCAGGACCAGCGCCGTTGCAACAGCAAGGCGCCGCACCTGGACAAGATTGAAGCGTCCGCCGTCGAATGACTGCCGCAGAGCACGCGGAACGCCAGCCAGCCTGATTTAGGAGAAAGTCCATGAAATTGCCGATTTACCTTGATTACTCTGCGACCACCCCGGTTGATCCGCGGGTCGCACAAAAAATGAGTGAATGCCTGCTGGTCGACGGAAACTTCGGTAACCCGGCGTCCCGCTCCCACGTGTTCGGCTGGAAAGCCGAAGAGTCGGTCGAAAACGCCCGCCGCCAGGTCGCTGACCTGGTCAACGCCGACCCGCGTGAAATCGTCTGGACCTCCGGTGCCACCGAGTCCGACAACCTGGCAATCAAGGGTGTCGCGCACTTCTATCACACCAAGGGCAAGCACCTGATCACCTCCAAGATCGAGCACAAGGCTGTCCTGGATACCATGCGCCAACTGGAGCGTGAAGGTTTCGAGGTCACCTACATCGAACCGGGTGAAGACGGCATCATCACCCCAGCCATGGTTGAAGCCGCACTGCGCGACGACACCATCCTGGTTTCGATCATGCACGTGAACAACGAAATCGGCACCGTCAACGACATCGCGGCCATCGGCGAACTGACCCGCTCCAAGGGCATCCTGTTCCACGTCGACGCGGCCCAGTCCACCGGCAAGGTCGACATCGACCTGTCGAAGCTGAAAGTCGACCTGATGTCGTTCTCCGCCCACAAGACCTACGGCCCTAAAGGCATCGGCGCGCTGTACGTGAGCCGCAAGCCGCGTGTTCGCCTCGAAGCGACCATGCACGGCGGCGGTCACGAGCGCGGCATGCGTTCCGGCACCCTGGCGACCCACCAGATCGTCGGCATGGGCGAAGCCTTCCGCGTGGCCAAGGAAGACATGGCTGCCGAGAACGTGCGCATCAAGGCCCTGAGCGACCGCTTCTTCAAGCAGGTCGAGCACCTGGAAGAGCTTTACGTCAACGGCAGCATGATCGCCCGCGTACCGCACAACCTGAACCTGAGCTTCAACTATGTTGAAGGTGAGTCGCTGATCATGGCGCTCAAGGATCTGGCCGTGTCGTCCGGTTCGGCGTGCACCTCGGCATCGCTTGAGCCTTCGTACGTGCTGCGTGCCCTGGGCCGCAACGACGAACTGGCCCACAGCTCGATCCGCTTCACCTTCGGCCGCTTCACCACCGAAGAAGAAATCGATTACGCCGCGCAGAAAGTCTGCGAGGCCGTTACCAAGCTGCGCGCTCTTTCGCCGCTGTGGGACATGTACAAAGACGGTGTCGACATCTCGAAAATCGAGTGGGCGGCGCACTGAAGAAGTCGCCACCAGAGCGGCTCACTGATGAGGATTGAAGCAAATGGCATATAGCGAAAAGGTCATCGACCACTACGAGAACCCGCGCAACGTCGGCAAGATGGACGCGCAGGATCCTGATGTCGGCACCGGCATGGTCGGCGCCCCGGCGTGCGGCGACGTGATGCGCCTGCAGATCAAGGTCAACGAGCAAGGCATCATCGAAGATGCCAAGTTCAAGACCTATGGCTGCGGTTCCGCCATCGCGTCCAGCTCCCTGGCGACCGAGTGGATGAAGGGCAAGACCCTTGATGAAGCCGAAACCATCAAGAACACCCAGCTGGCTGAAGAGCTGGCCCTGCCGCCGGTGAAGATCCACTGCTCGGTACTCGCCGAAGACGCCATCAAGGCTGCCGTTCGCGATTACAAGCAGAAGAAAGGCTTGATCTGATCTGTGCACAGGTAAGGAGTTTTCATGGCTATCCAGATGACAGAAGCGGCAGCTAAGCATATCCAGCGCTCCCTCGCGGGGCGCGGCAAGGGCGAGGGTATCCGCCTGGGTGTTCGCACCACGGGCTGCTCTGGTCTTGCCTATGTGCTGGAATTCGTCGACGAAGTGGGCGAAGAGGATCAGGTGTTCGAGAGTCATGGTCAGAAAGTGATCATCGACCCGAAGAGCCTGACTTACCTGGACGGCACTGAACTGGATTTCGTCAAGGAAGGGTTGAACGAAGGCTTCAAGTTCAACAACCCCAACGTGCGCGGTGAATGTGGCTGCGGCGAAAGCTTCAACATCTGAGGCGGCTTGTGGGAACTCCTTGTCATTTTGCTTTGTTCCAGATGCAGCCGGCGTTCCAGCTGGATCTCGACCAGTTGTCCGCGCGTTATCTGGAATTGGCCCGTGGTGTCCATCCGGACCGCTTTGCCGATGCCTCGGAAACCGAGCAGCGGCGGGCGCTGGAGCAGTCCGCGAACCTCAACGAGGCCTACCAGACGCTCAAGAGTCCTGCCAAGCGCGCGCGTTACCTGCTCGCTAGCAGCGGTCATGAGCTGCCCCTGGAAGTCACGGTCCACGATCCCGAGTTTCTTTTGCAGCAGATGCAATGGCGCGAAGAGCTCGAAGACCTGCAGGACAGCGCCGACCTGGCCGGTGTCGCGGTATTCAAGCGCCGCTTGAAAGACGCCCAGCACACTTTGAACGAAAGCTTCGCAGCCTGCTGGAACGATGCCGCGCAACGCGAACAGGCCGAGCGCCTGATGCGGCGCATGCAGTTCCTCGACAAGCTCACCTACGAAGTGCGCCAGCTCGAAGAGCGCCTCGACGATTAACCCAGTGCCGCTCCGGTCGCACGCCTGATTACAGATAAGTCCTGATTACGATGGCCCTACTGCAGATCGCCGAACCCGGCCAAAGTCCACAACCGCACCAGCGTCGCCTGGCTGTGGGAATCGACTTGGGTACTACCAATTCCTTGGTCGCTGCCTTGCGCAGCGGTCTTTCCGAACCGCTGGCCGACGAGCAAGGGCAGGTGATCCTGCCATCCGCCGTGCGCTATCACGCCGATCGCGTCGAAGTCGGCGAGTCGGCCAAGCTGGCCGCCGCCACCGATCCGCTGAACACCATTGTCTCGGTCAAGCGCTTGATGGGTCGTGGTCTGTCCGACGTCAAGCAACTGGGCGACCAACTGCCGTACCGCTTCGTTGGCGGCGAATCCCACATGCCGTTCATCGAAACCGTGCAGGGCCCGAAAAGCCCGGTGGAAGTCTCGGCCGACATCCTCAAGGTGCTGCGCCAGCGTGCAGAAGCGGCATTGGGTGGTGAATTGGTCGGTGCGGTCATCACCGTCCCGGCCTATTTCGACGACGCTCAGCGCCAAGCTACCAAGGATGCGGCCAAGCTGGCCGGCCTGAACGTGCTGCGCCTGCTCAACGAACCGACCGCCGCTGCCGTGGCGTATGGCCTGGACCAGCACGCCGAAGGCCTCGTCGCTATCTACGATCTGGGCGGCGGTACCTTCGATATCTCTATTCTGCGCCTGACCGGCGGCGTCTTCGAAGTCCTGGCCACCGGCGGCGACAGCGCCCTGGGCGGCGATGACTTCGACCACGCCATTGCCGGCTGGATCATCGAGCAAGCGGGCCTGTCCGCCGACCTCGATCCGGGGGCGCAGCGCCATCTGCTGCAAACCGCCTGCGCCGCCAAGGAAGCCTTGACCGACGCTGCCACCGTTGAAGTCGCTTATGGCGACTGGAAAGCCGCCCTGAGCCGCGAAGCCTTCGATGCGCTGATCGAGCCCATGGTTGCCCGCAGCCTCAAGGCCTGTCGCCGTGCCGTGCGTGATTCGGGCATCGAGTTCGAAGACGTCAAGGCCGTGGTCATGGTCGGCGGTTCGACCCGCGTGCCTCGGGTCCGCGAAGCCGTTGCCGAGGCCTTTGGCCGCCAGCCGCTGACCGAAATCGACCCGGACCAGGTGGTCGCCATTGGCGCCGCGATCCAGGCCGATACCCTGGCCGGCAACAAGCGCGACGGTGGCGAGCTGCTGTTGCTCGACGTGATTCCGTTGTCCCTGGGCCTGGAAACCATGGGCGGCCTGATGGAGAAGGTGATTCCGCGCAACACCACCATCCCCGTCGCCCGCGCCCAGGATTTCACCACTTATAAAGACGGCCAGTCGGCGATGATGGTCCACGTGCTGCAAGGCGAGCGTGAACTGATCAGCGACTGCCGTTCCCTGGCCCGCTTCGAATTGCGCGGCATCCCGCCGATGGTGGCCGGTGCGGCGAAGATTCGCGTGACCTTCCAGGTCGATGCCGACGGCTTGCTCAATGTCTCCGCTCGCGAGCTGGGTTCGGGCGTCGAGGCGAGCATCCAGGTCAAGCCGTCCTACGGCCTGACCGACGGCGAAATCGCCAAGATGCTCAAGGATTCGTTCCAGCACGCCAGCGACGACAAGGTGGCCCGCGTATTGCGCGAGCAACAGGTCGACGCCCAGCGCCTGATCGAAGCCGTGCAAGGTGCCCTTGAAGCCGACGGCGAGCGCTTGCTCGACGCCGAAGAGCGCATGGTCATCGAGCTGCAAATGCAGGAACTGTCCGAATTGATCAAAGGCACCGATGGTTATGCCATCGAGTTGCAGACCAAGCGTCTGTCGCAAGTCACCGATGCCTTTGCTGCCCGCCGCCTGGACTCGACGGTCAAAGCCGCCCTGGCGGGGCGCAACCTGAATGAAATCGAGGAATAACTGATGCCGCAGATCATTTTTCTGCCACACGCCGAGCATTGCCCGGACGGTATGGTGGTAGAGGCCGAAACCGGCAAATCCATCCTTGAAGTGGCCCATGACAACCACATCGAGATCGAGAGCGCCTGCGGCGGCGTTTGTGCCTGCACCACGTGCCATTGCATCATTCGCGAGGGTTTCGACTCGCTGAATGAGGCCGATGAGCTGGAAGAGGACTATCTTGATCGGGCCTGGGGCCTGGAACCGACGTCGCGGTTGACGTGCCAGGCCAAGGTCGGGACAGAAGACCTGGTGGTGGAAATACCGAAATACTCGCTCAACCACGCCGCCGAAGCGCCGCACTGATTCAGGGAGTTACAATGAGTCTGAAATGGGTTGATGTACTGGAAATCGCAATCCAGTTGGCTGAGTCCAAGCCAGATGTAGATCCCCGTTACGTGAACTTCGTCGATCTGCACAAATGGGTGCTGGCATTGCCGGAGTTCAGCGATGATCCGACCCGTGGTGGTGAGAAGGTGCTTGAAGCGATTCAAGCGGCCTGGATCGAAGAGGCAGACTGAGTCTGCACTGTACGCAGTTAGGCAATACCCAAGAACCCGCGTATAATTCGCGGGTTTAATTTTTCGCAAATTACCGTTTCTGGAGTTACACCATGGCTGTTCAACGTACTTTCTCCATCATCAAGCCTGACGCCGTTGCTAAAAACGTGATCGGCAAGATCGTTACCCGTTTCGAAGACGCTGGCCTGCGCGTTGTAGCTTCGAAAATGAAGCAACTGTCCAAAGCCGAAGCCGAAGGCTTCTACGCTGAGCACAGCGAGCGCGGTTTCTTCGGTGAACTGGTTGCCTTCATGACTTCCGGTCCGGTTGTCGTTCAGGTGCTGGAAGGCGAAAACGCTATCGCTCGCAACCGTGAGCTGATGGGCGCTACCAACCCTAAAGAAGCCGCTGCCGGTACCATCCGCGCTGACTTCGCCGAGTCGATCGACGCCAACGCCGTTCACGGTTCGGACTCCGAAGCCGCTGCCGCTCGCGAAATCGCTTACTTTTTCTCCGCTACTGAAGTAACCACTCGCTAAGCCCAGGCTTTTGAGTGAAGGTGAATCCATGACTACATCGAACGGCAAAACCAACCTGTTGGGCCTGACCCAGCCGGAAATGGAGAAATTCTTCGACTCGATCGGGGAGAAGCGTTTCCGTGCCGGCCAAGTGATGAAGTGGATTCACCACTTTGGCGTCGACGATTTCGACGCCATGACGAATGTCAGCAAGGCCTTGCGCGAAAAGCTCAAGGCAGTTGCTGAGATTCGCGGTCCGGAAGTGGTCAGCGAGGACATCTCCAGCGACGGCACCCGTAAGTGGGTGGTGCGCGTGGCGTCCGGCAGCTGCGTCGAGACCGTCTACATTCCCCAGGGCAAACGCGGCACCTTGTGCGTTTCGTCCCAGGCAGGCTGTGCCCTGGATTGCAGTTTCTGCTCCACCGGCAAGCAAGGCTTCAATAGCAACCTCACCGCCGCCGAAGTGATCGGCCAGGTGTGGATTGCCAACAAATCCTTTGGCAGCGTCCCGGCGACTGTCGACCGTGCCATCACCAACGTGGTGATGATGGGCATGGGTGAGCCGCTGCTGAACTTCGACAACGTCATCGCCGCCATGCATCTGATGATGGATGACCTGGGCTACGGCATCTCCAAGCGCCGGGTGACCTTGTCCACCTCGGGCGTGGTGCCGATGATCGATGAGCTGGCCAAGCACATCGACGTCTCCCTGGCGTTGTCGCTGCACGCACCCAATGACGCATTGCGTAACCAATTGGTGCCGATCAACAAGAAGTATCCGCTTAAGATGCTGCTGGAGTCGTGCCAGCGCTACATGTCGTCCCTGGGCGAAAAGCGCGTGCTGACCATCGAGTACACCTTGCTCAAGGACGTGAACGACAAGGTTGAACACGCGGTCGAGATGATCGAGTTGCTCAAGAACATCCCGTGCAAGATCAACCTGATCCCGTTCAACCCGTTCCCGCATTCCGGTTACGAGCGTCCGAGCAACAACGCGATTCGTCGCTTCCAGGATCAGCTTCACCACGCTGGCTTCAACGTCACCGTGCGCACCACCCGCGGCGAAGACATCGATGCCGCCTGTGGCCAATTGGTAGGACAGGTGCTGGATCGCACCCGTCGCAGCGAACGCTACATTGCCGTGCGCGAATTGAACGCCGCTGACGATGTCGCGCAAAACGCTGCGAACAGTCACTAAGAGAGGAACTCTATGTCCCTGCGCTTCGCGCTCATCTTGCTGTTGGCCGGGCTCTGCTCCGGTTGTGTTCTGTCGGGTGACTACAACCCGATGAAAACCAGCAAGGGGCGCGACGAGGCACGTGTGGCCTATGTGCAACTGGGCATCGGGTACTTGCAGCAGGGCATGACCGAACGGGCCAAGGTTCCGCTCAAGAAAGCCCTGGAGCTGGACAGTTCCGACCCGGATGCCAACGCGGCCCTGGCCCTGGTGTTCCAGGCCGAGATGGAACCTGAGCTGGCCGATGAGCATTTTCGCAAGGCGCTGTCCGGCCGGCCGCAGGATGCGCGGATCCTGAACAACTACGGCAGCTTTCTTTTCGAGCAGAAACGCTACAAGCAAGCCTACGAGCGCTTCGAGCAGGCTGCCGCGGACACCCTTTATCCCGAGCGTTCGCGGGTTTTCGAGAACCTCGGCATGACGGCATCGAAACTCGGCCAGCGTGATCTGGCCCGCCAGCAGCTTGAAAAGGCGCTGCGGCTCAACCATCAGCAACCGCGTGCACTGCTGGAAATGGCTGAGTTGTCTTACGAAGACAGGCAATATGTGCCCGCCCGCGACTATTACGAACGTTTTAGCCTGCTGAGCGAGCAAAATGCACGTAGTCTATTGCTCGGCGTTCGGCTGGCCCATGTGTTTGAAGATCGCGACAAGGCTGCCAGTTATGGCCTGCAACTCAAAAGACTCTATCCCGGTACGCCGGAATATCAGCAATACCTGTCGGAGCAATGATGAAAGCGGCGCATCCTGAAGTTGTAGCAGCGACTCGCGTAAATCCCGGTGAGACCCTGCGTCAAGCCCGCGAAAGCAATGGTTGGTCGCTGGCCGAAGTGGCCCTCAAGCTCAATCTCACCGTGACTTCCCTGGGCAACCTGGAAACCGGCGCGTTCGACAAGCTGCCGGGGCACACCTTCGCCCGTGGGTACATCCGCGCCTATGCCAAATTGCTCGGCATGGACCAGACCGTGCTGGTCCAGCAATTCGACCAGTACACCGGTTCCGATGCCCAGGGCAGCAACGTGCACAGCCTGGGTCGCATCGAAGAGCCTGTACGCGTTTCCCACACCATCTTGCGTATCGTCAGCCTGTTGCTGCTGATCGCGGTGATAGGTGGCGGTTTTGTCTGGTGGCAGGATCAGGCTTCCTTGCGCAACAAGGAGCCGGTTGCCATGAACCCCGAGCATGTCGAAGTCGAAGGCGCCGACGGCACCACTCAGATCCATCCGCTGGACGAGCCGGAAGACCAGGCCGTCGTGGAAGGCCAGGCTGAAGGCGAAACCACCTTGGCGCTGCCTCAAGGCCAGGACGGCGCCGATGCCGAAGCGGGGGCCGAGCCGGCTGTTCCGGCGCCTGCCGCGCCTGCTGCGCCGACCACTGGCGCACCGATTGCCGCTGCTCCAGTCGTACCAAGCACGCCTGCGCCGACCGTGGCTGCACCTGCGACCCCAACGGCTCCAGCCGCAGCCCCGGCAGCGCCAGTGGCTCCGGCGGCTGGTGAAGGCCAGGTCCAGATTCAATTCGTCGCCGACTGCTGGACGCAAGTCACCGATGGCAATGGCAAGGTGCTGTTCAGTGGCCTCAAGCGCAAGGGCGATAGCACTGCCATCAACGGCAAGCCGCCATTTGCCGTGCGCCTGGGTTATGCCCGTGGCGCGCAGGTCAGCTACAACGGCCAGCCAGTCGACATCGCTCCGTTCACCAGTGGCGAGACCGCTCGCCTGAAGTTGGGTCAATAAGTCATGCACGGCGAATCTCCAATCAAACGTCGCGAATCCCGCAAGATCTGGGTGGGTAACGTGCCCGTGGGCGGCGATGCGCCCATCGCTGTGCAGAGCATGACCAACAGCGATACCAACGACGTGGCCGCCACAGTCGCGCAGATCAATCGCCTGGAAGCCGCCGGCGTCGATATCGTGCGGGTGTCCGTGCCGGACATGGACGCCGCCGAGGCGTTCGGCAAGATCAAGCAGTTGGTCAAGGTGCCGCTGGTGGCCGATATCCATTTCGACTACCGCATCGCCCTGCGTGTGGCCGAGCTGGGGGTGGACTGCCTGCGCATCAACCCGGGCAACATCGGTCGCGAAGACCGCGTGCGTGCCGTGGTGGATGCTGCCCGCGACCGTGGCATTCCGATCCGTATCGGTGTGAACGCCGGTTCCCTGGAAAAAGACCTGCAAAAGAAATACGGCGAACCGACCCCGGCTGCGCTGGTGGAGTCGGCCCTGCGCCATGTCGAGCACCTTGAACGCCTGAATTTCCAGGACTTCAAGGTCAGCGTGAAGGCTTCCGACGTGTTCATGGCCGTCGAAGCCTACCGCCTGCTGGCCAAGGAAATCGTCCAGCCACTGCACCTGGGTATCACTGAAGCCGGTGGGTTGCGTTCGGGCACGGTGAAATCCGCCGTCGGCCTCGGTATGCTGCTCGCCGAAGGGATTGGCGATACCATCCGCATCTCGTTGGCGGCGGATCCGGTCGAGGAAGTGAAAGTCGGCTACGACATTCTCAAGTCCCTGCACCTGCGTTCCCGCGGTATCAACTTCATCGCCTGCCCGAGCTGCTCACGGCAGAACTTCGATGTGGTCAAGACCATGAACGAGCTGGAAGGGCGCCTTGAAGACCTGCTGGTGCCGCTGGATGTCGCGGTGATCGGTTGCGTGGTCAACGGGCCGGGCGAAGCCAAGGAGGCCCATATCGGCCTGACTGGCGGTACGCCGAACCTGATTTACATCGACGGCAAGCCGTCGCAGAAACTGACGAATGACAATCTGGTGGATGAGCTGGAAAGGCTGATCCGCCAGAAAGCGGCCGAAAAGGTCGAAGCCGACGCAGCGGTCATCGCACGCGGCTGAGCAAACGAATTTTTAAGGATTACCTGTGAGCAAGTCTCTGCAAGCCATTCGTGGCATGAACGATATCCTGCCCGAGCAGACGCCCCTGTGGCGCTATTTCGAGGGCACCGTGGCGCGTTTGCTGGATAACTACGGTTACCGGCAGATCCGCATGCCGATCGTCGAATTCACCGAGCTGTTCAAGCGCTCCATCGGTGAAGTGACCGACATCGTCGAAAAAGAGATGTACACCTTCGACGACCGCAACGGCGATTCGCTGACCCTGCGCCCGGAAGGCACAGCAGCGTGCGTGCGTGCGGTGCTCGAGCACGGCATCACCGGCGGCGGCCAGGTGCAGAAACTCTGGTACATCGGCCCGATGTTCCGTCACGAGCGCCCGCAGAAAGGCCGCTATCGCCAGTTTCATCAGATCGGTTGCGAGGTGTTCAACCTCGACGGCCCGGACATCGACGCCGAACTGATCGTGCTGACCTGGCGCCTGTGGGGCGAGCTGGGCATTCGTGATGCAGTCAAGCTTGAGCTCAACAGCCTCGGCACCGCCCAAGCCCGCGCTCGCTACCGTGATGCACTGGTGGAATTCCTCTCGGCCCGCCTCGAGCACCTGGACGAAGACAGCCAGCGCCGGTTGAAGACCAACCCGCTGCGAGTGCTGGACACCAAGAACCCGGACACCCAGGCCGTACTGGTGGATGCGCCAAAAATGGCCGACTACCTCGACGAAGAGTCCCGCGTGCACTTCGAGGGGCTCAAGGCCCGCCTGGACGCCGCCGGCATTCCTTACGTGATCAACCCCAAGTTGGTTCGCGGCCTCGATTACTACAGCAAGACCGTTTTCGAATGGGTCACCGACAAGCTCGGCGCCCAGGGCACTGTGTGTGCCGGCGGCCGTTACGACGGGCTGGTGGAGCAGATGGGCGGCAAGCCGACGTCGGGCGTGGGTTTCGCCATGGGCATCGAGCGCCTGGTGCTGATGCTTGAGGCCCTGGACAAGGTGCCAGAGGAACTGGCCCGTCAAGTCGACGTTTACCTGTGCGCCTTCGGCGAGGCGGCCGAACTGGCGGCCCTGACCTTGAGCGAACGGGTCCGCGACCAGTTGCCCAACCTGCGCCTGCAGATCAACGCCGGCGCCGGCAGTTTCAAGAGCCAATTCAAGAAGGCCGACAAGAGCGGTGCGCTGTATGCACTGATCCTCGGTGACGACGAACTGGCCCAACAAGTGGTAGGTTTCAAACCCCTGCGTGGCCAGGGCGAACAACAAAGTATTGCCTGGGATGCGCTTGCAGCACACCTGGCCACCTGCGTCGTGCAGGGTTGAAGCTGTCAAACAGCCGATTTAGCGATTAAGGAGTATTGGGGTGTCGAGTACCGAAGATGAACAGCTGGCGGATTTGAAGGACTGGTGGACGCGCAATGGCAAGCCGCTGGTCACTGGCGGCCTGTTGGCGCTGGTCATCGTGTTCGGCTGGCAGGCCTACCAGAAATACCAGAGCAACCAGTCGCAAGGCGCCTCGGTGCTCTACCAGCAATTGCTGGAAACCACCCTGACCCCGGACGGCAAGCCTGACCCTGCCCGTGTGGCGGACCTGGCCGGCAAGCTCAACAGCGAATTCGGCGGCACTGCCTACGCGCAATACGGTCGCCTGTTCGTGGCCAAGGTTGCCGTGGACAGCGGCAAGCTGGACGACGCGGCCACCGAGCTCAAAGGTATCGTCGACAAACCGGCCAACCCGACCCTGGGCGAAGTGGCCCGTCAGCGCCTGGCGCAGGTGCTGGCGGCACAGAACAAGGCCGAAGACGCGTTGAAGCTGCTCGACGGCGATGCCGACAAGGCATTCCTGGCGACCCGCGAAGAGCTCAAGGGCGACCTGCTGGTACAGCTGGGTCGTGCTGATGAGGCCCATGCGGCCTACCAAAAAGCCAAGGCTGCGCTGTCGGATGAAGCCGCAGTCGGTGGCCTGCAAATCAAGCTGGACGACCTGGCCAAAGGGGATGCGTGACGTGATCCGTTGGAAACATGCAGCATTGCTGGCTCTGGCCATTCTGGCCGCGGGTTGCAGCAGCAACAGCAAGAAAGAACTGCCTCCGGCCGAGTTGACCGACTTCAAAGAAGAAGTCGTGCTGCAGAAGCAGTGGAGCCGCTCCATCGGTGACGGCCAGGGTGAAACCTACAACATGCTGGTGCCGGCCATCGACGGCGACACCATCTATGCGGGTGACGTCACTGGCGTGGTCATGGCAATGGATCGCAGCAACGGCGACGTCAAATGGGAGAAAGATCTCGAACTGCCTGTCTCCGGCGCCGTTGGCGTGGGTTACGGGCTGGTCATGATCGGCACGCTCAAGGGTGAAATCGTCGCCCTGGACGCGAGCAGCGGTGAAGAGAAGTGGCGCGCTCGCGTGACCAGTGAAGTGCTCGCACCGCCAGCGACCAACGGTGATGTGGTCGTGGTCCAGACCCAGGATGACCGTCTGATCGGCCTGGATGCCGCTACCGGCAACCAGCGCTGGTTGTACGACAGCACCCCGGCGGTGCTGACCCTGCGTGGCACCAGCGCGCCGATCGTCACCAACCGCCTCGCGGTGGCTGGCTTGTCGACCGGTAAAGTGGTCGCCCTGGATATTTCCAACGGCGTGCCGGTTTGGGAGCAGCGTGTAGCCATCCCGCAAGGTCGTTCCGAGCTGGAGCGTGTGGTCGACATCGACGGCGGCCTGCTGCTGTCCGGCGGTACGCTGTACGTCGCCAGCTACCAGGGTCGCGTTGCGGCGCTGGACCTGGAAAGCGGTCGTCCGCTGTGGCAGCGCGATGCGTCCAGCTACGCCGGTGTCGCCCAGGGTTTCGGCAACGTCTACGTCAGCCTGTCCTCGGGCACGGTTGAAGGCGTCGACGAGCGTTCCACCACCGCGTTGTGGAGCAACGATTCCCTGGCCCGTCGTCAACTGTCGGCCCCGGAAGTGTTCTCCAGCTACGTTGCAGTGGGTGACCTGGAAGGTTACCTGCACCTGCTCAGCCAGGTGGACGGTCGTTTCGTCGGCCGCGAGCGCATCGACAGCGACGGCCTGCGTGCCCGTCCGCTGGTGGCTGGCAACATGATTTATGTGTATGGCAACAGCGGCAAACTGGAAGCCCTGACCATCAAGTAAGACTATGCTTGGGGCTAATCCCCCAAGCGGCCTTGTTCGCAAGGTTTGCAGCGATCTCGCTGCCCCGAGCACCAGCCGCTGCCTAGCAGCGGCTTTTGTATTTTCTGAAATAACGAAGTGGAGAGCCGCATGGTTCCCGTAATCGCCCTGGTGGGCCGACCGAACGTCGGCAAGTCCACCTTGTTCAACCGCCTGACCAGGACTCGCGACGCCATTGTCGGCGACTTGTCCGGTCTGACCCGTGATCGCCAATACGGTGAGGCCAAGTGGCAAGGGCGTACCTATATTCTGGTCGACACCGGCGGCATCTCCGGTGATGAACACGGCATGGATGAAAAAATGGCCGAGCAGTCGCTGCTCGCCATCGAAGAAGCCGATGTGGTGCTGTTCCTGGTAGACGCCAAGGCCGGTTTTACCGCCGCCGACCAGATGATCGCCGAGCATTTGCGCAAACGTAACAAGCGTTCCTACGTGGTTGCCAACAAGGTCGACAACATCGACCCGGACATGGCCCGCGCTGAATTCGCTCCGTTGGGCATGGGCCAGGCGATCCCGATCGCCGGTGCCCACGGCCGTGGCATCACCCAGATGCTGGAAATCGCCCTGGCTGATTTCCCGAAAGACGACGAAGACGAGCCTGAAGACGGCGAAGAAGAAATCGTTGCCGAAGGCGAGGAAGCCAAGCGCATCCCCGGCCCAAGCGAAAAAGACGGGATCAAGATCGCCATCATCGGCCGCCCGAACGTGGGCAAGTCGACGCTGGTCAACCGTATGCTCGGCGAAGACCGGGTGATCGTGTACGACCAACCCGGCACCACCCGTGACAGCATCTACATCCCGTTCGAGCGTAACGAAGAGAAGTACACGCTGATCGACACCGCAGGTGTGCGCAAGCGCGGCAAGATCCACGAAGAAGTCGAAAAATTCTCCGTGGTCAAAACCCTGCAAGCGATCAAAGACGCCAACGTGGTGATCTTCGTGATGGACGCCCGCGAAGGCGTGGTCGATCACGACCTCAACCTGTTGGGCTTCGCCCTGGAAGCCGGTCGTGCGTTGGTCATCGCGATCAACAAGTGGGACGGCATGACGCCGAGCGAGCGCGATTTCGTGAAGGTCGAATTGCAGCGTCGGCTGTTCTTCGTCGACTTCGCCGACATCCACTTCATCTCGGCCTTGCACGGCACGGGCGTGGGTAACCTCTACGCATCGGTGCAGAACTCGTTCAAGTCGGCGGTCACCCGCTGGCCGACCAACCGCCTGACCCAGATCCTCGAAGACGCCGTGGGCGAGCACGCGCCACCGATGGTCAACAACCGTCGGATCAAGCTGCGTTACGCCCACTTGGGTGGTGCCAACCCGCCGATTATCGTGATTCACGGTAACCAGATCGAGAAGGTGCCCAAGTCGTACGTCCGTTACCTGGAAAACACCTATCGTCGCGTCCTGAAGCTGGTCGGCACGCCGATCCGCATCGAGTTCAAGGGCGGCGAGAACCCGTACGAAGGCAACAAGAACACGCTCACCGACCGCCAGGTCAACAAGAAGCGCCGCTTGATGTCGCACCATAAGAAGGCTGACAAGAAGCGTCGCGATAAGCGCTGATCGGTAGTCACCGCAGTTCCACTGTGGGAGCGAGTTGTGTCAGCGTAAGAAGGGTGCCCTGTGTGGCACCCTTTTTCATGCCCGGCGATTGGGCTATCCTCGACCTCTCCCGCGCCGCACCTGAGCCGGGTGCAGACCCAGGGAACCCTCGATGATCACCAGCAAGTTGCCGAATGTCGGCATCACTATTTTCACCCAGATGTCCCAGCTCGCGGCGCAGACCGGCGCGCTCAATCTGTCCCAGGGGTTTCCCGATTTCGATGGTCCGCAGGCCCTGCGCGATGCAGTCGGCCGGCACATCGCCCAAGGCCACAACCAATATTCACCCATGACCGGTTTGCCGGCCCTGCGCCAGCAGATTGCGGCGAAGATCGCCCGCAGTTATGGCGTCAGCGTCGATGCCGATCAGGAAGTGACGGTGACCCCCGGCGCGACCCAGGCAATTTTCTGTGCCATTGCCGCTGTGGTGCACAGCGGTGACGAAGTGATCGTGTTCGACCCTTGTTATGACAGCTACGAGCCGGCGGTGCAGTTGGCCGGTGGTCGCTGCGTGCATGTGCAGTTGGGCCTGGATGACTTCGCCATCGACTTCCAGAAGCTCGGCGAAGCCCTGAGCCCGCGCACGCGGATGATCATCCTCAACAGCCCGCACAACCCTAGTGGCGCCCTGATCAGTCGCGCCGAACTGGATCAATTGGCGGCGCTGATTCGTGACCGCGACATCTACCTGATCAGCGACGAGGTCTACGAGCACCTGGTGTTCGATGGCGTCGCCCACGCCAGCGTCCTGGCCCATGAAGAGCTTTACCAGCGAGCCTTCGTGGTCAGTTCGTTCGGCAAGACCTACCACGTCACCGGCTGGAAAACCGGCTACGTGGTGGCGCCAGCGGCCCTGACGGCGGAACTGCGTAAGGTGCATCAATACGTCAGCTTCTGCGGCGTGACGCCGTTGCAGTACGCCCTGGCCGACTACATGGCCGATCATCCGGAGCACGTCGAAGAGCTACCGGACTTCTACCAGGCCAAGCGCGATCTGTTCTGCGATCTGCTGGCGCCGTCACGGTTCAGCTTCAAGCGGGTGGCCGGCACCTATTTCCAGTTGGTGGATTACTCCCAGATTCGCCCGGACCTGAATGACGTCGACATGGCTGTCTGGATGACCCGCGAGCACGGCGTGGCGACGATTCCGGTCTCGGTGTTCTACCAGAACCCACCCGAAGGCCAGCGCCTGGTGCGCCTGTGCTTTGCCAAACGCGAGGAGACGCTGCGCGAAGCGGCGGAAAAACTATGCGTGATCTGAGTGCGTTGCCCAACCTCAATGTGGCGCTGATCCAGACCACCCTGGCCTGGCACGATCGCCAGGCCAACCTGGAGCATTTCGACGGTTTGCTTGCACAGGCACGTGGCGCGGACCTGGTCATCCTGCCGGAAATGTTCACCACGGGCTTTTCCATGGAGTCCGAGACCCTGGCGGAGGCGGAGTGCGGCCCGGCGCACAAGTGGCTCAAGGCCCAGGCGGCGAAGCTGAATGCGGTCATCACGGGCAGTGTGATCATCCAGGCGGCGGACGGCAGCCATCGCAATCGTCTGCTCTGGGCGCGCCCGGACGGGGAGGTGCTGCATTACGACAAGCGCCATCTGTTCCGCATGGCGGGGGAGCACAACCACTACACGCCGGGCGAGCGCCAGGTGCTGTTCGAACTCAAGGGCTGGCGCATTCGTCCGCTGATTTGCTACGACCTGCGCTTCCCGGTCTGGAGTCGCGATGCCGAGGACACCGACCTTTTGCTGTACACCGCCAACTGGCCCGGCGCCCGACGTCAGCACTGGAACCGGCTGCTGCCGGCCCGGGCGATCGAGAACCTGTGCTACGTGGCGGCGGTGAACCGCATCGGCACCGACGGCAAGGGGTTTGCCTACACCGGTGACAGTCAGGTGTTGGACTTCCAGGGCGAAACCTTGCTCAGCGCTGGCGAGGCCGATGGTGTGTTCACGGTGTGTTTGAGCGCGGCAGACCTGGCGGCTTATCGCACGCGGTTTCCGGCGAACCTGGATGCCGATACGTTCGAATTCATCTGATTGAAACGTTTCAGCCCTTTAGAAACGTTCGGGAGTGCCGATAACCGGTCAGCCAAGGAGGAGTCCCTATGACCAGTATCAGCGCTTCCACCCTCAACCCTTATCTGCAATCGGCCCCTAAAATTTCGATCAAGGGGGCTGCCGAAGAGACCGCGACCAGTCCTGCGGTAGTATCGATTGGTGACAGCGACGATAAAGCCCCTGCCAGCGGCGGCGCGCAAGGTGCCAGCGGTAGCGGCAGTGCCGGCAGCCCTAACCAACAGGTCATCGAACAGCTGAAGAAGCAGATCGAGCAGACCGAAAAGCTGTTGGCCCAACAGCAAGCCCAATTGGCCCAGATCCAGAACAGCAAGGCCAATGAAGAGCAAAAGGCCCAGCAGGCCATGGCTCTTCAAGCCCAGATCATGGGCACCCAGGCGACTTTGATGAGCCTGCGCGGGTCGCTGTTGCAGGCTATGACTGTTTCTGTTGACACCCATGCCTGACATTTTGGTTGCCTGACAGGGCCCTTTCGCGAGCAAGCCCGCTCCCACACAGCACCGATCCAGTGTGGGAGCGGGCTTGCTCGCGAAGAGGCCAGGGCAGTCGGCACAAAATCCCAAGCCAAACAAAAAGGCCCCAGGGTTCACACCCCAGGGCCTTTTGCATTTCGGCTGAACGATCGATCAGGCCGCTTTGGCTTCCGGCTGGCTCAGCGAGCGATTCAGCGCGCTGAACAGGGCCTTGAAGCTGGCGGTGGTGATGTTTTCATCGATGCCCACGCCGTGCACCGCACGCTCACCGTTGACCCGCAGTTCGATGTACGCGGCAGCCTTGGCATTGGTGCCGGCGCCGATGGCGTGTTCGTTGTAGTCCATGATCTCCACTGGAATCGGCAGGCCGGCCACCAGCGCTTCCAGCGCGCCGTTGCCTTTGCCGCGCCAGTGCAGGTTGGTCTCGCCCTGGCCCTTGCTGGCCACTTCCACTTCCACGGCGCTGTTGCCGTTTTCTTCCTGCAGGCGATGGCTGACCAGCGCATACGGGGTGTTGGCTTGCAGGTATTCGCGTTGCAGCAAGCTGTGGATCTGCTGGGCAGTCATTTCCAGGCCCAGGCGATCGGTTTCACGCTGTACCACTTGGCTGAACTCGATCTGCATGCGACGCGGCAGGCTGATGCCGTATTCCTGCTCCAGCAGGTAGGCGATGCCGCCCTTGCCCGACTGGCTGTTTACACGAATCACCGCTTCGTAGCTGCGGCCGATGTCGGCCGGGTCGATCGGCAGGTACGGTACTTCCCACAGCCCGTCGGATTTCTGCTGGGCAAAGCCTTTGCGGATCGCGTCCTGGTGTGAGCCGGAGAACGCGGTGTGAACCAGGTCGCCCACGTACGGATGACGCGGGTGCACCGGGATCTGGTTGCACTCTTCGACCACTTTGCGCACGCCGTCGATGTCGGAGAAATCCAGCTCAGGGTTGATGCCCTGGGTGTAGAGGTTCAGTGCCACGGTTACCAGGTCGACGTTCCCGGTGCGCTCGCCGTTGCCAAACAGGCAGCCTTCGACACGGTCGGCGCCGGCCATCAGGCCCAGCTCGGTAGCGGCCACGCCGGTGCCACGGTCGTTGTGGGTGTGCAGGCTGATGAGCACGCTGTCGCGACGGCTGATGTTGCGGTGGAACCACTCGATCTGGTCGGCGTAGATGTTCGGGGTGGCGACTTCCACGGTAGCGGGCAGGTTGAGGATTACCTTGCGCTCAGGCGTCGGGTTCCACACTTCGATCACTGCGTCGCAGACTTCCTTGGCGAACTCCAGCTCGGTGGCGCTGAAGGTTTCTGGCGAGTACTCGAACTGCCATTGGGTTTCTGGCTGCTGCGCTGCGTATTTGACGAACAGCTTGGCCGCGTTCACCGCGATTTCCTTCACGCCTTCCTTGTCCTGGTTGAACACGATGCGGCGGAACGATGGGCTGGTGGCGTTGTACAGGTGGACGATGGCTTTTTTCGCGCCGCGCAGGGATTCGAAGGTGCGGGCGATCAGGTCTTCACGGGCCTGGGTCAGCACCTGGATGGTGGTGTCGTCCGGGATGTGGCCTTCTTCAATGAGGGTGCGCACAAAGTCGAAATCGGTCTGCGAAGCCGCCGGGAACGAGGCTTCGATTTCCTTGACGCCCACGGCCACCAGGGTTTTCCAGAAGCGCAGCTTCTTCACCGCGTCCATCGGCTCGATCAGCGACTGGTTGCCGTCGCGCAGGTCGGAACTGCACCAGATCGGCGCGGCGGTGATGGTCTTCGACGGCCAGGTGCGATCCGGCAGGTTGATAGTCGGGAAGGCGCGGTACTTGGAAGGCGGGTCTTTGAGCATGCTCATCGGGGAATCCTTATTGTCGTGGCCGGAAAGAGGCGGCCTGCCGGTGTTCTGATGGGGGTGGCTTCACAGCCGGATCGAGGTGTCGCGATTCAGCCCGGCAGTCGTGCGCTGACGAGGCACAGGCTGCGGTGCTGGCGAAGCTGGATGAGGGTGTGAGAGGTTTTCATGCCCTCAACCCTAACCGCGTGAGGGGCGGATCGCAAGCAGTCGGGAAAAATTGAGAGAAGTTCTGTTTTTGGAACGGTTTGCGAGATTTAATCGCGTGTTCTTGGGTAAATTGTAGTTTTATTGCGTCGATGTTTGGAGCTCGGCAATCCATGGGGAGGTGGTGATGCTGCTGCCGTCATCGCGAGCAAGCTCGCTCCCACAAGTAAAGCGGCGTTTTTCAGAACGCCGAAATACCCATGTGGGAGCAAGCTTGCTCGCGAAGAGGCCATTAGCCTTGCACAAGGCTCAGGGCTGGAACGCCCCAATAAAAATCGCCGGATCCACCCGCGCATCGTTCAGGCTGATGTTCCAATGCATGTGCGGCCCGGTCGCCCGGCCGGTGGCGCCGACCTTGCCCACCACCGTGCCCCGGGCCAATTGCTGGCCGACCTTCACGTCGATCTTCGACATGTGGCAGAACATGCTGATGAAGCCCTGGCCATGGTCGACGAACACGGTGTTGCCATTGAAGAAGTAATTGCCGGTGAGGATTACTTTGCCGGCGGCCGGGGTCTTGATCGGCGTGCCGGCGGGCACGGCGAAGTCCAGGCCGGCGTGGGGGTTGCGCTCTTCGCCGTTGAAGAACCGGCGCACGCCAAACTTGCTCGACAGCGGGCCGTTGACCGGTTTGTCCAGCAACAGGTTGCTGGGGATGTTCGGGCTGAAGCTGCGGTAGGCCTTCAGTTGCACGGCCAGTTCCGCGTCGATGCGCTTGAGATCCGCCGGGTTCGGGTTGACCTGGCGTTTGTTCTTCAGGGTGATGTGTTGCTCGGGGTACTTTTTATAGCCGACCACGAACGGCTGGGTGCTGCCGCCACTGCTGATTTGCTGGGTGCCGGGCTGGACCGTCAGCGGGATGCCGACAATCGCCAGCCAGTTGTCCTGTTCCTTGACCACCAGCACCGGCTTGCCCTGGTAACTGGCTTTCGGTGCCTTGGCCGCGCTGCCCAGATCGACCACGGCCACGCCGCCGGGCACCGGTTTGTTCAACAGGCGGCTGATGTAACTGTCGGCGTGGGCGTTGAGGGTCAGGCACAGCAAGAGCAATGGAGCGAGATATCGCGGCATGAATCAATCCAGTAAAGAAAGGGTGACCGGCGTCAGGTGATTGTCTTCGACCCGCACCAGCAGTTCGCCTTCGCCGAGCTTGGCGGTCAGGCGTTGGCCGGTCTGGGTTTGTCCGGCGCTGCGGATCGCCTGGCCGCGCTCGTCGAGCAAAATGCTGTAGCCCCGGCCAAGGGTCGCCAGGGGGCTGACGATGTGCAAGGTCTGCATCTGGTTGTGCAATTGCACCCGTCGCGCTTTCAAGCCTTCACGCATGGCCCTGGGTAGACGTTCGGCCAGGCTGTCCAGGCGCTGGCGCAGCATCGCCAGTTGCCGGCCCGGATGTTGCCCGGCCAAGCGGGTTTCCAGGCGGATCAGCCGTTCGCGGCGGGTGTTGAGGCTGCGCTCGAAGGCCCGGCGCATGCGCATGTCCAGGTCGTCGAGGCGTTGGGCTTGCTGGCGCAGGCGTTCACCGGGATGGCGCAGGCGCCGGGTCAGGCCCTCGAGGCGCAGTTGATCGCGCATCAGGCGGTCGCGCATGCGCATCACCAGCCGGCGATGCAGGCTTTCGACCCGGCGCACCAGATCCCCTGCATCCGGGGCCAGCAGTTCGGCTGCGGCGGACGGGGTAGGGGCGCGCACGTCGGCGACGAAATCGCTGATGGACACGTCGGTCTCATGGCCGACGGCGCTGACGATCGGCGTGACGCAGGCATCCACCGCCCGCGCCACGGCTTCTTCGTTGAAGCACCACAAGTCCTCCAGCGAACCGCCGCCCCGGGCCAGGATCAGCGCATCGAAACCCCGGGCATCGGCCAGTTTCAGGGCGCGGACGATTTGTGCGGTGGCTTCGCGGCCCTGCACGGCGGTGGGAATCAGGGTCAGGGCAATTTGCGGCGCCCGGCGGCGGAAGACGCTGATGATGTCGCGGATCACCGCACCGGTGGGCGAGCTGATGATGCCGATGCGTTGCGGGTGGGCCGGTAGCGGCACCTTGCGCTCGGCGCTGAACAGGCCTTCGGCGCTGAGCTTTTCCTTCAGGGCATCGAAGGCCAGGCGCAGGGCACCGTCGCCAGCCGGCTCCACGGTGTCGAGGATCAGTTGGTAGTCGCCACGGCCCTCGAACAGCGAGACCTTGCCGCGCACCTTCACCGCCAGCCCGTCTTTCAAGGCCTGGCGCACCCGCGCGGCGTTCTGCCGGAACAGCGCGCAACGCACCTGGGCGCCGCTGTCCTTGAGGGTGAAATACACGTGGCCGGAGGCCGGACGGGCAAGGTTGGAGATCTCGCCCTCGACCCAGATGTTGCTGAACACGTCTTCGAGCAACACCCGCGCACGGCCGTTGAGCTGGCTGACAGTCAGGACCTCGCGGTCCAGGCCCAGTCGGGCAAAGGGATCTTTAATCATGGGCGGCATGATAAGGGCATTCGCCGGTGAATCTCCATGTGTGCAGATAATTCCTCCTGTCAGACCGAGTCGCCGCCTTCGCGAGCAAGCCCGCTCCCACAGGATTGGGCGCACACGGAACCAATGTGGGAGCGGGCTTGCTCGCGAAGGTGATGGATCAGTCACCACAAATGCTGGATGTACCCCACAGGATCTGGCTAAAGTCGCCCGCTTCGTCATCAAGGAAGTCGGCAATGGATCTTCTGTCATGGCTAGGCCAATGGGCATTCGCGCCAACGCAATGGCTGGTGATCGGCCTGGCCATCGCCCTGGCCTACATCGTGTTCGGCATCGCCGGGTTCGGCACGGCGTTGGTGGCCGCCCCCATCCTACTGTTGTTCATGCCACTGTCGAAAATCATTCCGTTGCTGGTCTTGCTCGATTTTGTCGCGGCCTTCGGCAACCTGTTGCCATCGCGCCGGGACGTCTCCCGACCGGAGCTGCTGCGGTTGCTGCCCTGCATGGCGGTGGGCTGCACCCTGGGGGTGATTTTCCTGCTCAACCTCAAATCCGACCTGTTGTTGCTGTTGATGGGGCTGTTCATCTGCAGCTATGCGATCTACAGCCTGTCGATAAAAAGACGGCCGGCGCAGTTGTCGGCGTTGTGGGCGTTCCCGATGGGCACGGTGGGCGGGATGTTCGGCGCATTGTTTGGCAGTGGCGGCTTTTTATATGCCATCTACCTGAACAGCCGCTTGTCCAAGGAAGCGGCCCGCGCCACCCAAAGCGCGCTGATCAGTTGCAGTACCGTGGTGCGCCTGGGCTTGTTCGCTGTCGCGGGGGTGTATGCCGAGCTACCCTTATTGATACTGGCGCTGTGTTTGTTACCGGCCATGGCGCTGGGGCTGTGGGTGGGCCGTCGCCTGACCCTGCGAATGTCACACGAGACGTTCGTGCGCCTGGTGACCTGGCTGGTGCTCGCCAGCGGCATCGCATTGATCGGCCGGTACCTGAGTGCTTGACCTGGCTTGGCCAGGGATTAAGCTGCCGCCCCCTACCAATAGCCCCAGCCAGAGAAACCGCCAGGCCCCGCCATGAATTCGCAAAGCATCATCGTCCCGAAAATTTCCACCCTGCCGGTCCACGAGCCTCGGGCCCGGGCGATTGTGCGCTGGCTGGTGCGCAAGAATATCGTCGAAGAACAACTGACCACCTGCGGGCGCACCGGCAATCGCATGGCCCACGCCATCGCCCCTGGCGCCCGCGACGTGGTCATGCGCCCTGAAGCCTTGCCGTTCGGCGAGGCGATCAATGGCCTGGAAATCATCACCAAGCGTTGCATCTACACCCCGGCCAAGGGGTTTCTGGAAGAGGCCGGCTGCGCCGAGTGCCGCAAGGAAATCGGCGAGGCGTTGTTCGAAAGCCTGGAAGACTGGATGCCGGCCCGCACCGACAACTTCACCTGCCCCGAATGTGGACACGAAGACGACATCAATGGCTTTCTGTTCCTGCAGCCCTGTGGGTTCTCGAACCTGGGGTTCATTTTCAATAACTGGCTGGAGGCGGGGTTCAAGCAGGCGTTTCTGGATGAGTTCGCCGATTGGCTGGATCAGCCGGTGAGTTGGGTGAAGGTGCAATTGTAGGGGCGCCGTAATAACCCCTGTGGGAGCGGGCAGCCAGGCATTGATTTAGCCCATCGATCACCCCGGCAATAATAGACAGAGTTTTACATTGAGCCAGACAGGGTCCATGAGTATAATGGCGCGCTTCCATTTTCCCGCTCGGGAGCCCCCGCGATGCTGCGTATCAGCCAAGAAGCTCTGACCTTCGACGACATTCTCCTAGTGCCCGGTTATTCCGAAGTACTGCCTAACGAAGTCAGTCTCAAAACCCGTCTCACCCGTGGCATCGAACTGAATATCCCGTTGGTTTCCGCCGCCATGGACACCGTGACCGAAGCCCGTCTGGCCATTGCCATGGCCCAGGAAGGCGGTATCGGGATCATCCACAAGAACATGACCATCGAACAGCAGGCCGCCGAAGTGCGCAAGGTCAAGCGGTTCGAGGCGGGCGTGGTCAAGGATCCGATCACCATCGAGGCTGACGCCACGGTTCGCGATCTGTTCGAACTGACCCGCATGCACAACATCTCCGGCGTTCCGGTGCTGCACGATGGCGACCTGGTCGGCATCGTCACTTCCCGCGACGTGCGTTTCGAGAACCGCCTGGATGCCACCGTCCGCCAAGTGATGACGCCTAAAGAGCGCCTGGTCACGGTCAAGGAAGGCATCAGCAAGGACGCCGTCCGTGAGTTGTTGCACAAGCACCGCATCGAGCGCGTGCTGATCGTCGATGACAAATTCGCCCTCAAGGGCATGATGACCGTCAACGACATCGAAAAAGCCAAGGCTTACCCGCTGGCCAGCAAGGACGACCAGGGTCGCCTGCGCGTCGGCGCTGCGGTCGGTACCGGCAAGGACACCGGTGACCGTGTCGCCGCCCTGGTCAATGCTGGCGTAGACGTGGTGGTGGTCGACACTGCCCACGGCCATTCCAAAGGTGTGATCGATCGCGTTCGTTGGGTCAAGCAGAACTTCCCTGAAGTGCAGGTGATCGGCGGCAACATCGCCACTGGCGCTGCCGCCAAGGCCCTGGCCGAAGCTGGCGCCGACGCGGTCAAGGTCGGTATCGGCCCGGGTTCGATCTGCACCACCCGCATCGTCGCCGGTGTCGGCGTGCCGCAAATCAGCGCCATCGCCAACGTCGCCGCGGCCCTTGAAGGCACGGGCGTACCGTTGATCGCTGACGGCGGCATCCGTTTCTCCGGTGACCTGTCCAAGGCCATCGTTGCCGGTGCTTCCTGTGTGATGATGGGTTCGATGTTCGCCGGTACTGAAGAAGCACCAGGCGAGATCGAGCTGTTCCAGGGCCGTAGCTACAAGGCATACCGTGGCATGGGTTCGCTGGGCGCCATGTCCCAGGCCCAGGGCTCTTCCGACCGTTACTTTCAGGACTCCTCCGCGGGTGCCGAGAAGCTGGTGCCGGAAGGCATCGAAGGTCGCGTGCCGTACAAAGGCACCCTGAGCGCCATCATCCATCAACTGATGGGCGGCCTGCGTTCTTCCATGGGCTACACCGGCAGCGCCGACATCGAAGAGATGCGCACCAAGCCGGAATTCGTGCGCATCACCGGTGCCGGCATGGCCGAGTCCCATGTCCACGACGTACAGATCACCAAGGAAGCGCCGAACTACCGCGTAGGTTAAGGCCTTCAGTAAAACGTTAATCACCGGGGCTGTTCATTCAGCCCCGAGTTGTTTCTGATTCACTACATGAGAATGAGTCATGGCCCTCGACATTCACGCTCACCGCATCCTGATCCTCGACTTCGGTTCCCAGTACACCCAGCTGATTGCCCGCCGCGTGCGTGAAATCGGCGTGTACTGCGAATTGCATCCGTTCGACATGGATGACGAAGCGATTCGCGAATTCGCGCCTAAAGGCGTCATCCTCGCCGGCGGCCCCGAGTCCGTGCACGAAGCCAACAGCCCGCGCTGCCCGCAAGCGGTGTTCGACCTGGGCGTGCCGGTCTTCGGCATCTGCTACGGCATGCAGACCATGGCTGAACAGCTGGGCGGCAAGGTAGAAGGTTCCGACCTGCGTGAGTTCGGTTATGCCCGCGTTGACGTGGTCGGCAAGAGCCGTCTGCTGGACGGCATCGAAGACCATATCGACGCCGACGGCCTGTTCGGTCTCGACGTGTGGATGAGCCACGGTGACAAGGTCACCAGGATGCCGGAAGACTTCCACATCCTGGCCAGCACCCCGAGCTGCCCGATCGCCGGCATGTTCAACGATGACCGCCGTTACTACGGCGTGCAGTTCCACCCGGAAGTGACCCACACCAAGCAGGGCGGCCGCATCCTGTCGCGCTTCATCCTCGACATCTGCGAGTGTGAAGCCCTGTGGACCCCGTCGAAGATCGCTGAAGACGCCATCGCCCAGGTGCGTGCCCAGGTCGGTACCGACAATGTGCTGCTCGGCCTGTCCGGCGGTGTGGACTCCTCGGTGGTCGCCGCGCTGCTGCACAAGGCCATCGGCGACCAGCTGACCTGCGTCTTCGTCGACAACGGCCTGCTGCGCCTGCACGAAGGCGAGCAAGTGATGGCCATGTTCGCCGAGAACATGGGCGTCAAGGTGATCCGCGCCAACGCCGAAGAGCAGTTCCTGAACAACCTGGCCGGCGAGTCCGACCCGGAGAAGAAGCGCAAGATCATCGGCCGCACCTTCATCGACGTGTTCGATGCCGAATCCTGCAAGCTGGACAACATCAAGTACTTGGCCCAGGGCACCATCTACCCCGACGTGATCGAGTCGGCCGGCGCCAAGAGCGGCAAGGCCCACGTGATCAAGTCCCACCACAACGTCGGTGGCCTGCCGGAAGAGATGAACCTCAAGCTGGTCGAACCGCTGCGCGAACTGTTCAAGGATGAGGTGCGTCGCCTCGGCCTGGAACTGGGCCTGCCGTACGACATGGTCTACCGCCACCCATTCCCAGGCCCGGGCCTGGGCGTGCGGATCCTCGGTGAAGTGAAGAAGGAATACGCCGACCTGCTGCGTCGCGCCGACCACATCTTCATCGAAGAACTGCGCAAGGCCGACTGGTACCACAAGGTCAGCCAGGCGTTCGTGGTGTTCCAACCGGTGAAATCCGTTGGCGTGGTTGGTGATGGCCGTCGCTACGCCTGGGTCGTGGCCCTGCGTGCCGTGGAAACCATCGACTTCATGACCGCTCGCTGGGCGCACCTGCCATACGAGCTGCTAGAAACCGTTTCCGGGCGCATCATCAACGAAATCGAAGGTATTTCTCGCGTGACGTATGACGTGTCGAGCAAGCCGCCGGCGACGATTGAGTGGGAATGAGTCAGGCGTAAATAAATATAGGTACCGCTGACGGTCCTTATATTGCCTCCGGCACCTGCCTTGATCAAAAGCCCTGTGGATAACTTCCACAGGGCTTTTTTCATTTTCGCTGGCCAATTCCAAGCTTCTTCCCGCCTCCAACCGCAATGACATACTGGGACAGTGTAGGGAGGGCAGTGCCGTCACCTTTCGCGACGATTACCCGCCTTAGAGCGCAGCGGGAAACGCTTATCATCGGGCAGCCGGGACGACTGGCGCTGGAGTTCACTCGTGATGCTCCTGATGCGGTCAAGGCCGTGCTTAGCGCTCTGGCCGACGTAGCGCAGATCGTAGGTGTATCTCGGCAGAACATGCACAAGTTGATGTTGGCTTATCCAAGCAGCTTCCCGACGCCCGCGCACGAGGGGAGTATATCTATCTGGCATTTGGCAGACGTTCTGAGCTGGCTGCAGGCCAGGGGCAACTATTCGCTTACCAAGGACGTGTTGGATGTGGCCCAGGTGGCCTTGCAGGTCAACGTTGCGAAAGAAGGCCGACGGTTACCGAACCAGGCTTTCAAGGAGTTGGAAGCTTTGGTTGGGTGACAGCCATCGTTGTTCGAGCGAGATGGCGCGACAATCCTTCACTTAATATTTCTCAATTGCAGGTGTATCGTATTCGCCTTTTGCGGGCCTACGGTTCGCAGCAATTGCAGAGGTGCTTGCGTTCATGTCCTTTACCCGTCGCCAAATACTCGGTGGCCTGGCCGGTCTTGTTGTCGTTGGCGTGGGTGCGGGAGGTGCTTCGCGGTATTGGCTGGGCAAGATGGCCGATGCCGAGGCCGGTCACGACTATGAATTGATCGCGGCGCCCCTGGATGTCGAGCTGGTGGCCGGGCACAAGACCCAGGCCTGGGCCTTCGGGCCGTCGGCGCCGGGTACTGAATTGCGGGTGCGCCAGGGCGAATGGTTGCGGGTGCGCTTCATCAATCACCTGCCGGTCGCCACCACCATTCACTGGCACGGGATCCGCTTGCCGCTGGAGATGGACGGCGTGCCGTATGTCTCGCAACTGCCGGTGTTGCCGGGTGAGTACTTCGATTACAAATTCCGCGTGCCGGACGCCGGCAGCTATTGGTATCACCCCCACGTCAACAGCAGCGAAGAGCTCGGGCGTGGGTTGGTGGGGCCGCTGATCATCGAAGAACGCGAGCCCACCGGGTTCAAATACGAACAGACCTTGAGCCTCAAGAGCTGGCATGTGGATGAACAAGGCGAGTTCGTCGCCTTCAGCATTCCCCGCGAGGCAGCGCGCGGCGGCACGGCCGGGCGGCTGGCGACCATCAACGGCGTGCCGGAGGCGGTGATTGAGCTGCCGGCCGGGCAGATCACCCGGGTACGTTTGCTCAACCTGGATAACACCCTGACCTACCGGATCAATATTCCGGGCGTTGAAGCGCAGATCTATGCGCTGGACGGCAACCCGATCGAACCGCGCCCGTTGGGCAAGGAATACTGGCTTGGCCCGGGCATGCGCATTTGCCTGGCGATCAAGGCGCCGCCGGCCGGGGAAGAGCTTTCGTTGCGCAATGGCCCGGTGCGCCTGGGAACCTTGCGTTCGGTGCCCAACAGTGACGCGCCGACCCAGTGGCCGCCGGCACTGCCCGCTAACCCGGTGTCCGAGCCGGACCTGGCCAATGCCGAGAAACTCAACTTCAATTTCGAATGGGTTGGCTCGGTGTCGGTCAACGTCGACAATGGCAAGCCGCCGAGCCTGTGGCAGATCAACGGCAAGGCCTGGGACATCACCGACAAGACCTGCGCCGACCGGCCAATCGCCACGTTGAAGAAAGGCCAGAGCTACATTTTCGAATTGAAGAACATGACTCAGTACCAGCACCCGATTCATTTGCACGGCATGAGCTTCAAGGTGATTGCGTCCAACCGGCACAAGGTCATCCCGTATTTCACCGACACCTACCTGCTGGGCAAGAACGAGCGGGCGCAGGTGGCGCTGGTGGCGGATAACCCCGGGGTGTGGATGTTCCATTGCCATGTGATCGACCACATGGAAACCGGCCTGATGGCCGCCATCGAGGTGGCGTGATGCGCCAGATTCGCCCCGCCAAAATCATCGACCGCAGCCGTGACCAGGACTTCATGCGCGAAGCCCTGGCCCTTGCCGCAAAAGGCGCGGCCCTGGGCGAAGTACCGGTGGGCGCGGTGCTGGTGCAGGACGGCGAGATCATCGGGCGCGGCTTCAACTGCCCGATCAGCGGCCACGACCCCAGCGCCCATGCGGAAATGGTCGCCATCCGCGCCGCCGCCCAGGCCGTAAGCAACTATCGCCTGCCCGGCAGCACCCTCTACGTGACGCTGGAGCCGTGCAGCATGTGCGCCGGTCTGATCGTCCACTCACGCATCGCGCGGGTCGTCTACGGCGCCCTGGAACCCAAGGCCGGCATCGTCCAGAGCCAGGGGCAGTTTTTCAACCAGGGATTCCTGAATCATCGAGTGATGTTCGAGGGCGGGGTGCTCGCTGAAGAGTGCAGCACGGTGTTGAGTGAGTTCTTCAAGGCCCGTAGAGCCAAGCCTTCAGACTGAACCTGTTGTGGGAGCGAGCTTGCTCGCGATGATGGCCTGACATTCAAGAAAGATGTTGCCTGACAGACCGCTATCGCGAGCAAGCTCGCTCCCACAATGATTTTCAGTGCCTGGAACGCTGGGGCTATTTCCGCGCCACAATCACCGCCCGCATCGGCGCCGGCAGTCCTTCGATGGTTTTGCTGTGGTCGGCGGGGTCGAGGAAGTCGCTCAGCGACTGATATTTCATCCACTCGGTGCTGCGCTGTTCTTCCACGGTGGTCAAGCTCACGTCCACACAGCGCACGTCGCTGAATCCGGCGCGGCGCAGCCAGCGTTCCAGGGCCGGTACCGAGGGCAGGAACCACACGTTGCGCATCTGTGCGTAGCGGTCCTCGGGGACCAGCACCTGATGTTCGTCACCTTCGATCACCAGGGTTTCCAACACCAGTTCGCCACCCTTGACCAGGCAGTCCTTGAGGGCCAGCAGATGTTCGATCGGCGAGCGGCGATGGTAGAACACGCCCATGGAAAACACCGTGTCGAAGCCTTCCAGTTCCGGCGGCAAGGCCTCGAACGGGAATGGCAGGTGCCAGGCGTTCGGCTGCGAAAGGTAACGCTGCACCGCCTGGAACTGGCAGAAGAACAGCCAGTTGGGGTCGACGCCGATCACCGTGTCGGCTCCGGCGCCGAGCATCCGCCACATGTAATAACCGTTGCCGCAGCCCACGTCGAGGATGCGCTTGCCTTTGAGATCAAGGTGCGGCGCCACCCGTGACCACTTCCAGTCCGAGCGCCATTCAGTGTCCACGTGCACGCCAAACAGGTCGAACGGCCCTTTGCGCCATGGCGACAGGCCCATCAGTGCGGTACGCATCTGGGCACGGGTTTCGTCAGAACAGTCGGTGTCGAGGGTCAGGCTGTTCAGCAGGTCGATTTCGCTGGGTTGCAGCACCGGCAAGGCGTCGAGGGCGCTCTGCCAGCGCTCCAGGTCGCCATGGCCCTTTTCCATTTTGCTGTCGAGTTGCGTCTGCAGCGTCGCGGCCCAATCGGCCAGGGGCGTGCCGGCCAGATGGCGGACGAGGGGGGACAGATCAATCATGGCAGGGCAATCAACGAGGCGAAGTTAAGACACTGGAACCACGGCACGACTTTCGAGAACCCGGCCGCCAGCAGGCGTTCGCGGTGTTCTTCGAGGCTGTCGGGCTTCATGACGTTTTCGATGGCGCTGCGTTTCTGGGCAATTTCCAGCTCGCTGTAGCCGTTGGCGCGCTTGAACGCCACATGCAGGTCGGTGAGCAGGGCATGTTCCTCGGCGTCGTTGAAGCGCAACTTTTCCGAAAGGATCAGGGCGCCGCCAGGCAGCAGCGACTGGCGAATGCGGCTCAACAGCGCGGTGCGCTGGTCCGGCGCGATGAATTGCAGGGTGAAGTTCAGCGCCACCACCGAGGCTGGCAGGAACGTCAGGGCCAGGATGTCACCTTCGATCACTTCAACGGGCAGCAGCTCCTGGAACATCGAGTCCTGGCCGTTGAGGTATTCGCGGCAACGCTCGACCATCGCCGCCGAGTTATCCACAGCGATCACACGGCAACCGTCGGTGCGCACATGGCGGCGCAGCGCCTGGGTCACCGCACCCAGGGACGAACCCAGGTCATAGAGCACGCTGCCCGGCTGGGCGAATTGCGCGGCGAGCACGCCGAGGTTTTCGACAATGGTCGGGTAACCCGGCACCGAACGCTTGATCATGTCCGGAAACACCCGCACCACGTCCTCGTTGAAGGCGAAGTCAGGCACCTGGGCCAGGGGTTGGGCGAATAGACGATCGGGTTCTTTGCTCACGGCGGTTCCAGCGGCATGGGGGGTGAAAAGGCCGGCATTTTAACTAAAAAACCTGTGGGCGCGAGCTTGCTCCCACTTTGATCTCTGTTCAGTGCCGCTTTTGAGGGAACGCCGATGCCGTAATCCCCCACTGGCCCAGCCAATAACTGACGATGATCAAATAAGGCGCGGCATGGAAGGGCGACACGAACCGGTTGATGCCGATCAGGCTGTCGGAGAAAACAAACGCCAGCGCCCCGGCGGCGGCCAGCCAGGCCGAACGCTTGGGCACCGTGGTGCCCAGTCGCGCCAGTGCTCGCCAGAGCATGGCGCTGATGGCCAAGCTATAGACAGTCACCGGGACCAACAGCGGCCCGAGGCCGTTCGACATCAGGATCCCTAACAGGACTGCGCCGATAGCCAAAGCCAGGACCAGCGCCAGTAGCGCCGGGCGGCGGCAGTCACTGAGGTAGGCTTTCAGGTAGGCCAGGTGCGCCAGCAGAAACGCGCCCAGGCCGAACACGAACAGATCCCCTGGCCAGGCCAGCAACACATCGCCCACCACCGAGAACATCAGCCCGAGGCTGATCCAGCGCCGATATTCGCCGGGCGGCGCATCGTGCAGCCAGCCGAGCAGCGCCAGGACTGGCATCGGCTTGACCAGCAGGCACAGCAGCGACGCATGCACGGTCAGGCCGTACAGGTAGGTGGTCGCGCCCATCAGTGCCAGGATCAGCCAGCCCACGGTCAATTCACCGAAATGGCGCAGTCGAAGGTTTCCACCGGCGGCACTTCCGGCGCCCAGGGCTGTTGATAAGTCAGGCGCAAGCGACCGGTGCCGGTGGCAAACGCCTGGAAACGCCAGGTCGATACCCCGGCGGCGCCGACGATGCCGGCGTCTTCCGGGTTGCGGTAAACCTCCGGCCCCAGGCTTTTCAACACGCCACCGGCCGAATCCTGGATTGCCCAGCGATAACCCGTAGTGGGGTTGCTGGGCAAGCTCAGGATCAGGTTTTGCCCGCTGTTGAGCCGCACCGGGCACTGGCTCAGTTTTTCCACGGTCACGTTGTGTTTCGGTTGCGTGGCGCAGGCGCTCAGCAGAGCGAGGCTGAGGGGGACGAACAGGCGGGTGAGGGACATAAGGGCGATGGCTCCGGCATTCACGACGAACGGCGAGCATACCCGAAGATGCTACTGGGTGTGTCAGGTGGGGATGGGGTGGTGCTGATGACGCCTTCGCGGGCAAGCCTTGCTCCCACAATGGATCTTTGTCGCACACCCAATCTGTGAGCGACATTGACCCTGTGGGAGCAAGGCTTGCCCGCGATGGGGCCCGCACAGGCGCTACAGCACTATCAGAACAGCACCTTGGCCACATCCGCAAACCGCTTGGCAAAGTGCACCGTGACACCTTCCTTGAGGTAATCCGGCAGTTCTTCGAAATTGCCCCGGTTGGCTTCCGGCAGGATCAGCTCATTGATTTTCTGCCGCCGCGCCGCGATCACTTTCTCGCGCACCCCGCCAATCGGCAGGACATGCCCGGTAAGGGTCAGCTCGCCGGTCATGGCCACGCCTTTTTTCGGTGCCTGGTTACGGGCCAGGGACAGTAAGGCACTGGCCATGGTCACGCCGGCACTCGGGCCGTCCTTGGGTGTAGCGCCTTCCGGTACGTGCAGGTGGACGAACGCTTCGTCGAAGAACTTCGGATCGCCGCCAAATTGCTTCAAGTGCGAACTGACGTAGCTGTGGGCGATTTCCGCCGACTCTTTCATCACGTCCCCCAGTTGCCCGGTCAGCTTGAAGCCGCGATTGAGGGTGTGGATACGCGTCGCCTCTATCGGCAAGGTCGCGCCGCCCATGCTGGTCCAGGCCAGGCCGGTAATCACACCGATGCCGGACAGCACCTGCTCGTTGCGGAACACCGGTTTGCCCAGGGAGGCTTCGAGGTCTTTGGGCCCGAGCTTGATTACCGCTTTCGGATCGTCGATCAGTTTCATCACGGCTTTGCGCACCAGTTTGCCCAGCTGTTTCTCCAGCTGCCGTACCCCGGCTTCCCGGGCATAACCATCGATCAGGGCCTTGAGGGCGCTGTCGTTGATGCTCAGGCTGCCCTTGGACACGCCGGCCTTGGCCAGTTGCTTGGGCCACAGGTGGCGCTTGGCGATGGCGACTTTTTCCTCGGTGATGTAACCCGACAGACGGATCACTTCCATCCGGTCCAGCAGCGGGCCGGGAATCGAGTCCAGGGTGTTGGCGGTGCAGACAAAGAGCACTTTCGACAGGTCCAGGCGCAAGTCCAGGTAATGATCGAGGAATTCGACGTTCTGTTCCGGGTCGAGGGTTTCCAGCAGTGCCGAGGCTGGGTCGCCCTGGTAGCTCTGGCCCATCTTGTCGATTTCGTCGAGCATGATCACCGGGTTCATCACTTCGACATCTTTAAGCGCCTGCACCAGCTTGCCCGGCTGGGCACCGATGTAGGTACGCCGATGGCCCTTGATTTCGGCTTCGTCGCGCATCCCGCCGAGGCTGAAGCGGTAGAACGGTCGGCCCAGGGATTCGGCGATGGACTTGCCGACGCTGGTCTTGCCCACGCCTGGCGGGCCCACCAGCAGCACGATGGAGCCGCTGATCTCGCCTTTGTAGGCGCCGACGGCGAGGAACTCCAGGATTCGGTCCTTGATGTCGCCCAGGCCCGAATGGTGCTGGTCGAGCACCTTGCGCGCATGTTTGAGGTCGAGCTTGTCCTGGCCGTACACGCCCCACGGCACTGAGGTGGCCCAATCGAGGTAGTTGCGGGTGACGGCGTATTCCGGCGAGCCGGTTTCCAGGATCGAGAGTTTGTTCATTTCCTCGTCGATGCGTTTCTGCGCCTGGGCCGACAGGGTTTTGCCTTCCAGCCGTTGTTTGAACTGTTCGAGATCGGCGCTGCGGTCGTCCTTGGTCAGGCCCAGCTCCTGCTGGATGACCTTGAGCTGCTCCTTGAGGAAGAACTCGCGCTGATGTTCGCCGATCTTGTTGTTGACCTCAGCGGAGATCTCTTTCTGCAACCGCGCCACTTCGACTTCCTTGCGCAGCATCGGCAACACTTTCTCCATGCGCTTGAGCATGGGTACGCAGTCGAGCACTTCCTGCAGTTCGCTGCCGGTAGCGGAGGTCAGGGCGGCGGCGAAGTCGGTCAGCGGCGAAGGGTCGTTGGGGCTGAAGCGGTTGAGGTAGTTCTTCAGCTCTTCGCTGTATAGCGGATTGAGCGGCAGCAGTTCCTTGATCGCATTGATCAGCGCCATACCGTAGGCCTTGACCTCGTCGGTCGGCTCGCTCGGCTGGTGCGGGTATTCGACTTCCACCAGGTAGGGCGGGCGATGGTGCTTGAGCCAGGTGCGGATGCGCACGCGGGTCAGGCCCTGGGCAACGAACTGCAGTTTGCCGCCCTCGCGACTGGCGTGATGCACTTTGACCAGCGTGCCGTACAGCGGCAGCGCGGAGGTGTCGAAATGGCGTGGGTCTTCCTGGGGCGTGTCCATGAAAAACAGCGCCAGGGAGTGATGTTCGGACTTGGCCACCAGCTCCAGGGTTTCGGCCCACGGTTCTTCATTGACGATGACCGGCAACACCTGGGCCGGGAAGAACGGACGATTGTGGATGGGAATGATGTAGACCTTGTCCGGCAGGTTCTGGCCAGGCAGCGCCAGGCCGGTGCCGGAGGAGGTGTGCTCGATGTGTTCGGGATCAGCGTAATCGTTCGCGGCTTCAGTAGAGTGCTGGTCGCTCATGGGGCACCTGCGCAATGGAGTATGGGTCTTAGATGGGGCAGGTGGGGGGTGGTTTCAATGGTGGGCGTTTGTTAGCTGTTATTTCATTGGCGGTTGTTCAGGCGCGTGACAGGTTGGGGCCGGGCCCGTTGCAGGGCCCGGACCGATGTTCAGGCGACCCGGTTCAAATCGTTATGACGTGTCTCTTTCAGGCACAGCACGGCGATCACGCTGAGCACCGCAGCCCCCGAGACATAACCGCCGACGTAGCTCAAACCACCCATCGCCACCAGTTTCTGGGCGAAGAACGGGGCCGCCGAGGCGCCGACGATGCCACCCAGGTTGTAGGCTGCCGACGCGCCGGTGTAGCGCACATGGGTTGGAAACAGCTCCGGCAGCAAGGCGCCCATGGGCGCGAAGGTCACGCCCATCAGGAACAACTCGATGCACAGGAACAGCGCCACGCCGCCGGTGGAGCCGTGGGTCAACAAGGGTTCCATGAGGAAACCCGAGGCAGTTGCCAGCACGCCACCGATGATCAATATCGGTTTGCGGCCGTAACGGTCGCTGGCCCAGGCGGATAACGGCGTAGCGGCGGCCATGAACAGCACGGCAAAGCACAACAGGCCCAGGAAGGTTTCACGGCTGTAGCCGAGAGTGGACACGCCGTAGCTCAGGGAAAATACCGTCGAGATGTAGAACAGCGCGTAGCACACCACCATCGCCGCCGCGCCCAGCAGCGTCGGTGCCCAGTACTGGCTGAACAGCTCGACCAACGGCACCTTCACCCGCTCCTGGCGGGCCATGGCGTTGGCAAATACCGGGGTTTCGTGGAGCTTGAGCCGCACATAGAGGCCGACGATCACCAGCACGGCACTGAGCAGGAACGGAATCCGCCAGCCCCAGGAGCGGAACTGCTCGTCGTCCAGGGTCATGGCCAGGGTCAGGAACAAGCCGTTGGCCGCCAGGAAGCCGATGGATGGCCCCAATTGCGGGAACATGCCGAACCAGGCGCGTTTGCCTTTGGGCGCGTTCTCGGTGGCGAGCAGTGCCGCGCCGCCCCATTCACCGCCCAGCCCCAGGCCCTGGCCGAACCGCAGCAGGCACAGCAGGATCGGAGCCCACGCGCCAATGCTGGCGTAACCCGGCAGCACGCCGATGAGGGTGGTGCACACGCCCATCAGCAACAGGGAGGCCACCAGCGTGGACTTGCGCCCGATCCGGTCGCCGAAGTGGCCGAACAACAAAGAACCCAGTGGGCGGGCGAGGAAGGCGATGCCGAAGGTCAGGAAGGACGACAGCATCTGTGCCGTGCCTGAGGTTTGAGGAAAGAACACCGGCCCGATCACCAGGGCCGCGGCCGTGGCGTATACATAGAAGTCGTAGAACTCGATGGCGGTGCCGATGAAACTCGCGGTCGCCACGCGGGTGGCGGAGTTCGTCGGCTGGGCCGACACAGCGTCATTGCAGGTGGTGGTCGTCATGCGCTTATCCCTGACAGTCATGTGCTCCGTTGGAGCGAATTATTATGGTCGAACACCCAGGGATGTGGGTTAGGCCGCTTTCGCTGTTTCAGGTAGGAACAGTCGCAGGGCTGATGCGGATTTTGCCGATGGTCTGGCCGGAACCGGCTGAGTGCGGGGTAAGCACAGGATTCGGGCGGGGCTGGGTAAGCGGGTTGAGTATAGGAAGGGGGCTAACGATTCGACAAGTGAGCCACAAAATAGTGAAGCTTGCGAAGAACCCCGTGGCGAGGGAGCAAGTTCCCTCGCCACGGGTTTAGAGAGCAGCGGGCACCGAACTGTTATGCCACACCAGCACCTGGCTGACGCGGTTGTCCACGGTTTCGATGATTTCCAGTCGATAACGGCCGATCTTCAGGCATACCGGGCTTTCGGGAATGGTTTCCAGGGCTTCGGTCACCAGCCCGTTGAGGGTCTTGGGGCCATCGCAAGGCAAGTGCCAGCCCAGGGTCCGGTTCAGTTCACGGATCGACGCCGCGCCATCGATCATCAGGCGGCCATCGGGCTGGGGATGAACGTGGGGATTATCGAGGCTGTGCTCACTTTCGAATTCGCCGACGATTTCTTCGAGGATGTCCTCCAGGGTGACGATACCCAATACTTCGCCGTATTCGTCCACCACCATGCCCAGGCGCCGCTGCTGCTTGTGGAAGTTCAACAATTGCAGCTGCAGCGGGGTGCTCTCAGGCACGAAGTAAGGTTCGTGGCAGGCAGCCAGCAGCGCTTCCTTGGTCAGGCTCGCGTCTGCCAGCAGATGGCGGATCTGGCGGGTGTTGAGTACTGCCTCGACCTGGTTGATGTCGCTGTGGAACACCGGCAGACGGGTACGACGATTCAGGCGCAACTGTTCAATGATCTCGCCAATCGGGTCATCAAGGTTGATGCCATCGACCTCACTGCGCGGCAGGAGGATGTCGTTGACGGTAATGTTGTCCAGGGCGTGGATGCCGGAAAGGGTGTGCAGGCGGCTGCCGTGGTGTTCGGGTTCGTGCTCGTTGCGCGGTGCAAGGGATGTTTCGTCATCGCTTTGCTGGACCGCGCTGGCCTTGCGGGCAAACGGACGCAGCAGCAACTGACTGACGCCATTCAGCAGCCAGGCCAATGGATAAAGAATCTTCAATGGCACGCCAAGCAGGGCATTGCCCAGTGCCAGCACCGCATCGGGTTGACGGATGGCCAGGGTGCGCGGCAGGTAATCGGCGAAGACCAGCAGGGCCACACTGGTGCCGAGCCAGGCCGCCCACGGGCCGTTTTCCAGCCAGGTAAAAATCGCCAGCAAGGTGCCGAGCACCACGGCCAGGGTACGGCAGAGGGTATTGCACAGAATCAGGCTGTCCCGGGGGAAGTTCAGCGTCACGGGCGGTTTGTCGTTGGCGCGCGATGCCTTGCGCTGGGCCAGCAGGTGTAGCTGGGCGGCTTCGATCGCGGTGAACAGGGCTGACCAGAGGATCAGCACGACCAGCACAGCAAGCAGTGGCCCCACGGGCAACGTATCCATCAGGGCCGTCCGTCAGATATGCAGAATGTATTCACGGACCAGCTTGCTGCCGAAATAAGCCAGCATCAGCAGGCAGAAACCGGCCAGGGTCCAGCGAATCGCTTTATGGCCGCGCCAGCCGAGCCGGTTGCGCCCCCACAGCAACACGCTGAACACCACCCACGCCAGGCAGGCCAGCAGGGTCTTGTGCACCAGGTGTTGGGCGAACAGGTTCTCGACAAACAGCCAGCCGGAGATCAGCGACAGCGACAGCAGGGTCCAGCCGGCCCAGAGGAAGCCAAACAACAGGCTTTCCATGGTTTGCAGCGGCGGGAAGTTGCGGATCAGTCCGGACGGGTGCTTGTGCTTGAGTTGGTGGTCTTGCACCAGCAGCAGCAGCGCCTGGAACACCGCAATGGTGAACAGGCCGTAGGCGAGGATCGACAGCAGGATGTGCGCCAGGATGCCTGGCTCCTCGTCGATGATTTGCACCGTGCCCGACGGCGCGAACTGCGCCAGCAGCACCGTGGCCAGCCCCAGCGGGAAGAGCAGTACCAGCAGGTTTTCCACCGGGATGCGCGAGCAGGCGATCAGCGTCAGGGCGATCACGGCCACGGCGATCAGGCTGGCAGCGTTGAAAAAGTCCAGGCCCAGGCCGATTGGCGTCATCAGGTGGGTATAAAGGCTGGCCGCGTGGCCGAGCACCGCCAGCACGCCAAGCATGACCAGCAGGCGTTTGTTCGCCTTGGCGCCGGTGGCCAGGCGGGTGCCTTGATAGAGGGTCGCAGCGGCATAAAGGCAGGCGGCGGCGAGGGTAGCAAGCAAGCTGGGTGACAAGGGGAGCATAAATCCTGTTAGGCAGGCCCGAAAGTCGCTGAGTTTGGCATAGAACCCCCATCGCACGAAAGACCACCGCAACTGACAGTAAGCTGTACGTCGCACGCATCTTCGCTATAATCCGCGACCTGCCCACGCCGCAGGCTCGCCGAGCACATTTTTCACGGTCTGGGCCGCCATTATCCCGGTCTCATCTGGGCCTGAAAGGATCGCGCATGTTTGAAAACCTAACCGACCGTCTCTCGCAGACGCTGCGCCATGTCACCGGCAAGGCGAAACTGACCGAGGACAACATCAAAGACACCCTGCGCGAAGTGCGCATGGCGTTGCTCGAAGCCGACGTCGCCCTGCCGGTGGTCAAGGACTTCGTCAATTCGGTCAAGGAACGCGCCGTCGGCACTGAAGTGTCGCGCAGCCTGACGCCAGGCCAGGCGTTCGTGAAGATCGTCCAGGCCGAACTCGAAAGCCTGATGGGCGCCGCCAACGAAGACTTGAACCTGAGCGCGGTGCCACCTGCCGTGGTCCTGATGGCAGGCCTGCAGGGCGCGGGCAAGACCACCACGGCCGGCAAGCTTGCGCGCTTCCTCAAGGAGCGCAAGAAGAAGTCGGTGATGGTGGTGTCCGCGGACATCTACCGCCCGGCGGCGATCAAGCAGCTGGAAACCCTGGCCAATGACATCGGCGTGACGTTCTTCCCGTCCGACCTGAGCCAGAAGCCGGTGGACATCGCCCAGGCGGCTATTAAAGAAGCAAAACTGAAATTCATCGACGTGGTCATCGTCGATACCGCCGGTCGCCTGCACATCGATGAAGAGATGATGGGCGAGATCAAGGCGCTGCATGCCGCGATCAACCCGGTGGAAACCCTGTTCGTGGTCGACGCCATGACCGGCCAGGACGCGGCCAACACCGCCAAGGCGTTCGGTGATGCACTGCCGCTGACCGGTGTGATCCTGACCAAGGTCGACGGCGATGCCCGTGGCGGTGCCGCGCTGTCGGTGCGCGCCATCACCGGCAAGCCGATCAAGTTCATCGGTATGGGCGAGAAGAGCGAAGCGCTCGAGCCGTTCCACCCTGAGCGTATCGCTTCGCGCATCCTCGGCATGGGCGACGTGCTCAGCCTGATCGAGCAGGCCGAGCAGACCCTCGACAAGGACAAGGCCGACAAACTGGCCAAGAAGCTGAAGAAGGGCAAGGGCTTCGACCTCGAAGACTTCCGCGACCAGCTGCAACAAATGAAGAACATGGGCGGCCTTGGCGGGCTCATGGACAAACTGCCGAACATCGGTGGCGTGAACCTGGCGCAGATGGGCAATGCCCAGGGCGCGGCCGAAAAGCAGTTCAAGCAGATGGAGGCCATCATCAATTCCATGACCCCGGCCGAGCGCCGCGACCCTGACCTGATCAGCGGTTCGCGCAAGCGCCGTATCGCCATGGGTTCCGGCACCCAGGTGCAGGACATCGGTCGCTTGATCAAGCAGCACAAGCAGATGCAGAAGATGATGAAGAAATTCTCCGCCAAGGGCGGGATGGCCAAGATGATGCGCGGCATGGGCGGTATGTTGCCCGGCGGCGGCATGCCCAAGATGTAAAGAATCCAGGCACCGGCAGTCATGCCGGTGCTGCCCACGGGGACGTGGGATCTCCAGCCAACCCGCCATCGGCGGGCGCTGACCGGCCGTTTTCAACGACGGCTTCATGGCAGATCTGAATGGCATGCCGATAGGCGCCGGAAAAAGACATTTGCAAAAGTCCGGATATTCCTTAGAATATGCGGCCTTTCGGGCACCTATGCCCGCTGTGCATTTAGATTTGCAGCACCGACTACAGGAACGATGTTCACATGCTAACAATCCGTCTTGCCCTTGGCGGCTCCAAAAAGCGCCCGTTTTACCACCTGACCGTAACCGACAGCCGCAACCCGCGTGACGGTTCCCACAAGGAACAGGTTGGTTTCTTCAACCCTGTTGCCCGTGGTCAGGAAGTTCGTCTGTCCGTGAACCAAGAGCGCGTAGCCTACTGGCTGAGCGTTGGTGCACAACCTTCTGAGCGTGTTGCTCAGTTGTTGAAGGAATCGGCTAAGGCTGCGGCCTGAGCAATATGAACGCGACGCCAAAAGACGCTGATGATTTGATCGTTGTCGGCAAGATTTACTCTGTTCATGGCGTTCGCGGCGAAGTGAAGGTGTATTCCTTTACTGATCCGATCAAAAACCTGTTGGACTACAAAACCTGGACGCTCAAGCGCGAAGGTAGCGTGAAACAGGTTGAGCTGGTCAGCGGACGTGGGAACGACAAGTTCCTGGTCGCAAAGCTCAAGGATCTCGATGATCGTGAAGAAGCGCGTCTTCTGGCCGGTTATGAGATCTGCGTGCCACGCAACCTGTTCCCTGAACTGACCGACGGCGAGTACTACTGGTACCAGCTGGTGGGTCTGAAGGTCATCGACCACCTCGGGCAATTGCTCGGGAAAATCGATCACCTGCTCGAGACCGGTTCGAACGATGTCATGGTGGTCAAGCCTTGCGTCGGCAGCCTGGATGATCGCGAACGCCTGTTGCCCTATACCGAGCAATGCGTGTTGGCCGTTGACCTTGCAGCTGGCGAGATGAAGGTGGAATGGGATGCGGATTTCTAAACGTGGCTAATTTGCGCGTTGAAGTCATCACGCTGTTTCCCGAGATGTTTTCCGCCATCAGCGAGTACGGCATAACCAGCCGCGCGGTGAAACAGGAGCTGTTGCAGCTCACTTGTTGGAATCCGCGGGACTACACCACGGATCGGCATCACACTGTGGACGATCGCCCGTTTGGCGGTGGTCCGGGCATGGTGATGAAGATCAAGCCCCTGGAAGACGCTCTGGTTCAGGCCAGAAACGCAGCCGGGGAGGGTGCGAAGGTGATTTACCTGTCGCCCCAAGGCCGCCAGCTGACTCAGTCGGCGGTACGCGAGCTGGCGAATTCGGATGCATTGATCCTGATTGCCGGCCGTTATGAAGGCATTGACGAGCGTTTCATTGAAGCTCATGTCGATGAAGAGTGGTCGATTGGCGACTATGTACTGTCTGGCGGCGAGCTGCCGGCGATGGTCCTGATCGACGCGGTTACACGACTGCTGCCTGGAGCTTTAGGGCATGCAGATTCCGCTGAGGAAGATTCCTTTACGGATGGTCTGCTGGATTGCCCGCACTACACCCGACCGGAGGTGTATGCGGATCAGCGTGTTCCCGACGTGTTGCTAAGTGGCAACCACGCGCACATCCGGCGTTGGCGTTTACAGCAGTCCCTTGGTCGGACCTATGAACGACGCGCCGATCTTCTGGAAAGCCGCTCGCTTTCTGGAGAAGAGAAGAAGCTGCTCGAGGAATACATCCGCGAGCGGGACGATAGTTAACAACGTATCGATGGTAAGTCCGACGACTTGCCTTAGGAGCACAGCATGACTAACAAAATCATCCTTGCACTCGAAGCAGAGCAGATGACCAAAGAAATCCCTACCTTTGCCCCGGGCGACACCATTGTCGTTCAGGTGAAAGTGAAGGAAGGCGACCGTTCGCGTCTGCAAGCGTTCGAAGGCGTCGTTATCGCCAAGCGTAACCGTGGTGTGAACAGTGCTTTCACTGTTCGTAAAATCTCCAACGGTGTTGGCGTAGAGCGTACTTTCCAGACCTACAGCCCGCAAATCGACAGCATGGCTGTGAAACGTCGCGGTGACGTGCGTAAAGCCAAGCTGTACTACCTGCGTGACCTGTCCGGTAAAGCAGCTCGCATCAAGGAAAAACTGGCTTAAGTCCAGCTTCCGATGCAAAAAAGCAGCCTGCGGGCTGCTTTTTTGTTGCCTGGGATTTGGTCTTTGAGCACCCTGCATACCTTGATTTTTCATTTCGATGCAGTGTGTGCCCGCATCCTTCATGAGTTTTTATGCCAGCCATCGATCATCCCCTGATAGACCAGTTTCTCGACGCCTTGTGGCTGGAGAAGGGCCTGTCCGATAACACCCGTGATGCCTATCGCAGCGATCTGGCACTGTTCAATGGTTGGTTGCAGGAAAAAGGCCTGGAGCTGGCCAATGCCGGGCGGGAGTTGATCCTCGATCACCTGGCCTGGCGCCTTGAGCAGAACTACAAACCGCGCTCCACGGCACGTTTTCTCTCCGGTTTGCGCGGTTTTTATCGCTATTTGTTGCGGGAAAAGCTGATTGCCGTCGATCCGACCTTGCGTGTGGAAATGCCGCAGCTGGGGCGTCCGCTGCCCAAGTCCTTGTCAGAAGCGGATGTGGAGGCGTTGCTGGCGGCGCCGGACCTCAGCGAGGCTATCGGTCAACGCGACCGGGCCATGCTGGAGGTCTTGTACGCCTGCGGCCTGCGGGTCACCGAATTGATCAGCCTCACGCTGGAGCAGGTCAACTTGCGCCAGGGCGTGCTGCGGGTGATGGGCAAGGGCAGCAAGGAGCGTCTGGTGCCGATGGGCGAGGAAGCGATCGTCTGGGTCGAGCGTTACATGCGCGACGCCCGTCATGAGCTGCTGGGCGGGCGGCCCAGCGACGTGCTGTTTCCAAGCCTGCGTGGCGAGCAGATGACCCGCCAGACCTTCTGGCACCGCATCAAGCACCAGGCCAAGGTGGCCGGGATCGGCAAGTCCCTCTCGCCCCACACCTTGCGCCATGCCTTCGCCACGCACCTGCTCAACCACGGCGCCGACTTGCGAGTGGTGCAGATGCTGCTGGGCCACAGCGACCTGTCCACCACCCAGATCTACACGCACGTGGCCCGGGCGCGATTGCAGGACCTGCATGCCAAGCATCATCCTCGGGGCTGAATGAAGCCCCCACAGAAAAGCCTCCACCAACGTCGTGCGTCACCGGCATTCGGCCACTCAGCCCTTATGTGGTAGGCTTTGCCGGTTTGCACAGTGGGCGGCTGGAACCCGAATCTGCGGGTCGGCGTTTCCCCGTCCCATTTGTTCGCCTCAGGAGTCCCCATGCGTTTGATCCAGTTGTTCACCGCCGCCGCCATCGCGCTGGCCAGTACCTTTGCCATCGCTGACGACGCGGCCGACAAGGCTATCCGCAAGAGCCTGGAAAACCTTCAGCTCGAAGTGCCGATCGAAGCCATCTCCGCCAGCCCCATGGCCGGCCTGTATGAGGTCAAGCTCAAGGGCAGCCGGGTGTTGTACGCCAGCGCTGACGGTCAGTACATCGTCCAGGGCAACCTGTTCGAGCTCAAGGACGGCAAGCCGGTCAATCTCACCGAGATCACCGAGCGCCAGGGCATTTCCAAACTGATCAACGGCATCCCGGTTGCCGAAACCGTGGTTTACCCTGCGATCGGTGAAACCAAATCCCATATCACGGTATTCACCGACACCACTTGCCCGTATTGCCACAAGCTGCACGCCGAAGTGCCGGAACTGAACAAGCGCGGTATCGAAGTGCGCTACGTTGCCTTCCCGCGCCAGGGCCTGGGTTCGCCGGGTGACGAACAGTTGCAGGCGGTCTGGTGCTCCAAGGACAAGAAAGCGGCCATGGACAAGATGGTCGATGGCAAGGAAATCAAGGCCGCCAAGTGCGAGAACCCGGTTTCCAAGCAGTTTGCCCTTGGGCAGTCAATAGGTGTGAACGGTACGCCAGCGATTGTTTTGGCGGACGGTCAGGTAATTCCGGGCTACCAGCCGGCGCCACAAGTCGCCAAACTGGCCCTTGGTGCGAAATGATCATGCGTGGTCTGTTTCTGAAGATCTCGGCTCGGCGAAACCTTCGCCGGGCCGTTAAACACTAAGTCGCGTTACTGCGTGGCTGTATTTCACGGCCGACCTTGCGTCGGCCGTTTCATGGGGAGTCAAGAGTGAATCCGGTCAAAGTAGGCATCTGTGGGTTAGGTACCGTCGGTGGCGGCACCTTCAACGTACTTCAGCGTAACGCCGAGGAAATTTCCCGGCGTGCCGGGCGTGGAATCGAAGTGGCACAAATTGCCATGCGCACGCCAAAGCCTCAGTTCCAGACGACCGGTATTGCGATTACCAACGATGTCTTCGAAGTGGCCACGAACCCTGAGATCGACATCGTCATAGAGCTGATGGGCGGCTATACCGTTGCCCGCGAGCTGGTACTCAAAGCCATCGAGAATGGCAAGCATGTGGTCACCGCGAACAAGGCGCTTATCGCTGTTCACGGTAATGAGATTTTCGCCAAGGCTCGCGAGAAGGGCGTGATCGTTGCGTTCGAAGCCGCCGTGGCCGGTGGCATTCCGGTGATCAAGGCGATTCGTGAAGGCTTGTCGGCCAACCGCATCAACTGGGTGGCCGGGATCATCAACGGCACCGGCAACTTCATCCTTACCGAGATGCGCGAGAAGGGTCGCACCTTCGAGGACGTGCTCGCCGAAGCCCAGGCCCTGGGTTATGCCGAGGCCGATCCGACCTTCGACGTGGAAGGCATCGACGCGGCGCACAAGCTGACGATCCTGGCGTCCATCGCCTTCGGTATCCCGCTGCAGTTCGACAAAGCCTACACCGAAGGCATCACCAAGCTGACCACCGCTGACGTGAACTACGCCGAAGCTTTGGGCTACCGCATCAAGCACCTGGGCGTGGCTCGCAGCACCGCCAGCGGCATCGAGCTGCGCGTGCACCCGACGCTGATCCCGGCCGACCGCCTGATCGCTAACGTCAACGGCGTGATGAACGCGGTGATGGTCAACGGTGATGCGGCCGGCTCGACCCTGTTCTACGGCGCCGGTGCTGGCATGGAACCGACGGCCTCCTCGGTGGTGGCCGATCTGGTGGATGTGGTTCGCGCCATGACCTCCGATCCGGAGAACCGTGTGCCGCACCTGGCGTTCCAGCCAGACTCGTTGTCGGATCACCCGATTCTTCCGATCGAAGCATGCGAAAGTGCCTACTACCTGCGTATCCAGGCCAAGGACCATCCAGGCGTCCTGGCCCAGGTGGCGAGCATTCTTTCGGAGCGTGGCATCAACATCGAGTCGATCATGCAGAAGGAAGTCGAGGAGCACGACGGCCTGGTGCCGATGATCCTGCTGACCCACCGTGTGGTCGAGCAACGCATCAACGATGCGATCACTGCGCTGGAGGCCCTGCAGGGCGTCGTGGGTCCGGTGGTCCGTATCCGCGTTGAACATTTGAATTAATTTAGCGGCAAGCGCCAAGCCGCGAGCTGCAAGTAGAAGCCGAGCCGCTTCTCACTTGCCGCTTGTGGCCTGAGGCTTGAAGCCCAAACCGAAGGTTTGCCCCATGCGCTATATCAGCACCCGCGGCCAGGCACCGGCCCTGAATTTCGAAGATGTCCTGTTGGCCGGCCTGGCTACCGACGGCGGCCTCTATGTGCCGGAAAACCTGCCGCGTTTCACCCAGGAAGAAATTGCCTCCTGGGCCGGCCTGCCGTATCACGAGCTGGCCTTCCGGGTGATGCGCCCGTTCGTCACCGGCAGCATCCCGGACGCCGATTTCAAAAAGATTCTGGAAGAGACCTATGGCGTCTTTTCCCACAACGCCATCGCACCTTTGCGTCAGCTCAACGGTAACGAGTGGGTGATGGAGCTGTTCCACGGCCCGACCCTGGCATTCAAGGACTTCGCCCTGCAATTGCTCGGTCGTCTGCTCGACTACGTGCTGCAAAAGCGCGGCGAGCGTGTGGTGATTGTCGGTGCAACGTCTGGCGATACCGGTTCGGCCGCCATCGAAGGCTGCAAGCATTGCGATAACGTCGACATTTTCATCCTGCACCCGCACAACCGCGTCTCGGAAGTCCAGCGTCGGCAGATGACGACGATTTTCGGCGATAACATCCACAACATCGCCATCGAAGGCAACTTCGATGACTGCCAGGAAATGGTCAAGGCCAGTTTCGCCGACCAGAGTTTCCTCAAGGGCACGCGCCTGGTGGCGGTGAACTCGATCAACTGGGCGCGGATCATGGCCCAGATCGTTTATTACTTCCATGCGGCCCTGCAACTGGGCGGCCCGGCCCGTTCGGTGTCGTTCTCGGTGCCTACCGGTAACTTCGGCGATATCTTCGCCGGTTACCTGGCGCGCAACATGGGGCTGCCGATCAATCAATTGATCGTCGCCACCAATCGCAATGACATCCTGCATCGCTTCATGAGCGGTAACCAGTACGTCAAGGAAACCCTGCACGCCACGCTCTCGCCTTCCATGGATATCATGGTGTCGTCGAACTTCGAGCGCCTGCTGTTCGATCTGCACGGTCGCAATGGCGCAGCGATTGCCGGCCTGATGGACAGCTTCCGCCAGGGCGGTGGCTTCAGCGTCGAGCCTGAGCGCTGGACCGAAGCCCGCAAGTTGTTCGACTCCCTGGCGGTGGACGATGCGCAAACCTGCGAAACCATTGCCGAGGTGTTCGAGCAAAGCGGTGAATTGCTCGATCCGCACACCGCTATCGGCGTGAGAGCCGCTCGTGAGTGCCGTCGCAGCCTGGACATCCCGATGGTGATCCTCGGCACCGCTCATCCGGTCAAGTTCCCGGAAGCGGTGGAGAAAGCGGGTGTAGGAAAAGCGCTTGAACTCCCTGCACACCTTTCTGATTTGTTTGAGCGAGATGAGCGTTGCACCGTGTTGCCCAATGACTTGAAAGCCGTGCAGGCCTTTGTCAGTCAGCATGGCAACCGCGGCAAGCCGCTCTGACCCGCTGAAACCTGTCACATTTTGAAGCCCGTCTCCTGACGGGCTTTCTTGTTTCTGCATGCCAAACTGGCCGGGTTTTCGCCCTTGGAGGGAGGGGCGGGTTATCTCGAAGGAAGTGCAGATGTTGTTTTTTATCCGATGCAAACCAGCCCTGAGCTGGGTGATAGGCCTGGCCCTGATGTACTCGGCGCAATGGAGCGGCGCGGCACAACTGGCGGCCATCGAAACGCCACCGTTCGAGCCCGATGAGCGGTTGGTGCTGGACGCGCAGGAGCTGAAGTGGATCAAGGAAAACCCACGGGTCATCGTGGCCTCGATGCAGTTTCCGTTGTACCTGTTCAAAAATGAGCTGGGGCAGTGGAACGGCCTGAACCACGACATTCTCCAGCGCATTGCGCAAATGACGGGGCTTGAGTTCGTGCATCGGGAGTCGTTTTCCCCCGATCAGTTGCTGGCGATGCTGGAGAATGGCGAGGCCGACATGACGACCACGCTGGCGATGAACGATGAACGCAGGAATTTCCTGAGTTTCAGCCATGCATTTGGCGGTTCCGGCTGGGTATTCGTCGGACGTGACGGGGAGTCTGCGCTTCATTCCATGGAGCAGCTCGAGGGCAAGATCCTGGCTTTGCCGGCACGGCATGCCCTGGAGGCGGAAATCAGGCGTGACTACCCGGCCATTGAGCTGCGCACGGTCAAGACGTATGGAGAGGCACGGGCGCTGGTGGAGAGCCGGGAAGCCTACGCCACCATTGAAAATGAAACGGGGGTGCATCTCTATCCCGCTGGGCAATTGCAAGTAGGAAGAAACCTTGAGGGCAAGTGGGAACCGGACTACCTGGCCGTGCGCCAGGATCTGACACCGTTGCTGGCCATTTTGAATAAAGCGCTGGAAGCCTTCCCGGCCAATGAGATGCGCGCGCTGCGCTCCAAATGGATGGCGGGCATTACCCCCAGCCAGGCGCCGTCGTTCTGGTCGCGTGTGTCTCAGTGGGGTTACTGGTGTGTGACCGTGGTCGTGATGTTCGGCCTGCTGTCCCTGTTGTGGAATCGCCGCCTGCAGATTCAGATCGATCAGCGCCTCAAGGCCGAGGCGGTCCTCAAAGACCAGTTGATGCTCCAGAGAGCCTTGATGGATGCCATTCCCGATCCGATTTTCATCCGTGATCTCGAAGGACGCCTGGTCATGTGCAACAAAAGCTACGAAGAGCAGCTAGCGACCCGCTTCGAAAAGCTGCGGGGGACGCGGTTGACTGACTCTGCACCGTTTCCTGCGGACACTGCTGAGCTGCTACATGGGGAGGTGATGGAGCAACTGCGTACCGGGCAGCCTCGATTCGTCGACCGTCAGTTGATGTTCAGCAACGGATTGCGGGAAATCTATCATTGGTCGGTGCCCTTCTACGGGGCCGATGGGCAGTTGCGCGGAATTTTAGGCGGGTGGATCGATGTCGGCCGCCGCTGGAGCCGCTCCGAGAAACTCCTGGCGTGACCGAGGCCGCTCGCCACGCAAATGGCTTGCAGCGACGGTTGTTGTTTCCCTGTCATATTGGACGCGCATGCTCGGTTGAACAGGTTTGAGGTACGCCGGTTCGGTGCGCTGACGAACTTTCTGCTGTGGCCCACGGTCACTTACTGTGTACATGCAGCTGTTTTCGGACTATTGAAGGGTGAGCGAATGGAAAGTATCAGCCTATTGCTAGGTGAGGCTTTAAGCCCGTATCAGGTTACGCTGACTCCCTCCGGCGCCAAGGGCGAATGCTTGATAACGCTGAAAAATGCCGTCGGAAGCATCATCGTCGAACGGGTGTTCAACCGGGCCCAATTGACCGACAAGCGCCAACTGACGGATGTGGTCGATGGCTTGCATCGCGATGTGCTGATTGCCGAGGGACGCCTGGAGCCCTGTGTGATCGCGGCGCTGCGTAATCTGGCGCGCGACAAGGTGATGGCTGTCCCGAATTGAACGAAGTTTGTGGGAACCTTCTTACGTCTTGGTGAGTCAGACCTTTTACCAACAAGAGCGAGCATTGTGCTCCGGTGCTTGTCGCTTGTTGTACTGACCTCGAATGGTCACGTTTAACCCCGAGTCGTCTCCCCACTTCTCGGGGTTTCTTTTTGCCTGGGATTTAAGGTTTTAGTGCGCTCGGCCACGGAGCAACGCCGAATCTTTGTGGGAACGGGCTCGCGAAAGGGGCCGATATTCAACATTGATATCGACTGATGCGCCGCCTTCGCGAGCAAGCCCGCTCCCACCGTTGATCTTCAGTGAACACAGGTTTTCGTTCACCGCCGAACCCCGGTGGCGCGTCAAATGGCTCCGTCGGTGCGCAGTTTGGCGATCTGCTGGGCATCGTAGCCAAGCTCACCGAGCACTTGGGCGTTGTGCTCTCCCAGCGCCGGCCCGACCCATTCGGAGGTACCCGGGGTGTCGGAGAGTTTCGGTACGATGCCCGGCATCTTGAACGCCTTGCCGTCCGGCAGCTTGGCCTGCAGAAACATTTCCCGGGCGAGGAACTGCGGGTCGCTGAACATATCCTCGGCACTGAAAATCCGGCTGGCTGGCACCCCGGCCTGGTTCAACTGCTCGATGACCGTATCGAGCGGTAGCGAGTTGACCCAACGATCGATCACGCCATACAGCTCGTCGCGGCGGCTGTCACGGCCGTCGTTGCTGGCCAGTTGCGGGTCATTGGCCAGGTCGTCACGGCCGATGATCTGCATGAAACGCTTGAAGATCGCATCGCCGTTGGCGCCAATCTGCACGTGCTTGCCGTCGGCACTGGTGTGGATCGACGAGGGGGTGATGCCGGGCATGATATTGCCGGTGCGCTCGCGGATGAAACCGAACACGTCGAACTCCGGCACCATGCTTTCCATCATGGCGAAGATCGCCTCGTACAACGCCACATCGACCACTTGTCCGGTACCGCCGTTGATTTCGCGGTGACGCAGGGCCATCAGTGCGCCGATCACGCCCCAGAGCGCCGCGATCGAGTCGCCGATGGAGATCCCGGTGCGCACCGGCGGGCGGTCCTCGAACCCGGTGATGTAGCGCAGGCCGCCCATGGATTCACCCACCGCGCCGAACCCGGGCTGATCTTTCATGGGGCCGGTCTGGCCAAAGCCTGAAAGCCGCACCATCACCAGTTTCGGGTTCAGCGCGTGCAGTACATCCCAGCCCAGGCCGAGCTTTTCCAGCACGCCGGGGCGAAAATTCTCGATCAGGATGTCGGCTTCGCCGATCAGCTTCTTCAGGATCGCCAGGCCTTCGGGGTGCTTGAGGTTCAGGGTCAGGGATTTTTTGTTGCGGGCCTGGACGAACCACCATAACGATGTCCCTTCATACAGCTTGCGCCACTTGCGTAAGGGGTCGCCGCCGTCAGGCGATTCGACCTTGATGACCTCGGCCCCGAATTCACCGCAGATGCGCGAGGCAAAAGGCCCCGCGATCAAGGTACCGAGTTCGATGACTTTGACGCCGGCAAGGGGTTTGGCAGTAAGCGACATAAGAAATCCTGTAGGACAAAAGCAGAACGAATAGAGCGTTTTATCATAGGCCAGTGTCAGTCGCCGCAGGTTGATGGTCGGCAATTCGTGGATTGCCCGTGTCATCGGTTAGACTTGCCGCCTTTCCTCGTATCAAGAAGCCCGTTCATGGCCCAGCCGTCCACGACTTATAAGTTTGAACTGAACCTCACCGACCTCGACCGCAATGTGTACGAGAACGTGAAGCAGACCATTGCCCGCCATCCTTCGGAAACCGAGGAGCGCATGACCGTACGTCTGTTGGCCTACGCATTCTGGTACAACGAGCTGCTGGCATTCGGTCGTGGTCTGTCAGACGTCGATGAACCTGCGCTGTGGGAAAAAAGCCTGGATGACCGTGTGCTGCATTGGATCGAAGTCGGCCAGCCCGACGCCGACCGCCTGACCTGGTGCTCGCGTCGCACCGAGCGCACCAGCCTGCTGGCCTACGGCAGCCTGCGGGTGTGGGAAGGCAAGGTGATTCCGGCCGTCAAGAACCTGAAAAACGTCAACATCGCCGCCGTGCCCCAGGAAGTGCTGGAAACCCTGGCCCAAGACATGCCCCGGGTCATCAAGTGGGATGTGATGATCAGCGAAGGGACGATTTTCGTGACCGACGACCGTGGCCAGCATGAAGTGCAGTTGCAATGGTTGACGGGCGAGCGCGGCTGATCCATTGACGCGGTATTGAGCGGACCATTGTGGGAGCGGGCTTGCTCGCGAAGACGGTAGATCAGCTTGCATCTATGTTGATATGCCGCCGCCTTCGCGAGCAAGCCCGCTCCTACACAAGCTCCCTCATAACAATTCCCATGATCTATAGAGAAATATCCGTCACCCCATGCGCATAGAACCCCGCCAGCTACCCGACACCCTGCCATTCCTCGGTGACCTGCCGCCGCTGTTGACCCGCCTGTACGCGGCTCGTGGCGTGCAGTCCGAGGCTGAACTGGACAAGAGCCTGGCGCGCTTGATTCCTTATCAGCAACTCAAGGGCATCGACGCGGCGGTGGACCTGCTGGTGGTGGCGCTGGAGCAACGCCAGCGGATCCTGATCGTCGGTGATTTTGATGCCGACGGTGCGACCGCCAGTACCGTGGGCATGCTCGGGCTGCGCTTGCTCGGCGCGGCCCATGTCGACTATCTGGTGCCCAATCGCTTCGAATACGGCTACGGGCTGACCCCGGAAATCGTCGAAGTCGCCTTGAGCCGCGAGCCGCAGTTGCTGATCACCGTGGACAACGGTATTTCCAGCGTGGAAGGCGTGGCGGCGGCAAAAGCGGCGGGGCTCAAGGTGCTGGTCACCGACCACCACTTGCCGGGCCTCGAACTGCCGGCGGCCGATGCCATCGTCAATCCGAACCAGCCGGGCTGTGAGTTTCCGAGCAAGGCGCTGGCGGGTGTCGGCGTGATCTTCTATGTGCTGATGGCGCTGCGGGCACGTTTGCGTAGCCTGGGCTGGTACGCCAGTAAACCCCAACCGAACATCGGTGAATTGTTGGACCTGGTGGCTCTGGGCAGTGTGGCCGACGTAGTGCCCCTGGACGCCAATAACCGGATCCTGGTGCATCAGGGCCTAGAACGGATTCGCGCCGGGCGTGCCCGTCCGGGTATCAAGGCGATCCTCGAAGTTGCCAAGCGCGACCATTCGCGCATTACCTCGACGGACCTCGGATTTATCCTCGGCCCGCGCCTGAATGCGGCCGGACGCCTGGACGACATGAGCCTGGGCATCGAGTGCCTGCTCACTGACGACGCGGCCCTGGCGCGGGAGATGGCGGCGCAGTTGGACGGCATGAACCAGGATCGCAAATCCATCGAGCAGGGTATGCAGCGCGAAGCCCTGGCCCAGCTCAAGGACCTGCCGGTGGAGTCGATGCCGTTCGGTTTGTGCCTGTTCGATCCGCAGTGGCACCAAGGCGTCATCGGTATCCTCGCCTCGCGTATGAAAGAGCGCTATTTCCGTCCAACCATTGCCTTTGCCGATGCCGGCGACGGCCTACTCAAGGGCTCGGGCCGCTCGGTGCCGGGGTTTCATATTCGCGATGCGCTGAGCGTCGTGGCGGCGCAGCATCCGACCCTGATCAGCAAGTACGGCGGTCACGCCATGGCGGCGGGGCTGACGTTGCCGGAAGCGAATTTCCCGTTGTTCGCCGAGGCGTTCGACGCCGAAGTGCGTAGGCAATTGCGCGAAGAAGACCTGACCGGGCGCCTGTTGTCGGACGGCACCCTGGCGGTGGAGGAATTTCACTTGGAACTGGCCCGGGCGCTGCGCCACGCTGGCCCCTGGGGCCAACACTTTCCGGAGCCGATGTTCCACGGCGTGTTCCAGTTGGTCGAACAGCGGGTGGTGGGCGAGCGGCACCTGAAGGTGGTGCTCAAGAGCGAATGCGGCTCGGTGAAGCTCGATGGCATCGCCTTCGGCATCGACCGCGAGATCTGGCCAAACCCCACCGTGCGCTGGGTCGAACTGGCCTACAAGCTCGACCTCAACGAATTCCGCGGCCAGGAAACGGTGCAGTTGATGATTGCTCATATCGAGCCGCGGTAGGCTCGAATACTCATCTGCCGGGTGGCGACTCCTTGTATGGGAGCAAGGCTTGCCCGCGATGAAGGCGATGCGGTTTTTCAAAGAACGAGGTGCCGGTCTCGCGAGCAGGCTTTGCTCCCACACGAAAATCGGGGCCGGTTTTTAATTCTGAACCCACCCTGATCCCAGGTTGTCGACTAGGCTCTAAGCACTGCTTGATAGCCGTTGTGACGTCTTGTCGATTTTCGTTGCCCGCGGGGGCGGGTGTTGCATCTTTTGTCACTCGTCGACTTTTCAAACAGAACCCTGGAGCCTGCCCACTGATTCGAGAGGTGCCCCATGAGTCTGCTGCTGGAACCCTATACCCTTCGCCAATTGACCCTACCCAATCGCATCGCGGTGTCGCCGATGTGCCAGTATTCGAGCGCCGATGGCCTGGCCAACGACTGGCACCTGGTGCATCTCGGAAGCCGTGCCGTGGGCGGCGCCGGCCTGGTGTTCACCGAAGCCACCGCCGTCACCGCGGACGGCCGCATCACCGCCCAGGACCTGGGTTTGTGGAACGATGAACAGATCGAACCCCTGCAACGCATCACCCGCTTTATCACCGCCCAAGGGGCCGTGCCGGGCATACAATTGGCCCACGCCGGGCGCAAGGCCAGCACCTGGCGACCCTGGCTGGGCAAGCATGGCAGCGTAAAACCGGAGGATGGCGGCTGGGTGCCGGTCGGTCCGTCGCCGATAGCCTTCGACCCGCAGCACACCCAGCCCGTCCAACTGGATGAAGGACAGATCGCCGGTGTGGTCCAGGCGTTCGTGGACGCGGCAAAACGCAGCCTGACGGCCGGATTTAAAGTGGTCGAAGTCCACGCGGCCCATGGCTATCTGCTGCATCAATTCCTGTCACCCTTGAGCAATCAGCGGCGCGATCAATACGGCGGCTCGTTCGATAATCGCATTCGCCTGGTGCTGCAAGTCACCGAGGCGGTGAGGGCTGTATGGCCTGAAGAGTTGCCCGTGTTCGTTCGCGTCTCCGCCACCGACTGGGTCGAGGACGGTTGGAACCCGGATGAAACCGTGGAGCTGGCGCGGCGATTCCGGGCACTGGGAGTGGACTTGATCGATGTGTCCTCGGGCGGCACGGCCGCGAACGCGGAAATCCCCACCGGCCCGGGCTATCAGACACGCTTCGCCGAACGGGTGCGCAAGGAGTCGGAAATCGCCACCGGCACCGTCGGCATGATTACCGAGCCGGCCCAGGCCGAGCACATCCTGCGCACTTGCCAGGCCGATATCATTTTCCTCGCCCGGGAATTGTTGCGTGATCCGTACTGGGCCCTGCATGCCGATGATGACCTGGGTGGACGCAAGGCCACGTGGCCGGCGCAGTACCAGCGGGCCACACATCGGGACCAGCCGATTCATGAGTCGGATTTGCGGGACTGAGAGCCCGATAAAACAAAAAGCCCCGGTCGAGTTGGCCGGGGCTTTTGTTTATCGGGCTGGATTATTCGGTGGCTGTAGCGGCCTCATCGCGAGCAAGCTCGCGATGGGGCCAGCCCAGGCGCCGAATCACTATCAGGGATACTTACGCTTATCCGGCGCCGGCGGGAAGTACTGATACAACCAGGTCTCGCTCAAGGTCCGGTCCTTGCTGCGCAGGAACAGGCGCATTTCCACCGGGTCCACGCGGTCGTCGGTCGGGTACCAGTCGAAGGTGATGCGGTAGCCCTTGATTGCATCCAGCACCAGTACGTTGAAGTCCTTCACCTCGCCGTGGGAACAGGTGACCACCGGTTCGATGCCGGTGCCTGGCGGCAACTGGTCGAGGCCGCCGCCGCTGAAGTCCACGGCAAAGCGCCGCGCCCAGACGGTCGGGTAATGCTCGCCCGGTGCCCAACCTTCAATGAAGCCGCCCATGCCTGAACGGGTCGCGTCGACGTGCGCCAGGTCGGTGCTCACCGGGGGCAGGGCGCTCCAGTAAAGCTTGTAGCCATAGTTCAGCGAGTCGCCGGCAGCCACCGGTTTTTTCGGTGTCCAGAACGCGACGATGTTATCCAGGGTTTCGCCGGTCGTAGGAATTTCCAGCAGATCGACAGAGCCTTCACCCCAGGCCGTTGTAGGCTCGACCCACAGGCTTGGACGCTTGCTGTACCAGTCCACGGTGTCCTGGTAGCTGGCAAAGTCATGGTCGGTCTGCACCAGGCCGAAACCTTTCGGGTTCTTGTCGACGAAGGCATTGAATTGCAGGGTGGCGGGGTTGTTCAGTGGGCGGCAGACCCATTCGCCGTTGCCGCGCCACATGGCCAGGCGGTCGGAATCGTGGATCTGCGGATGAATGGTGTCGCACATGCGCCGCTCGACAGTGCCGCAGCTGAACATACTGGTCATGGGGGCGATGCCCAGTTGTTCGATGGCGGTACGGGCATTGATGTGTGCGTCGACCTCCATCACGACCCGGGTCGGCTGGCAATCGATGTCAAACCGATAGGCACCCGTGGCGCTGGGGGAGTCGAGCAGGGCGTAGACCACGAAGCGGGTGCTGTTCTTTTCCGGGGTTTCGAACCAGAACTTGGTGAAGTCCGGGAATTCCTCACGCTTCTTGGCGTAGGTGTCGATGGCCAAGCCGCGGGCCGACAGCCCGTACTGGCCGCTGGCATCCACGGCGCGGAAATAGCTGGCCCCCAGAAACGAAAGGATGTCGTGACGGTCCAGCTCCGGCGCCTTGAAGACGCGAAAGCCGGCGAAGCCCAGGTCACCCTTCAGTTGTGAGGTGTTGACCGTGGTTTTCTCGTAGTTGAACAGTTCCGGACGGAAGTGCACTTCACGGGCCATGCGCGTCTTCGGGTCGACGCTGTACATGCGCACCGGCTGCTTGAAGCCCATGCCGACATGGAAGAACTGTGCATCCAGTTGTCGCCCTTCCAGGTTATTCCACAGGGAGTGGTTGGCGTCGTACTGGATGGCATTGAACTGCAGCGGCGACATCAGGGCCAGGGTTTCTGGCAGGACTTGCTTGGTGTCGACGTAGCGGCTCTCGGCCAGCCGCTTGGCCTGATCCTTCAAACCGTTGAAATCGAAGGGACGGGCTTCGCCGTCGGCAGTCTGATCAGCAGCCCAGGCGCGTGCGGCCATGAGTCCGGAGGCCGATAGCCCGGTGTACGCGGCGAAGGCCATGGAAGCCTTGAGCAAATTCCTGCGGTGCATAAATACAACCTTTCTCGAAAAAATCCCGAGCCGTTCCTGGCCGCAAGGATTGATGAAGGAGTTCGGACATGCCTTTGGCCAAACGCAACAGACGTTAGAACAGATGCCTGAGAGCTGGATCGGTTCACCAAGGGGCAAAATCATAGGGGATATGCGGGCATATAGAGAAAGGAAAGCGCGGCTTAGTTAAATTTTCTTACAGATATTTCTTTTTTTATCAGGATTTCGGCTTTTTTTGACTAATTACTCTAAAACTCCCTTTTCACGCTATGAATCCTCCCTATTCTTTAGCTGGATAGACGGTTCGATCCGCGATGCAGACGGCGCTATCAGGCCATTCGACGTACAGAAGGACAACGTTCATGACAAAAATACAGGGCATTACCGAAATGCTGGGGATCTTTCCAGGCCTGATCAACCCGCGCAGGACGCGCCGGCTCAGCCTGGAAGAGTTAAGGCTGGTGGAGCGCTATCGGGAACTGTCGGAAAACGACCGGATCGCTATGCGCTACCTGGTGGATGCGATGCGCAGTGTTTCCAGATTCTGATCAAGCACGGTGATGATGGCCAGGCCTTCTTCCACACGAAAGGACAAAACGGGCGAGGCCATGGCTAATCTCCAAGGTGTATACGTTGTAGGCGCGTTAGGTCCTGCCAGGATTTCCGTCAACCGGCGAGCGTGCACCCGTCGACGAAAACCTTGGCAGCGCGCAGGCAGGGCGAGCGCGAGCGTGTGTTGCTAACGTTGTCTTGGCTTCAATGCTTGAACATCACATGCCGCACCACCGTGTAGTCCTCCAGCCCATACATGGACATGTCCTTGCCATAGCCGGAACGTTTCTGACCGCCATGGGGCATTTCGCTGACGAGCATGAAGTGGGTGTTGACCCAGGTGCAGCCGTATTGCAGGCGTGCCGCCAGGCGATGGGCGCGGCCGATATCGGCGGTCCACACCGATGAGGCCAGGCCGTAGTCCGAATCGTTGGCCCAGGCCAGTACCTGCGCTTCGTCGACGAAGGGGGTGACGGATACCACCGGGCCGAAAACTTCCCGACGGACGATTTCGTCGTCCTGCTGGGCGTCGGCCAATACCGTTGGTTCGAAGAAGAACCCGTTGCCCTCCACCGCCTTGCCACCGGTGATCAGGCGGATATGCGGCTGGGCGATGGCCCGTTCGACGAACCCAGCCACGCGGTCACGGTGCTGGGCGGTGATCAGCGGCCCCATCTCGGTGTCTGGCGCCGTTTGCAGGCCATACATGATGCTGCTCACTGCGGCGCCGAGCTTTTCGACAAACTGCTCGTAGATGCCTTGCTGGGCATAGATGCGGCACGCGGCGGTGCAGTCCTGGCCGGCGTTGTAGAAACCGAAGGTGCGGATGCCTTCCACCGCCGCGTCGATGTCAGCGTCGTCGAAAATGAGCACCGGGGCCTTGCCGCCCAGTTCCATGTGCGTGCGCTTGACGCTGTCGGCGGTGCTGGAAATGATGTTCGAACCGGTGGCAATGGACCCGGTCAGCGACACCATGCGCACTTTCGGATGGGTCACCAGCGGCTGGCCGACAGTTTGCCCACGGCCGAACACCACGTTGAGCACACCCGCAGGGAAAATGTCCGACGCCAGTTCGGCCAGGCGCAACGCTGTCAGAGGGGTCTGTTCCGACGGCTTGAGCACCACGGTATTACCGGCGGCCAGGGCCGGGGCGATTTTCCAGGCGACCATCATCAATGGGTAGTTCCACGGTGCGATGGAGGCGATCACACCCACCGGGTCGCGGCGGATCATCGAGGTGTGCCCCGGCAGGTATTCGCCACCCGCCGAGCCGTTCATGCAGCGGCTGGCGCCGGCAAAGAAGCGGAACACGTCGGCAATCGCCGGGATCTCGTCGTTCAGCGCGGCGCTCAAGGGTTTGCCGCAATTGTCCGACTCCAGCTTTGCCAGTTCTTCGCCGTGGGCTTCGATGGCATCGGCCAGTTTGAGCAACAGCAGGGAGCGGTCTTTGGGCGAGACCTGGGACCAGCTTTCGAAGGCACTGTCGGCCGCACGCACGGCGGCATCGACCTGGGCCTCGCTGGCTTCATTGATTTCCACCAGCACCCGGCCCAGTGCGGGGTTGAACACGGCTTGGCCGGGGCCTTCGCCGTTCACCAGATGGCCGTTGATCAGCAGTTTGGTTTGCATGTCCATGTCCTCTTGATTCTTGCTCTTGATCTGGGTGGGAGCGAGCAAGCCCGCTCCCACAAGGGATCCGGTTCACAGTGACATTTATTTCCCACCACTCCCCGCCACGCTCTCACCACCCCGTGTCAGGTAATAAGCGCCCAGTATCGGCAGCATCGTCACGATCATCACCAGCATCGCCACCACGTTGGTCACCGGCACGTCGCGGGGGCGGCTGAGTTGGTTGAGCAGCCACAGTGGCAGGGTACGTTCGTGGCCGGCGGTGAAGGTGGTGACGATGATTTCGTCGAACGACAGCGCAAACGCCAGCATCCCGCCAGCCAGCAGTGCCGAGCCGAGATTGGGCAGGATGATGTAGCGAAAGGTCTGCCAACCGTCGGCACCCAGGTCCATCGACGCCTCGATCAGGCTGTGGGAGGTGCGGCGCAGACGGGCGATAACGTTGTTGTAGACGATCACCACACAGAAAGTCGCGTGGCCGACGATGATGGTGAACATCCCCGGCTCGATCCCGAGGGTCTTGAAGGTGGCCAGCAGGGCAATGCCGGTGATGATCCCCGGCAGGGCAATCGGCAGGATCAGCATCAGCGAAATGCCCTGCTTGCCGAAGAAGTCGCGCCGGTACAGCGCCGCTGAGGCCAACGTGCCGAGCACCATGGCGATCAGTGTGGCGATGGCCGCGATCTGCAGCGACAGCTTGATCGCCTCCAGCACATCCGGGCGCGCGAAGGCGACGCTGAACCACTTCAGGGTCAGGCCCTTGGGCGGAAAGCTGAATGCCGCATCCTCGGTGTTGAAGGCGTAGAGGAAGATGATCAGGATCGGGAAGTGCAGAAACACCAGCCCGCCCCAAGCGGCGATCTTCAGGCCCCAGGATGATTTTTCAGAGTGCATCGAAAGCCCCCAGGCGCTTGACGATAGACAGGTAGATGGCGATCAGCACGATGGGCACCAGCGTGAATGCCGCCGCCATGGGCATGTTGCCGATGGCCCCTTGCTGGGCGTAGACCATGCTGCCGACGAAGTACCCCGGCGGGCCTACCAGTTGGGGCACGATGAAATCCCCCAGGGTCAGTGAAAACGTGAAGATCGAGCCAGCGGCGATGCCTGGGATCGACAGCGGCAGAATCACCTGCATGAACGTCTGGCGTGGCCTGGCCCCCAGGTCTGCCGAGGCTTGCAGCAGGGACGGCGGCAGCCGCTCCAGGGACGCCTGGATCGGCAGGATCATGAACGGCAGCCAGATGTAGACGAACACCAGGAAGCGGCCCAGGTGGGAGGTGGACAACGTGCTGCCGCCCACTCCGGGAATACCCAGCACGAATTGCAATACCGGGCCCAGCCCCAGGTGCTGGACGAACCATTGCGCCACGCCGCCCTTGGCCAGCAGCAGTGTCCAGGCATAGGCCTTGACGATATAGCTGGCCCACATCGGCAGCATCACCGCGATGTAGAAAAATGCCTTGGTCTTGCCGCTGGTGTAGCGCGCCATGTAATAGGCAATCGGGAACGCGACGATGGCGCTGGCGATGGAGACCACAATGGCCATGCTCAAGGTGCGCAAAATGATGTCGAAGTTCGAGGGCTGGAACAGCGCCGTGAAATTCGCCAGGGTCAGGTCCGGCGTGACCGCCATGGTGAAGTCGTCGAAGGTGTAGAAACCTTGCCACAGCAGAGTCAGCAGCGAGCCCAGGTAGATCGCGCCGAACCAGATCAGCGGCGGCACCAGCAGCATCGACAGGTACAGGTTTGGCCTTCGGTACAGCAGGTTGGAAAAGCGCCGCAACGGCGAGCCGGACGCAGGCGTTTGAGTGGCGGCGAGGGTGTTCATCTCACACCTCGGCGCTGATGGTGTCATGCAGCGCGATCATCGCCTCGCGGGCCCAGCGCACGCTGATGCGCTGGCCGGTCTGGTGCTGGGCACCGGTGTCGATCCACTGGGTATTGGCCTGGCTGAGGTTCAGGGTCTGGCCGTTTTCCAGTTTCAACTCGTAGCGCGTGGCGCTGCCTTGATACTGGATGTCGTGAAGCAGGCCGTGGACTTCGATCTCATGGCCGGCCAACGGACCTTCGGCGAAACGCACGTGTTCCGGGCGGATCGAGAACGGCTGTGGATAACCGCTCAGTTGTTGGGCCAGCTCGCCACGAATCACGTTGGAGGTGCCGACGAACTCCGCGACGAAGGTGGTCGAAGGTTTCATGTACAGGTTGCGCGGCGTATCGACCTGTTCGATGCGGCCTTTGTTGAACACCGCCACGCGGTCGGACATCGACAGCGCTTCGGTCTGGTCATGGGTGACGAAAATGAAGGTGATGCCCAACTGGCGTTGCAGTTTCTTCAACTCGCCTTGCATCTGTTCACGCAGCTTCAGGTCGAGGGCACCCAAGGGCTCATCCAGCAGCAACACTCGCGGGCGATTGACCAAGGCGCGGGCCAGGGCCACGCGTTGGCGCTGGCCACCGGAGAGCTGCACTGGCTTGCGCTCGCCGTAGCCGCCGAGGGCAACCATCTCCAGTGCTTCGTCGGCGCGCTGGATGCGCTCGGCCTTGGCGACGCCTTTGACTTTCAAACCGTAGGCGACGTTGTCGCGCACGTTCATGTGCGGGAACAGCGCGTAATCCTGGAACACCGTGTTCACGTCCCGCTGATAGGGAGGCAGCCCGGCGGCTTCCTCGCCGTGGATGCGAATCGAGCCGGCACTGGGTTGTTCGAACCCGGCGATCAGTCGCAGGCAGGTGGTCTTGCCCGAGCCGGAAGGGCCCAGCATCGAAAAGAACTCGCCGTCCTGGATGTCGATGGAAACCCGGTCAACGGCCTTCACTTCGCCAAACTGACGGGATACCTGGGTGAATTGGACTGCAAGTGTCATGGTGCGGGGCTCCAAAAAGCGCGACTTCTATTGGATTGTTGGTGGGGGCCGGACATCGGATCTGTGGGAGCAAAGCTTGCTCGCGATACAGGCGCCTCGGTTCCCCGAGAGACCGCGTCATCTTCATCGCGGGCAAGCCTTGCTCCCACACAAGAGCGGTGTTCAGCTACGTTTCCTGAGCCAACTGAAGGGCTTAGCGCCCACCCATGATCGCAATGTAGTCCTGGGTCCAGCGGCTGTACGGCACGAACTTGCCGCCCTCGGCCTGTGGGGTTTTCCAGAAGGCGATCTTGTCGAACTGGTCGAAGCCGTTGGTCTTGCAGCCTTCGGCACCGAGCAGCTCGCTGCCCTGGCACGCCGCCGGAACCGCCGGCAACGAACCGAACCACGCGGCCACGTCACCCTGGACTTTTGGCTGCAGCGACCAGTCCATCCATTTGTACGCGCAGTTGGGGTGCTTGGCCTCGGCGTGCAGCATCGTGGTGTCGGCCCAACCGGTGGCGCCTTCTTTCGGAATGGTCGAGGCGATCGGTTGCTTCTCGTTCATCAGGCCGTTGACCTGATACGGCCAGGCGCCGGACGCCACCACGCCTTCGTTCTTGAAATCGCTCATCTGCACGGTGGTGTCGTGCCAGTAGCGGTGGATCAACGGTTGCTGGGCCCGCAGCAATTCCAGCACGGCCTTGTACTGCGCCTCGTCGAGTTGATACGGGTCCTTGATGCCCAGCTCAGGCTTGGCGGTCTTGAGGTACAACGCCGCGTCGGCGATGTAGATCGGGCCATCGTAGGCTTGCACGCGGCCTTTGTTCGACTTGCCATCGGGCAGGTTCTGGGCGTTGAACAGCACACCCCAACTGGTCGGCGCCTGCTTGAACACCTCGGTGTTGTACATCAGCACGTTCGGGCCCCACTGATACGGGGTGCCGTAGGTCTGCTGGTTGACCACGTACCACGGTGCATCCTTGAGGCGCGGGTCGAGGTTTTTCCAATTGCTGATCAGCGCGGTGTTGATCGGCTGCACCCGCTTGCCGGCAATCAGCCGCAGCGAGGCGTCGCCCGAGGCGGTGACCAGGTCGTAGCCGCCCTTGGTCATCAGGCTGACCATTTCGTCAGACGTCGCGGCGGTTTTCACATTGACCTTGCAGCCGGTTTCCTTCTCGAAACCGGTCACCCAGTCGTAGGCCTTGTCGCTTTCACCGCGTTCGATGTAACCCGGCCAGGCAACGATATCCAATTGGCCTTCGCCAGCACCAATGGCCTTGAGCGGTTCGGCGGCCTGGAGGCTGACACTGGTCAGCAGCGCCGTGGTGATTGCGCTGAGCAATACGGTCTTGTGCGCGTACATGGAAATCCCTCTTGCTTTAATTATGGTCGGGGCAGTGTTTCAACGGGGTGAAGCGCCATTGAAGGCCTGTTATTAGAGTAGTGCTGTTATCTACAGATGCTGGCCGTGGCGGGCCATGATGTGGCGCACCACGCTGTAGTCCTGAAGCGAATCACTGGACAGATCTTTCCCATAGCCCGAGCGTTTCAGGCCGCCGTGGGGCATTTCGCTGACTAGCATGAAGTGGCTGTTGATCCAGGTGCAGCCGTATTGCAGCCGCGCCGCCACCTGCATCGCCTTGTCCAGGTTCTGGGTCCACACCGAGGAAGCCAGGCCGTACTCGGAATCGTTGGCCCAGTCCACCGCCTGGCTGAGTTCATCAAAGCGGGTCACGGTGACCACCGGGCCGAATACCTCGCGCTGGACGATTTCATCGCTCTGCTTGCAGCCGGCCAGCAGCGTGGGCTGGTAATAGAAGCCCGCGCCGGAGTGCACCGCCGCGCCGGTAATGCGTTCGATGTGCGGTTGGCCGAGGGCGCGTTCGACGAAACTGGCGACGCGGTCGCGCTGGCGGGTGCTGATCAGCGGGCCGATTTCATTATCGGCATCGCGCTTGCCGGCAAAGCGCAGGCTGCTGACCGCGGCGCCGAGTTCGGCCACCAGCCGGTCGTGAATCGCGCCCTGGGCGTAGATTCGGCACGCTGCGGTGCAATCCTGCCCGGCGTTGTAGTAACCGTAAGTGCGCACGCCTTCGACCACCGCCTGGAGGTCGGCGTCGTCGCACACGATCACCGGCGCCTTGCCCCCCAGTTCCAGGTGCGTGCGCTTGAGGGTTTTCGCCGCCGCCTGGAGGATTTTCTGCCCGGTGACGATATCGCCGGTCAGCGAAACCATACGCACTTTGGGATGGCTGACCAGATGGCTGCCGACCCCTTCACCGCCCCCGCAGATGATGTTGATCACGCCTCGCGGCAGGATCTCGGCCAGTGTTGGCGCCAGGGCCAGAATCGACAGCGGCGTGTGTTCTGACGGCTTGAACACCAAGGTATTGCCGGCGGCCAGGGCCGGGGCGATCTTCCAGGCGGCCATCATGATCGGGTAATTCCACGGCGCAATGGACGCCACCACGCCAATCGGGTCGCGGCGCACCATGCTGGTGTAGCCAGGCAAGTATTCGCCACTGAGCTGGCCGGTCTGGCAGCGCACAGCCCCGGCGAAGAAACGGAACACGTCCACCGTGGCGCTCAAGTCATCCTGCCGCGCCAGATGCAGCGGCTTGCCGCAGTTCAGGGATTCGAGGCGGGCCAGGTAGTCGGCGTTTTTTTCGATGGTGCTGGCAATCTCCAGCAGCAGGTTCGAGCGTTGTTGCGGCGTGGTGCGCGACCAGCCGGCGAAGGCGCGATGGGCCGCCAGGATCGCCGCTTCGACTTGCTCGGTGCCGGCTTCGGCGATGTGCGCCAGGACTTCGCCGGTGGCCGGGTTGAGGATCGGCTCGACAATGCCGTCACCGGGAACCAGTTCACCGTCGATCAGCAAGGCGGTGCATAACGGGGTTTGCGTGCCAGCCATGTCCGATTTCTCTTTTAAGGGTGACTACTGCTGTCAGTTAAAAACAGTACCTGTGGGAGACGAACAAACTGGGTTCCCACAGAAAGGGGTGGCGCAGTCAGATTAGTGCTCAGATCCGAGGACAACAAATTCTAAATATTCAAGGCTGCATTCGATTAAATAGATGGCTTGCGTCCGCCATGGGGAATTTCCCGGGCGACGGTCAGGAATGGATCGACCATGGCTGGCCGCGCCGTGCCTCGGCGCCAGGCCAGGCCGACGTCAAGGGTCTGGTTGAGGTCGGCAATCGGGCGCGCCTCGATGATGTCGCCTTCCAGCGACCAGGGGCGGTAGGTCATGTCGGGCTGAATCGACACCCCCAAGCCGGCCGCCACCAGGCTGCGCACCGCTTCGGTCGAGGCGGTGCGCAGGCTGATCTTCGGCTGCAGGCCGGCGCCACGCCACAGGCGCTGGGCGTTGCGATCCATCTCATCGACGTTGAGCTGGATCAACGGCTCGCGAGCCACGTCGGCCAGGTTGATGCTGTCGTGTTCAAGCAGCGGATGCTGCGCCGGTAGCCACAAACGGTACGGCGAATGCGTCAGTACTTCGGTCTGCAAGGCGTGGCGGTCTTCGAGGTTGGACAGGATCAGCACCCCGACATCGATTTCACCGCTGACCAGCAGGTGCTCGATGTACGGCCGTTCATCCTCCATCACGCGAATGTCCACATTGGGGTAGGCGCGCTGGAAGCGGGTCAGCAGATCCGCCAGGTAATAACCGGCGACCAGGCTGGTCACCCCGATGGTGACGTGGCCAGCCACCTGGTCGGTGCTGTGTTGCAGGCTGCGCTTGGCGTTGTCGACCGTGGCCAGGATCACATGGGCCTGGCGCAGGAATTGATGCCCCTGGTGAGTCAGGGTCATGCCTTTGGCGTGGCGGTTGAACAGGCTGACGCCGATTTCCTGTTCCAACTGCTGGATAGCCAGGGTCAGGGTGGACTGGGAAATGAAGGCGGTTTGCGCGGCAGCGGAGATCGAGCCGGTTTCGGCCACGGCGATGAAATGGCGGATCTGACGCAGGGTCATCATGGACGAATACCCGGTGGACGGTTTTATCGATGTCCTGGAGTGTATATCGTTTTTTTTCATGGTGGCTTAAAGCCTAGGCAACATCTCGAAGCAATCTCGCCGGGGGCACCGGGCACTTTCGTTCTAGGCTGGTGGCCTTAATGATCCGGTTAACCCGAATGTGTGGAGGTCGCAAATGAACACCCGTGGATTGCTCGATCAGCTACTCAAGTCCGGTCAGGAGATGTTGCAGAACAAGGCTGGCGGTGCCCAAGGCAAGTCGTCCGGTGGTTTGGGCGGTTTGCTCGGCGGCTCCGGTGGCCTGGGCGGCATGCTTTCCGGCGCGGGTGGCGGGGCCTTGGCCGCCGGGGCCATGGGCCTGCTACTGGGCAACAAGAAAGCCCGTAACTTCGGCGGCAAGGCCCTGGCCTATGGGGGTTTGGCCGCCCTGGGCGTGATCGCCTACAAAGCCTATGGCAACTGGCAGGCCCAGCAGGGCACTGCGCCGAAAACCGAACCGCAGACCCTGGACCGCGTTCCTGCGGCGCAGGTCGAGCAACACAGCCAGGCGATCCTCACGGCCTTGGTGGCAGCGGCCAAGGCCGATGGCCATGTGGACGAGCGTGAGCGTCAGTTGATCGAGGGCGAATTCACCAAGCTGGACAATGACCAGGAACTGCAGCACTGGCTGCACGCTGAACTCAACAAACCCCTGGACCCCACCGACGTCGCCCGCGCCGCCAGCACCCCGGAAATGGCCGCGGAGATGTACATCGCCAGCGTGATGCTGGTGGACGAAGAAAATTTCATGGAAAAATCCTACCTCGATGAACTGGCGCGACAACTCAAGCTGGAACCGGGGTTGAAGGTGGAGCTGGAGAAGCAGGTTCGGCAGGCTGCTGTATAGAACAGTCCCAACATTATTCCCTGTGGGAGCGAGCTTGCTCGCGATGGCGCCCGGTCAGTCACAGCATCGTTGGCTGATGCACCGCTATCGCGAGCAAGCTCGCTCCCACAGGGGGTATTGCTCATCTTGAGAAAACAGCGAGCCTCGGCCGCGCCAAAATCACTCCATCCCGCCTTACAGATGCCACACCACCCTCGGCTATACTCCCCAGCATTTCAAAGGCCCCGAGGTTTTACTGTGAAGAACTGGACGTTGCGCCAACGCATCCTGGCGAGTTTTGCGGTGATCATCGCCATCATGTTGCTGATGGTGGTTGTCTCGTATTCGCGCTTGCTGAAGATCCAGGACAGTGAAGAAAAGGTTCGGGCCGATGCGGTGCCGGGGGTGTACTTCAGCTCCATGATTCGTGGCGGCTGGGTCGACAGCTACGTCTTGACCCAACAGATCGTCGGTCTCTCGGGGAACCGGGAAATCACCGCCGAGGACAAGGCCCGCTACCAGGGCTTCGAGAAGCATCTGCGCGAGGAGATCCAGAACTATCAAAAGCTGATCCAGGACCCGGCCGACCAGGCTTCTTTCGATGAGTTCGAGGCCAATCACCAAGCGTTCAACCTGGCTATGGCGAAGGTCCTGGACCTGTATCAGCGCAAGGATTATGAGGGCGCGCGGCTGGCGCTGGACAAAGAGCTGACGCCTGCATGGGTGGGAGGTCGTGGGCACTTGAACCAAATCATCGAGCGCAATCGCGAGTTGGCGGAACAAGCCACCGGGACTATTGGCGACGCGGTAACGGCGGCCAAAGTGGCCATGGGCCTGGCGTTTCTCGTCGCGTTGATCGTCGCCTTACTCTGTGGGTTGCTGCTGATGCGCGCGATCATGGCGCCGATGAACCGCATCGTGGAAATCCTCGAGATCATGCGCAGCGGCGATCTGAGCGGGCGCCTGAATCTTGCACGCAAAGATGAATTCGGTGCGGTGGAAACCGGCTTCAACGACATGATGGCCGAGCTGACATCGTTGGTGTCCCAGGCCCAGCGCTCGTCGGTGCAGGTCACCACCTCGGTGACGGAGATTGCTGCGACCTCGCGCCAGCAACAGGCCACGGCCACCGAAACTGCCGCCACCACCACCGAAATCGGCGCGACGTCTCGAGAGATTGCCGCCACGTCCCGGGACCTGGTGCGCACCATGACCGAAGTCTCCACCGCCGCCGACCAGGCCTCGGTGGCTGCCGGCTCCGGGCAGCAAGGCCTGGCGCGCATGGAAGAAACCATGCATTCGGTGATGGGCGCAGCCGACCTGGTGAACGCCAAGTTGGCGATCCTCAACGAGAAGGCCGGCAACATCAACCAAGTGGTGGTGACCATCGTCAAAGTGGCCGACCAGACCAACCTGCTGTCCCTCAACGCCGCTATCGAGGCCGAGAAAGCCGGTGAGTACGGCCGTGGTTTCGCCGTGGTCGCCACCGAAGTGCGGCGCCTGGCCGACCAGACCGCGGTGGCCACCTACGACATCGAGCAGATGGTGCGCGAGATCCAGTCTGCCGTGTCGGCCGGGGTGATGGGCATGGACAAGTTCTCCGAGGAAGTGCGTCGTGGCATGGCCGAGGTGCAACAGATCGGCGAGCAGCTGTCGCAGATCATCCACCAGGTCCAGGCACTGGCGCCGCGGGTATTGATGGTCAACGAGGGCATGCAGGCCCAGGCCACCGGTGCCGAGCAGATCAACCACGCCTTGGTGCAACTGGGCGATGCCAGCAGCCAGACGGTCGAATCCCTGCGCCAGGCCAGTTCGGCCATTGACGAACTGAGCCAGGTGGCCGTTGGGCTGCGCAGTGGCGTTTCGCGTTTCAAAGTCTGATGGGCGAATTCGAGACCAGGCGTGGCGCCGCGCCAGCGGCCCGCCAAACCCTGTTCCTGGTGTTTTGCATCGGTAACGAGCGCTACGCCCTGCAGGCCATCGATGTGGTGGAAGTGCTGCCGCGCCTGCCCCTCAAGCCCATTGCCCGGGCACCTGCGTGGGTGGCGGGGGTGTTTGCCTGGCGCGCGACGGTGGTGCCGGTGATCGACCTGTGTACCCTGACCTTCGGCCACAGCGCCGAGGCCCGTACCAGTACGCGGTTGGTGCTGGTGAACTACCGACCCGACCCACAGCAAGCGGCGCAGGTGCTGGGGCTGATTCTTGAGCAGGCCACCGATACCCTGCGCTGCGATCCCGCGGATTTCCAGCCCTATGGCCTGGAAAACCGTCAGGCGCCGTACCTGGGCCCGGTGCGCGAAGACGCCCAGGGGTTGCTGCAATGGGTGCGGGTCAATGACCTGCTCGACGAGTCGGTGCGCGCCGTGTTGTTTCCCACGCCGCCGTTGAACCTTGATGACCTCGAGGTCCGGCCATGAACAACGACCAGCGTTTTTTCGACTTCCTCAAGGAGCGTATTGGCCTGGATGTCACCTCCGTCGGCACCGCGATCATCGAGCGCGCGCTGCGCCAACGCATCAGTGCCACGCCAGGGCGAACCGCTGATGAGTACTGGCAATGCCTGCAACACTCGGCCCAGGAACAGCAAGCGCTGATCGAGGCGGTGATCGTCCCGGAGACCTGGTTCTTCCGTTATCCCGAATCCTTCGCGACCCTGGCCAAACTGGCCGTCAAGCGCCTGGCCGAGATTAAGCACCTGCGTGCGTTGCGCATCCTCAGCTTGCCGTGCTCCACCGGCGAAGAACCCTACTCCATCGCCATGGCCTTGCTTGACGCGGGGCTTGGGCCTCATCAATTCAAGGTCGATGGGCTGGACGTCAGCCCGCTGTCGGTTTCGCGGGCCAAGGCAGCGCGCTACGGCAAGAATTCGTTTCGTGGCGCAGACCTTGTTTTTCGCGAGCGCCATTTCGACGCCGAAGAGGAGGGGTATCGCCTCAGCGAGCGGGTACGCGAACAGGTACGCCTGCAAGTGGGCAACCTGCTGGATCCGGCCTTGCTGGTGAACGAGGCACCCTACGATTTTGTGTTCTGCCGCAACTTGCTGATCTATTTCGACCAGCCAACCCAGCAGCAGGTGTTCGAGGTGCTCAAGCGCCTGACCCATCAGGACGGCGTGCTGTTTATCGGCCCCGCCGAGGGCAGTTTGTTGGGGCGGCTGGGCATGCGCTCGATCGGGATTGCCCAGTCGTTTGCCTTCAGCCGTCAAGGCGCGCCCGAGCCACAACCGTTGCCAACCTTGATACCGACTCCGCTGCCCGTGCGTCAGCCGCACCGGGTCGTGCCCCCCGCACCCCGGCCTCGGCCGTTTGCCGGCGGCGTGTCGCCGATTGTCGAGCCCAAAGGCAGCGACGCCACCACGTTGCTGGCCAATATCGCCGCCCTGGCCAACAGTGGCAAAAGCGCCGAGGCCCGCGCTGCCTGCGAGCAGTACTTGCGCAGCCACGAGCCCAAGGCCCAGGTGTTCTACTGGTTGGGCCTGCTCAGCGACATGGCCGGCAGTGCGCTTGAAGCCCAGGGTTTTTATCGCAAGGCGCTTTATCTTGAACCGCAACACGCCGAGGCCCTGGTGCATCTGGCGGCGCTGCTGGCTTCCCAGGGAGACGCGGCCGGAGCCCGTCGATTGCAGGAACGCGCCGCCCGTAGCGGGCGCGCAGCAGACAGTGAGCGTAAACGATGAGCGGTTCGGTTTTTTACAACGTCACCCATGACGATGCCCAGGCCATCGACGACTGCTGGAATCGCATTGGCGTGCATGGCGACAAATCCTGTCCGTTGCTTGCCGAGCATATCCACTGTCGCAACTGCTCGGTGTACTCGCGTGCCGCCACCCGGCTGCTCGACCGCTATGCCTTGCCGCACGACGACCGAGACCTGGCCATTGCGCCGTTGGACAGCGATGTCGTCACTCGCTCGTTGTTGATGTTCCGCCTGGGCGAAGAGTGGCTGGCCTTGGCCACCCGTAGCCTGGTGGAGGTGGCGCCGTTGCAACCGATCCATTCGCTGCCCCACCAGCGTTCGCGGGCCTTGCTGGGCGTGGCGAATGTACGGGGGGCATTGGTGGCCTGCCTGTCGCTGGTAGAGCTGCTGGACCTGGAACCCGGCGGGGCAGCGGTTCCTGGCGCACGGGTCATGCCGCGCATGTTGATTGTCGCGGCCAAGGGCGGGCCTGTCGTGGTACCGGTGGATGAAGTGGACGGCATCCACGCCATCGACGAACGCATCCTCGAGAGCGCTTCGCAATCGGCGGGCAAATACACCCGTGGCGTATTGCAGTACAAGGGGCGCAGCCTGCGCTGGCTGGACGAAGAACAGTTGCTGTCCGCCGTGACCCGGAGCCTGTCATGACCCCCGATCAGATGCGCGATGCCTCGTTGCTGGAGTTGTTCAGCCTGGAAGCCGAAGCCCAGACTCAAGTGCTCAGCGCCGGCCTGTTGGCCCTGGAGCGCGATCCGACCCAGGCCGATCACCTTGAGTCGTGCATGCGCGCGGCCCATTCCCTCAAGGGCGCGGCGCGGATCGTCGGAGTGGACGCCGGCGTCAGCGTGGCCCACGTGATGGAAGATTGCCTGGTCAGCGCCCAGGAGCGCCGGTTGGTCTTGAGCGCCGAACACATCGACGCCTTGCTGCAAGGCACCGACCTGTTGACACGCATCGCTACACCGGGCAACACGATCGGCACCTCGGACGTCGACGCCTATGTGGCGTTGATGGGGCGTTTGCTCGATCCCAATGCGGCGCAGACCCCGGCGGCGCCAATAGTCGATAGACCTGTCGAACCATCCCGCGTCGAACTGCCGGAACCCGAGCCGGCCGTGCCAATGGAACCGGCCCCTAAAACCAAGCGGGTCACCGAAGGTGGCGAGCGGGTCCTGCGAGTCACGGCTGAACGCCTCAACAGCCTGCTGGACCTGTCGAGCAAATCCCTGGTGGAAACCCAGCGCCTCAAGCCCTGGCTGGCGACGATGCAGCGGCTCAAGCGCCAGCAGAGCAACGGCTTGCGTGCCCTGGAGGCGTTGAATTTGCACCTCAAGGATCATGCCCTCAGCCTGCAGGCCCAGGAAGCCCTGGGCGATGCCCGGCGCCTGCTGGCTGAAACCCAGCAATTGCTGGCGCAAAAGCACGCCGAACTGGACGAGTTTGCCTGGCAGGCCAGCCAGCGGGCGCAGGTGCTGTACGACACGGCGTTGGCCTGTCGAATGCGCCCATTCGCCGATGTACTCTCGGGACAGGCGCGGATGGTCCGGGACTTGGGCCGCAGCCTGGGCAAGCAGGTACGCCTGGAGATTGAAGGCGAGAAAACCCAGGTCGACCGCGACGTGCTGGAAAAGCTCGAGGCGCCGCTGACTCACCTGCTGCGCAACGCCGTGGACCACGGCATCGAAACGCCGGAGCTGCGGGTGCTGGCGGGCAAACCTGCCGAAGGCCTGATCCGTCTGCGCGCCTCCCATCAGGCCGGTCTGTTGGTGCTGGAACTGGCGGATGATGGCGCCGGCGTGGACCTGGAACGGGTGCGCCGCAGTATCGTCGCGCGCGGCCTTTCCCCTGAGCAAACCGCTGCCAGTTTGAGCGAAGAGGAACTGCTGACCTTCCTGTTCCTGCCCGGTTTCAGCCTGCGCGACAAAGTCACCGAAGTGTCCGGGCGCGGCGTCGGCCTGGACGCTGTCCAGCACATGGTCCGGCAGTTGCGCGGCGCGGTGGTGCTGGAGCAGACGGCGGGCCAGGGCAGCCGTTTTCACCTCGAGGTGCCGTTGACGCTCTCGGTGGTGCGTAGCCTGGTGGTGGAAGTCGGCGACGAAGCCTATGCCTTTCCCCTGGCCCACATCGAGCGCATGTGCGACTTGGCGCCGGAGGACATCGTGCAGGTCGAAGGCCGCCAGCATTTCTGGCATGAAGGCCGGCATGTGGGGCTGGTTGCCGCCAGCCAGTTGCTCAATCGCCCGGCCACGCAGAACAGCGGCCAGACCCTCAAGGTGGTGGTGATCCGCGAACGCGAAGCGGTTTACGGCGTGGCGGTGGAACGGTTCATCGGCGAGCGGACCCTGGTGGTGTTGCCCCTCGACGAACGCCTGGGCAAGGTCCAGGACATTTCGGCCGGGGCCTTGCTCGACGATGGCTCAGTGGTGTTGATTGTCGATGTCGAAGACCTGCTGCGCTCGGTGGACAAGCTGCTCGACACCGGGCGCCTGGAGCGCATTGCCCGCCAGAACCAGACCCAGGCCGCGCGCAAGCGGATCCTGGTGGTGGACGACTCCCTCACCGTGCGCGAGTTGCAACGCAAGCTGCTGCTCAATCGCGGCTACGACGTAGCGGTAGCGGTGGACGGCATGGACGGCTGGAATGCCTTGCGTTCGGAAGACTTTGACCTGCTGATCACCGACATCGACATGCCGCGCATGGACGGTATCGAGCTGGTGTCGCTGCTGCGGCGCGACAACCGCTTGCAATCGCTGCCGGTAATGGTGGTGTCCTACAAGGATCGCGAAGAAGATCGCCGCCGTGGCCTGGACGCCGGAGCCGACTATTATCTAGCCAAGGCGAGTTTCCACGATGACGCGTTACTCGACGCCGTGGTCGAACTGATCGGAGGAGCCCGCGTTTGAAGATCGCCATCGTCAATGACATGCCCCTGGCGGTCGAAGCCTTGCGCCGTGCACTGGCGTTCGAGCCGGCGCATCAATTGGTCTGGGTGGCCGCCAACGGGGCCGAGGCGGTACAACGCTGTGCCGAATACACCCCGGACCTGATCCTGATGGACCTGTTCATGCCGATCATGGATGGTGTGGAGGCTACCCGGCGGATCATGGCCCAGACCCCATGCGCCATTGTGATTGTCACCGGTGACAGCCAGCAGAACGTCCACCGGGTGTTCGAAGCGATGGGGCACGGCGCGCTGGATGTGGTCGATACGCCGGCCTTGGGCGTGGGCAATCCCGCGGACGCGGCGGCGCCGTTGCTGCGCAAGATCACCAACATTGGTTGGCTGATCGGCGAGCGTGGCAACCGTGAGCGATCCGCTCCGGCGGCCCAGCGTGCTTCGGTGTCGCGCAAAAGCCTGGTGGCCATCGGCTCGTCGGCGGGTGGGCCGGCCGCGTTGGAGGTGCTGCTAAAGGCGTTACCCCGTGACTTTGCCCCGGCCATTGTGTTGGTCCAGCATGTGGACGAAGTATTTGCCGCCGGCATGGCCGAGTGGCTGAGCGGTGCGTCGGGCCACAAGGTCCGCCTGGCGCTGCACGGCGAGACGCCGCAAAGCGGCACGGTGTTGCTGGCCGGGACCAATCACCATCTGCGTTTGTTGAAAGACGGCACCCTGGCTTATACCGCCGAGCCGGTGAACGAGATCTATCGGCCTTCCATCGACGTGTTTTTCGAAAGTGTCGCCCACTTCTGGAGCGGTGATGCGGTGGGCGTTTTGCTCACCGGCATGGGCCGCGACGGTGCGCAAGGGCTTAAACTCTTGCGTCAGCAGGGCTGTGTGACCATCGCCCAGGACCAGCAGAGCAGCGCCGTCTACGGCATGCCCAAAGCAGCGGCCGCCATTGATGCGGCCGCGCAGGTTCTTGCGCTGGACAAAATAGCACCCCGGTTGGTGGAGATTTTTAGCCAATGACGAACCTCAGCCTCTTGGCCCCAAGCCTTACTCAGGTAAGCCCCCATGAATGATTTACAGCTCGACGATTTCAAGAATGATGAGAACGCCGCCATGGTCCTGCTGGTCGACGACCAGGCGATGATCGGCGAGGCGGTGCGACGCGGGCTGTCGAATGAAGACAACATTGACTTCCACTTCTGCTCCGACCCTCACCAGGCCATCGCTCACGCTGTTCGCATCAAGCCAACGGTGATTCTTCAGGATCTGGTGATGCCCGGCCTCGACGGCCTGAACCTGGTGCGTGAATACCGCAACAATCCGGCCACTCGTGATATTCCGATCATTGTCCTGTCCACCAAGGAGGACCCGCTGGTCAAGAGCGCGGCGTTCGCTGCCGGGGCCAACGACTACCTGGTCAAATTGCCGGACAACATCGAGCTGGTGGCGCGCATCCGTTATCACTCGCGCTCCTACATGATGCTGTTGCAGCGCGATGCGGCCTATCGCGCCCTGCGGGTCAGCCAGCAGCAACTGCTCGACACCAACCTGGTGCTGCAACGGCTGATGAACTCCGACGGCCTGACCGGGCTGTCAAACCGCCGGCATTTCGATGAGTACCTGGAGCTGGAGTGGCGCAGGGCGATGCGCGATCAGAGCCAACTGTCGCTGTTGATGATCGACGTGGATTACTTCAAGTCCTATAACGACAACTTTGGTCATCTGGAGGGCGACGAAGCCCTGCGCAAGGTTGCCACGGCGATCCGTGATGCATGCAGTCGCCCGTCCGACCTGCCGGCTCGTTACGGCGGTGAGGAGTTCGCCCTGGTCTTGCCCAGCACCTCGGCTGGCGGCGCGCGGCTGATGGCGGAAAAGCTGCGCCAGAGCGTCGTTGCCCTGAAAATCCCCCACACCACTCCCGACGACGGAGCAAGCCTGACCATCAGCGTCGGCGTCGCGACTCTCACCCCTCAGCCGGGCAGTGATTGCCGGCAGCTGATTTCGGCGGCGGATAAGGGGTTGTACATGGCCAAGCACAATGGGCGTAATCGGGTGGGTTTCGAATAATTTGTCGCGCTGGGAGGGATGCTTTTGTGGCGAGGGGTATTGTGCAGAATCCCTCCTGAACCTCATTCCCCCCTAAAGCCGCCAGGCGGGCTGCCGCTGGCGTTTGATTACGTTATACTCGCCGGCTTTCAAAAGTTCGCCAACGAGTGCTGCCCGCCATGGAAATCAACCCGATCCTGAACACCATCAAGGACCTGTCCGAGCGCTCCGAAACTATTCGGGGGTATCTTTGACTACGATCAAAAGCATGAGCGTCTGACCGAAGTCAATCGCGAGCTTGAAGATCCGAATGTCTGGAACAACCCGTCCTATGCCCAGGAACTGGGCCGCGAGCGCGCTGCGCTGGCGCAGATCGTCGAGACCCTGGACGAAATGTCCAGCGGCCTGGCCGACTGCCGCGACCTGTTGGACATGGCCGTCGAAGAAAACGATGAAGGCGCGGTCGGCGATGTCGTCGCCGAGCTGACACGTCTCGAGGAGGCCTTGGCCAAACTCGAGTTCCGTCGCATGTTCAGCGGCGAGATGGACATGAACAACGCCTACCTGGACATCCAGGCCGGTTCCGGCGGCACCGAGGCCCAGGACTGGGCCAACATCCTGCTGCGCATGTACCTGCGCTGGGCCGACAAACGCGGTTTCGACGCGACCATCATGGAACTGTCGGCCGGTGAAGTCGCCGGGATCAAGGGCGCCACCGTGCACATCAAGGGCGAATACGCCTTTGGCTGGCTGCGTACCGAGATCGGCGTGCACCGCCTGGTGCGCAAGAGCCCGTTCGATTCCGGCAACCGTCGCCACACCTCGTTCTCGGCGGTGTTCGTTTCGCCGGAAATCGATGACAACATCGAAATCGACATCAACCCGTCGGACCTGCGCATCGATACCTACCGTTCCTCCGGGGCCGGTGGCCAGCACGTTAACACCACCGATTCGGCCGTACGGATTACCCACGTACCGACCAACACCGTGGTCAGTTGCCAGAACGAGCGCTCCCAGCACGCCAACAAAGACACCGCGATGAAAATGCTGCGGGCCCGTTTGTACGAGCAGGAAGTGCAGAAGCGCAACGCGGCGTCCCAGGCCCTGGAAGACACCAAGTCGGACATCGGCTGGGGTCATCAGATCCGTTCGTACGTACTCGACGCCTCGCGGATCAAGGACCTGCGCACCAGCATCGAACGCAGCGACTGCGACAAGGTGCTCGATGGCGACATCGACGAATACCTGGTGGCGAGCCTCAAGCAAGGCCTGTAACGCGATACCCATGCGGCGGGCAGGCACGCTTCCACTCAGGAGCGAGGCTTGTCCGCAAACTCCGGCCCCGGGGCCGGGGGCAACGAACCTGTGATGGAATCATTAAAGACATGAGCGACCTAGAACTCGACCCGCAAGCCCTGCAACAGGAAGAAAACTCCCTGATCGCCCTGCGCAAGGAAAAGCTTGCTGCCGAGCGCGCCAAGGGCCAGGCCTTCCCCAACGACTTCCGCCGCGACGCCTACTGCGACGCCCTGCAGAAGACGTACGCGGACAAGACCAAGGAAGAGCTGGCCGAGGCGGCGATTCCCGTCAAGGTGGCCGGTCGTATCATGCTCAACCGTGGTTCGTTCATGGTGATCCAGGACATGACCGGGCGCATCCAGGTCTACGTCAACCGCAAGACCCTGCCGGAAGAAACCCTGGCCGCCGTCAAGACCTGGGACCTGGGCGACATCATCGCCACCGAAGGCACCCTGGCCCGTTCCGGCAAGGGCGACCTGTACGTCGAAATGACCAGCGTGCGCCTGCTGACCAAATCCCTGCGCCCGCTGCCGGACAAGCACCACGGCCTGACCGACACCGAGCAGCGCTATCGCCAGCGCTACGTTGACCTGATCGTCAACGAAGAAGTGCGCCAGACGTTCCGCGTGCGCTCGCAAGTCATCGCCCACATCCGCAGCTTCCTGATGAAGCGTGACTTCCTTGAAGTCGAGACGCCGATGCTGCAGACCATCCCTGGCGGTGCGGCGGCCAAGCCGTTCGAGACTCACCACAACGCCCTGGACATGGAAATGTTCCTGCGTATCGCCCCGGAGCTGTACCTCAAGCGCCTGGTGGTTGGCGGGTTCGAGAAGGTGTTCGAGATCAACCGCAACTTCCGTAACGAAGGCGTTTCGACCCGGCACAACCCCGAGTTCACCATGCTCGAGTTCTACCAGGCCTACGCCGACTACGAAGACAACATGGACCTGACCGAGGAACTGTTCCGCGAGCTGGCGCAGTTGATCCTGGGTAGCACCGACGTGCCTTATGGCGACAAGGTGTTCCACTTCGGCGAGCCGTTCGTGCGCCTGTCGGTGTTCGACTCGATCCTCAAGTACAACCCTGAACTGACCGCCGATGATCTGAACGACATCGACAAGGCCCGTGCCATCGCCAAGAAGGCCGGTGCCAAGGTGCTCGGCTTCGAAGGCCTGGGCAAGCTGCAAGTGATGATTTTCGAGGAGCTGGTCGAGCACAAGCTGGAACAGCCGCACTTCATCACCCAGTACCCGTTTGAAGTGTCGCCACTGGCTCGTCGTAATGACGAGAACCCAAGCGTCACCGACCGTTTCGAGCTGTTCATCGGTGGCCGTGAAATCGCCAACGCCTACTCCGAGCTCAACGATGCCGAAGACCAGGCCGAGCGTTTCATGGCCCAGGTGGCCGACAAGGACGCCGGCGACGATGAAGCCATGCACTACGATGCCGACTTTGTGCGGGCTCTTGAATATGGCATGCCGCCGACGGCGGGCGAGGGTATTGGCATCGATCGCCTGGTGATGTTGTTGACCAACTCACCGTCGATCCGGGATGTGATCCTCTTCCCGCACATGCGGCCTCAAGCGTAAATGTTTCAAATAAAAAGCCGCCTGGAAGGGCGGCTTTTTATTGCCTGTCTGGTACAAACGTATCAATTGGTTACTATTGAAATAGCGAGGATAGACCTGTCGTGAATCGTGCAATGGCTCCAGAAGGTGCAGCGGGCGTCGCCACTGCTGTCGCTGAAAGTGTTCAGTACCAGGGCCGCAAGGCCAGCCGACAGGGCAGTGAACAGCGCCGCCAGGAGATTCTCGACGCAGCCATGCGCATTGTGGTGCGTGATGGCGTGCGTGCGGTGCGCCACCGTGCCGTGGCCGCCGAAGCAGGCGTGCCGCTGTCGGCCACCACTTATTATTTCAAGGACATCGATGACCTGCTCACCGATACCTTCGCCCAATACGTGGAACGCAGCGCGGCGTTCATGGCCAAACTGTGGACCAACAATGAAGGCCTGCTGCGGGAAATGGTCGCCTACGGCGACGGCAGCGCCGAATCCCGTTCGCAGCTGGCCGACGACATTGCCCGGCTGACCGCCGATTACGTGCAGCATCAATTGGACAGTCGCCGCGAGTACCTGATGGCCGAACAGGCGTTCCGCCAGGAGGCGCTGCTCAACCCGCGCCTGGCAGAGCTGGTGCGCTCCCACCAGCAGATCCTGCTGCACGGTACGTGTCAGTTTTTCCAGGTATTGGGTTCCCGCGAACCGCAACAGGATGCCAAAGTGTTGACGGCGATTATCGGTCGGATGGAATATCAGGGCTTGCTCAATGGCGCCGAGCCGGTAGCAGCGCAAGAAATGCTCGGCATCCTGACCCGCTACATGCACCTGGTATTGGCGTCGGTGTAACCCCGATGGGTTCACCACAGCCCTTGTAGCGAGGGAGCTTGCTCCCGCTTGAGCGCGCAGCGCTCACCAAAAAAGGGGGCCGCTGCGCAGCCCAGCGGGAGCAAGCTCCCTCGCCACAAAAGCAAGGCGACCTGTGCCATAGGGAGTTCCAATGAAAGCCTGGCGTGCCGTTGTATTGGCCGTGTCGTTGCTGTTGCTCAGTGGTTGTCTGGTGTCCTTCAAGGCGCCGTTGCCTGATAGCGAAGCCGCGCCCAAGGGCCTGCTCGGCCATTGGACCAGCACCAACGCCTGGGGTGAACCGTTGAACCTGGAGCTGGCCGAGATCGGCAAGCACCGCTATCAGGCGATCAGCTATTTCAGGGCCCGGCCCCAGGAGCGCGAAGCCATCCCCCTGACCGTTTCCCGTCATGGCAGCCGTTGGTACCTGTCAGCCAAGGTGCCGGCCCGGTATGGCGGACATTATGTGATCGCCGGGTTCGAGTTGACCGACAAGCAGGAACTGGTGGTCTACAACCTGGACCTGGAACAGGTCAACCAGGCCATCGGTCAGAAAATCCTCAGTGGCGAGCCAAACCAGAGCGAGGAAGGTGACGGCGTGTTGGTGGACAGCGACATGAGCAAGGTTTTCAGCTACCTCGACGACCCGGCCAATTCCGATGTGTTCTCGGAGGCCGTGCGCTACCAGCGGCTGGACAAATCCCAATAACTGCAACAAGCGGACGTTTTTTCACAGGAGTTCCGGGTGGACGATTACCAGCAGACGATACGCACCTTGTCCGATCGCATTGTGCTGGCGCAAACGCCGATTCGCATTCTCGACGCGGTGAAATGGGATGACAGCATCCGCAAAGGGTTTCTCAAGGCCAAGGGCAAGGAAATGCCCGCCGTGGACCGCGACTATTACCTCAACCGACCGCTGTCCTTCGATTCCAGCAAGGTGAAGCTGGAGTTCCAGAACATCGAGCGTGACATCACCCGCCAGCTCGGCCAGTTCAACCCGGTTGGGCAGATCATGCGCCGCATGTGCAAGGAATACCGCATGGTGGTGCGCATGCTCGAAGCACGCGGCACCGAGGATTTCGGGCTGATTTCCCAGGAGTTGTACGGCGCGGCTTCCGACGCCTTTCATGCTGGCGACCCGACCCTGGCGGACTTGGGCCTGATGCTGTCCGACTACCTGAACAACATCGATGGCCGTGGCGACCTGAAGGACGAGCCGAAGATTCTTACCGCCAAGGACGCCGTCAGCCTGTTGCAACATCGCCTCAACCGGGTTTTTGGTGAAGCCGAGGAAACCATCCGGGTGTTCGAGTCCGATGGGATTGTGGCCGATGCGGCGGCGGGTGCGGACTACATCAAAATCCGCACCGATGCGATGTTCAACGACCGCGACGTGCGGGCCCTGGAAGTCCACGAAGGGCTGGTACACGTTGGCACCACCCTCAACGGCTTGAACCAGCCGATCTGCACCTTCCTGTCCAAGGGCCCGCCCTCGTCCACCGTGACCCAGGAAGGCCTGGCGATCCTGATGGAAATCATCACCTTCGCCTCCTACCCCAGCCGCCTGCGCAAACTTACCAACCGCACCCGCGCCATTCATATGGTCGAGGAGGGTGCCGATTTCCTGCAGATCTTCGAGTTCTTCCGCGAGCAAGGTTTTGAAATGGCCGAAAGCTATGGCAACGCCAGTCGGGTTTTCCGTGGCTCGGTGCCGACTGGTCTGCCATTCACCAAAGACTTGTCCTACCTCAAGGGCTTTATCATGGTTTACAACTACATTCAGTTGGCCGTGCGCAAGGGCAAGCTGGAACAGGTGCCGTTGCTGTTCTGCGGCAAGACCACGCTTGAGGACATGCGCACCCTGCGGCAACTGGTGGACGAAGGCCTGGTCGTGCCGCCCAAGTACCTGCCCGAGCAGTTCCGCGACATGAACGCGCTGTCGGCCTGGATGTGTTTCTCCAACTTCCTGAACCATCTGAGCCTGGACCGGATCGAAGCGGATTATTCCAATATCCTTTAAGCACCACACTGTCCAACAAATGTGGGAGTGGGCTTGCTCGCGAAAGCGGTGTACCCGTCACTGTATAGGTGACTGATACGACGCCTTCGCGAGCAAGCCCGCTCCCACAGGGGACTGTGATCCAACCCTGATTTTTGCGAGGTTTCACCGGATGCGAACCCTCGGCATCGTATGCCTGCTGCTGGCCCTGAGCGGTTGCAGCTCGCTGCTGTTCTACCCCGAGCCCGGCCTGCCTTTCACCCCGGAGCGGGCCAGGCTCGATTATCGTGACGTCACCCTGGTCACGGCCGACGGCCTCAAGCTCCACGGCTGGTGGCTGCCGGTCAAGCCAGGCGTGGCGGTCAAGGGCACGGTGCTGCATTTGCACGGCAACGGCGGCAACCTGGCCTGGCACCTGGGCGGCAGTTGGTGGTTGCCGGAGCAGGGTTATCAGGTGTTGATGGTCGACTACCGCGGCTACGGCCTCTCCGAAGGCGAGCCGAGCCTGCCGGCGATCTACCAGGACGTCGACGCGGCGTTCAAATGGCTCGACCAGTCGCCCGAGGTCCAGGGCAAACCGCTGGTGCTGCTCGGCCAGAGCCTGGGCGGCGCGCTGGCGGTGCATTATCTGGTCGAACATCCGCAGCGCCAGCAGCAGCTCAAGGCACTGGTGCTCGATGGCGTGCCCGCCAGTTATCGCGACGTCGGGCGTTTCGCCCTGAGTACGTCGTGGCTGACCTGGCCGTTGCAGGTACCGTTGTCCTGGCTGGTGCCGGACGGTGACAGCGCAATCGGCTCGGTGGCGCAATTGACCGGTGTGCCGAAATTGATCTACCACAGCCTGGACGACCCCATCGTGCCCCTTTCCAATGGCATCCGTCTGTATCAAGCTGCGCCGCCACCCCGAGTCCTGCAACTGACCCGTGGTGGGCATGTGCAGACGTTCGCCGACCCGGTCTGGCGCACGGTGATGCTGCGCTACCTCGACGACCCCCAGCACTTTGACGGCCTGCGCCGCCTGGGCGAAGTCCCGAATTATCCGAAATCACCTGTTGAATTTTCAGAGAGCCCGCAATGAGCGAAGAACGTAACGCCATCCCCCTGATCATCACCGGTATCTGCAGCATCCTCGGCACCGTTGGAGTGCTCTGGTACTACGGTTACCTGCACTTCGCCAAGCCTGAGGACGCCCTGCTGCTCAACCAATTCACCATGCTCAAGACCGTGCCGGGCGAAGACTACAAAGTCGCCCTGGAGCCGGCGCCGCAGGTGGCCCAGTGCATCGACGGCGTGCTGGTGTTGTTCGACACCGAACAGAAAGGCCTGACCGGCGTGCTGATCAACGAGAAGAAGCGTGCGGTGCGCTGCATGGGGCAGGAGACGCCGCAGAAGCTTCAGCCGTAACGCTGATGATATGAGTGTGGGGGAGCGGGCTTGCTCGCGAAGGCGGTGTGTCAGTCACCGTATAGGTAGCAGACCCGACGCTTTCGCGAGCAAGCCCGCTCCCACAAGGGAAATGTGTTGGCCGATAAAAAAGCCCCGCCCGATTAACTCAGGCGGGGCTTTTCAGTTGCACTCAACCGATCAATTGGCGCTCATGGTCGAACGCGGGGCGACGGGCTGGTTGTCGTTGGAAATGGTCACTTCCACCCGACGGTTCATGGCACGGCCCGAGACGCTGTTGTTGTCTGCCACGGCGAATTCCTTGCCGTAACCCTGGGTCACGATGCGGGCCGGATCGACCCCCATTTTCACCAGCGCGAGTTGTACGGAGCCGGCGCGACGCTCGGACAGCGACTGGTTGTAGGAATCCGAACCGGTGCTGTCGGTGTAGCCTTCGATGATCACCTTGCGGTCCGGGTTTTCCTGGAGGAACTGCGCCAGTTTGCTCACATTCGTCATGCCGCTGGCGCGCAGGTCGGATTTGTTGGTGGCGAACAGCACGTCACCGAAGGTCACCAGGGTGCCGCGTTCGGTCTGCTTGGCGTTCAGGCTGTCCTGCAGTTGCTTGATCTGCGCATTACGCGCATCGAGCAAGGCGCGGGCACGTTCGTCACCGGCGTTTTTCAGTCCCGCTTCGGCGTTGCGCAGGGCGATGGTCTGCTTGGCCACTTCAACGCGCTGGTTGGTCAGGTAGGCCAACTGGTCAACCTTGGCTTCGTCTTCCTTGTCCATGTAGGCCTTGTCGGCCTTGGCCAGGAAGTCGGCGGCGTCTTTGGTTTCCAGGGCGGCGACTTTGGTTGCCGCCGGATCAGCCTGCAGGCCGGTGTAGTTGGTACGGGCCTGTTCCAGGTTCGCGTTCGGGTCGGTGGAGCAAGCGGCCAGCGCTACGCAGGCAGCGAGCAGGGCGGGCATCATCAAGTGTTTGTGCATCATAGTCTGTCGTCCTTTTATCAATGAGAATTACGTCGTGGCGCGAACGGTCTACTGAACCTTGTTCATGCCTTCCTGACGCAGTTCCTGGACCCCTTTCTGGGAGTCCTTGAGTGCTTGTTCGGCCTTGGCGGCCTGCGCCTTACGCTCGGCGACGCGGGCATCCCACTCGGCCTGTTCGGCCAAACGCTTGGCTTCGTCGTATTTCTTGTCGTGCATGGCGATCTCGGCCTGTTTGAGCTTGTCCTGGGCCGACTTCATTTCCACAGCCGCGAATTCGGTACCGCCGGCGCTGACGGCGCTGTTGACCGCCGATTGGGTCACCGCGTATTGCTCCGACGGTGGATTGCCGGCGCAGCCGGCCAGGATGAAGCTGCTACCGATAGCCAGGGCAGCCAACTTCAGGCCACGCAGGCCTGTGGATGAGGGTTTGGCAGTGCAGGTATTCATAGGCTTCAACTCCATTGGAAAACTCCTGAAAAAAAACAACGAATCCATGCTGGGACCGAAGCTGTGACGTCTGTTTTGGCGCTGGCGCCAGGGCGCGTTTATTTAAACGACTGTTCCAGTATGGTTACTCGGTGTGACCCGAGACGTTTTTCAAAAGTTCAGAGAAGATGGCCAATCGCCAAAAGAATTACTGACTGATCGGTCAGTTGTAAAAAAGCTGAACTTTCAAGGCGCGCAGCGGTATTCCCGGCACTGAGCAGTGCCGGGATGTCGCTCTATGGGATGGGGAAATCAGTGTTTGGACTTGTCGTTCTGCGAGGACAGTTCGTGCAGATGACGGCGGGACAAGGCGAGAAATCGCGGGGTCGGGCCGACGTCTTCATACAGTGGGTCACCTTCTTCATCGGTGGCCACCACCTGCGAACCCTTGATGTACGGGAAGCTCGCTTCCAGCTCTTCCAGCGCCGCGCCGATCAGCTCGCCCAACAGCTCTTCGGGGTGGCGCTTGGGGTACATGTCGCAGATCGCTGCCAGTCGGGCGGCGGCTTCCACGTCCAGGTGAATCGTGTAGCCAGTCTGGGTCAGGCGACCCTTGGCGTTTTCTTCCCAATGCTGGGCGAGCTCACGAATTTTCATAATGGCCTCAATAGGCCTGCTCGTAGCAGGCGCGGTGAGTGGCAAGCCGTTGTGTGGCTTATTTATGAGACTAGCTTTGTCCCGTAAGGTTTAAAGTCCCTTCGTCGCTTGTCAGAAACGACTGGCATCGGCACTCTCTATTTCCTGCGTCTAACCCGATCGCTGTGCGGACCTTTTTGCTGGAGAACTGCTGATGACCGATATCGATGCCCGCTTGCGCGAGGATGTCCACCTGCTCGGCGAGCTGCTGGGCAATACCATCCGCGAACAGTACGGGGACACGTTTCTCGACAAGATCGAGCAGATCCGCAAGGGTGCCAAGGCTGACCGACGCGGCTCCGTGGACGCCGAGCTCAGCGCCAGCCTCAACCAGTTGAGCGAGGACGAACTGCTGCCCGTGGCGCGGGCGTTCAACCAGTTCCTCAACCTGGCCAACATCGCTGAGCAATACCAACTTATCCACCGTCGCGAAGAGTCGCAGCCGGCACCGTTCGAGGCGCGGGTGTTGCCGGAACTGCTTGCCCGGTTGCGCGCCGAAGGCCATGGCGCCGAGTCCCTGGCGCGGCAATTGGGCCGCCTGGAGATCGAACTGGTGCTCACGGCTCACCCGACTGAAGTGGCCCGCCGCACGCTGATCCAGAAATACGATGCCATCGCCGCGCAACTGGCAGCCCAGGACCACCGTGACCTGACCAGCGCCGAGCGCGCGCAGATCCACGAGCGCCTGCAACGACTGATCGCCGAAGCCTGGCACACCGAAGAAATCCGCCGCACCCGACCGACCCCCGTGGATGAAGCCAAATGGGGCTTTGCGGTGATCGAGCATTCGCTGTGGCAAGCCATTCCCAATTACCTGCGCAAGGCTGACCAGGCGTTGCACGCCGCCACCGGGTTGCGCTTGCCGCTGGAAGCCGCGCCGATTCGTTTTGCCTCGTGGATGGGCGGTGACCGTGACGGCAACCCGAATGTCACCGCCACGGTTACCCGCGAGGTGCTGTTGCTGGCGCGCTGGATGGCGGCGGACCTGTACCTGCGTGACGTTGACCACCTGGCCGCCGAGCTGTCGATGCAACACGCCAGCGAGGCCTTGCGTGCCCAGGCAGGCGATAGCGCCGAGCCCTATCGCGCGGTACTCAAGCAATTGCGTGAACGCCTGCGCGCCACCCGCAACTGGGCCCACGCGTCCTTGAGCGCCAGCACACCCGCGCCCGCCGAGGTGTTGCAGAACAACCGCGAACTGCTGGACCCCTTGGAGCTGTGCTACCACTCCCTGCACGAATGCGGCATGGGCGTGATTGCCGACGGGCCGTTGCTCGATTGCCTGCGCCGGGCGGTGACCTTCGGGCTGTTCCTGGTGCGCCTCGATGTGCGCCAGGACTCGACGCGCCATAGCGCTGCCATGACCGAAATCACCGACTACCTGGGCCTGGGGCGCTATGAGGATTGGAGCGAGGAGCAGCGCATCAGCTTCTTGCTGGGCGAGCTGAACAACCGGCGTCCGCTGTTACCCGCCCATTTCAAACCGTCGGCCGATACGGCGGAAGTCCTGGCCACCTGCCGGGAAGTGGCGGCGGCACCGGCGGCGTCCCTGGGGTCGTACGTGATCTCCATGGCCGGCGCGGCCTCCGATGTACTGGCGGTGCAACTGCTGTTGAAAGAATCCGGTGTGTTGCGGCCGATGCGGGTGGTGCCGCTGTTCGAAACCCTGGCCGACCTGGACAACGCCGGGCCGGTGATCGAGCGGTTGTTACTGCTGCCGGGCTATCGCTCACGGCTGCAAGGGCCCCAGGAAGTGATGATCGGCTATTCCGATTCGGCCAAGGACGCCGGGACCACGGCGGCAGCCTGGGCGCAATACCGCGCCCAGGAACGGCTGGTGGACATCTGCCGCGAGCAGCAAGTCGAACTGCTGTTGTTCCACGGTCGCGGTGGCACCGTGGGCCGCGGCGGCGGTCCGGCTCACGCGGCGATCCTGTCCCAACCGCCGGGCTCGGTGGCCGGACGTTTCCGCACCACAGAACAGGGTGAAATGATTCGTTTCAAATTCGGCCTACCGGACATCGCCGAACAGAACCTCAATCTGTATCTCGCCGCAGTGCTTGAAGCGACCTTGCTGCCACCGCCGCCGCCCACGCCCCAGTGGCGACATTTGATGGATGAACTGGCCGCCGACGGCGTCAGCGCCTATCGCGCCGTGGTGCGGGAAAACCCGCAGTTCGTCGAGTACTTCCGCCAATCCACGCCGGAGCAGGAACTGGGGCGCCTGCCTTTGGGCAGTCGGCCGGCCAAGCGCCGGGCCGGCGGTATCGAAAGCTTGCGGGCGATCCCGTGGATTTTCGGTTGGACCCAGACCCGCTTGATGTTGCCGGCCTGGCTTGGCTGGGAAACCGCCCTGGGCAAGGCCCTGGAGCGCGGCGAAGGCGAACTGCTGGGGCAGATGCGCGAGCAATGGCCGTTCTTCCGGACCCGCATCGACATGCTGGAGATGGTACTGGCCAAGGCTGACGCCGACATTGCGCGTTCCTACGATGAACGTTTGGTCGAGCCTGGGCTGTTACCTTTGGGTGCGCATTTACGCGACCTATTGTCGCAGGCGTGTTCGGTAGTCCTGGGGTTGACCGGTCAGTCGCAGCTACTGGCACATAGCCCAGATACCTTGGAATTCATTCGCCTGCGCAACACCTACCTCGACCCGCTGCACCTGTTGCAGGCCGAACTGCTGGCACGTTCGCGGCAGCAGGAGGTTGCCCAGGGCAGCCCCGTGGAACAGGCGTTGCTGGTGTCTGTGGCGGGGATTGCCGCCGGTTTGCGCAATACCGGCTAAGGTTAGGCAGCGCGCCGAAACGGCTCGCCCGAAGTCCCTGGGCGCGGTCTGGGAGGGGAGAGGAGTGTTCGGCCAGGCGAGAGTTCGTGGCCCGGTTGCGCCTCTCGCCACCTCCTGCGAAGGTCGCATCGGGCGCGGGTTTCTTCGACTTTCGGCGGCTTGTGTGGGTCGGGCCTGCTGTGTATCTTGATCAGCCTTTGGCCGTTTGGGCGGTCACGATCCTGTTTTTCCGAGATTGGCCCCACGAGGCGAATCCGAGCGTTTTACATAAAAAAATTGAGGAGCACATCGATGCGCGTCATTCTGCTGGGAGCTCCCGGGGCCGGTAAAGGTACTCAGGCAAAGTTCATCACCGAAAAATTCGGTATCCCGCAAATTTCCACTGGCGACATGCTGCGTGCCGCAGTCAAGGCTGGCACCGAGCTGGGCGTCAAGGCCAAGAGCATCATGGATGCCGGTGGCCTGGTGTCGGATGACCTGATCATCGCCCTGGTCAAGGATCGCATCGCTCAAGCCGATTGCGCCAACGGCTTTCTGTTCGACGGTTTCCCACGCACCATTCCCCAGGCCGAAGCCCTGGTGACTGCCGGTGTAGAGCTTGATCACGTGGTTGAAATCGCGGTCGACGACGAAGAGATCGTCCAGCGCATTGCCGGTCGTCGTGTCCACGAGCCGTCCGGCCGTGTCTACCACACCGTCTACAACCCACCGAAAGTCGCCGGCAAGGACGACGTCACCGGTGAAGAGCTGGTGCAGCGCAAGGACGACACCGAGGAAACCGTGCGTCATCGCCTGTCGGTCTATCATTCCCAGACCAAGCCGCTGGTGGCGTTCTACCAGAATCTGTCCACTGCCAATGGCAAGCCGAAGTACAGCCACATCCCGGGCGTTGGCTCGGTCGACGCGATCACTGGCAAGGTGCTTGAAGCGCTGAGCTGAAAAGTCTGATTCGCGTCATCAACTACGGCCCGCTTGCGGGCCGTAGTTGTTTATACTGGCGCACTTTTTCCCACCTGATTTACGGACACATCGATGAGCACCTTGCTGGCCCTGGACACCGCGACTGAAGCTTGCTCCGTTGCCTTGCTGCACGACGGCAAGGTCACGAGCCATTACGAGGTGATCCCGCGCCTGCATGCGCAAAAGCTGTTGCCGATGATTCAACAATTGCTCAGCGATGCCGGGACGACTTTGCAGGCGGTGGATGCGATTGCCTTTGGTCGTGGGCCGGGGGCTTTTACCGGCGTGCGCATCGCCATCGGCGTGGTGCAGGGGCTGGCGTTTGCGCTGGAGCGGCCGGTGTTGCCGGTTTCCAACCTGGCGGTGCTGGCCCAGCGCGCCTTGCGCGAGCAGGGCGTGCGGCAAGTCGCGGCGGCCATTGATGCGCGCATGGATGAGGTGTACTGGGGCTGCTATCGCGAAACTGACGGCGAGATGCGCCTGGTCGGTGCCGAAGCGGTATTGCCACCCGAAGCCGCGGCTTTGCCAAACGAAGCCGATGGCGACTGGTTCGGCGCTGGCACCGGTTGGGGCTACGGCGAGCGAATTGCGGTCAACCTCAGCGGCCAGGACGCCTCGATGCTGCCCCATGCCGAAGACCTGCTGGCCCTGGCACGCTTCGCCTGGGAGCGCGGCGAAGCCATCCCGGCGGATGATGCCCAGCCGGTGTACCTGCGGGACAAGGTCGCAACGCCGAAATCCGAACGGTAAACCCCGGCTTGACCGCATTCCCAAGCGGGCAGCGTTGTAGGAGCTGCCGAAGGCTGCGATCCTTCTATTGACGCTTGAGTCTCAAGTGAAAAGTCAAAGATCAAAAGATCGCAGGCTTCGCCAGCGCCTACACCCAGCTGGGATAAATCCCCTCGCTAAAAAAAGTCATTTCCCTACTCAAAAGTCACGCCCCCTATCGCCAGTCGTCACTTTTTTCACCCGTTTTTAAACCTTTTTGGCTTTATGTGTTCTAGTTATCACTTGCGCATTTGCGCGGCTGTGAAAGTGCCGCTAAATTGCCATCATTGATACCGAGCATTCTGTTATGCGTATAGACGGCGTTCCATCCCAGTCCTATCCCCTCAAGCGCAAGCCTCGTGCGGGCAAAGCCGCTGAGCCTGAGTCCTTCGATGACATCGATGGTGAACTGGAATTTCCGTCCGAAGAACAACTGGCCGCCCGCGCCGCCAAAGCGTCCGCGCAACGCCTGAGCAACCTTCCCGCCCGTCAGCAAGACATGCTGTATCACCGTTCCATGAGCCGCAGCGTGGCCACGGCCCTGGCCAGCTACCTGAGCACCGCCGGTTTCGTCGATTGGGATATGGAAGTGCTGGGACTCGACCTCTACATCTGATGGTGTTGCCTTATTACCTGGGCTGCCCGTCCTGGAGCGAAAACGCCTGGCGCGATTATCTTTATCCCCAGGACGCGAAAAGCTCCGACTTCCTGAATCTCTATTCTCAAGTGTTCAATGCCGTGGAAGGCAATACGACCTTCTACGCCAGCCCGTCTGCGGCCATCGTGCAGCGCTGGGCCGAGACCATGCCCGAGCACTTTCGTTTCACTGCCAAGTTGCCCGGTGACATCAGCCACAATGGCGACTTGCGTGAACGCCTGACGGCCAGCGAAACCTTCGTGCAGTTGCTCAGCCCCTTGGGCGAGCGGGTTTCACCGTTCTGGCTGCAGTTATCCAAAGCCTTCACACCCCATCGAATGGCCGAGCTGGCGGGCTTTATCGACGCCTTCGAGCAGCCATTGGCGGTGGAGGTCCGTCACGATGAGTTCTTCGCCAAGGGCGACGCCGAACGACGCCTCAATCGCCTGTTGCTCGACCGTGGCGTCGAACGCATTTGCCTCGATCCCCGGGCCTTGTTCAGCTGCACCTCGACCGATCCTGCCGTGCTCCACGCGCAATCGAAAAAGCCCCGCGTACCACCCCGGCCAACGGCATTCACCCAATGCCCGCAGGTGCGCTTCATCGGTCATCCGGTGCTGGAGGCCAACGAGCCGTTCCTGACGCCCTGGGTGGAGAAAATCGCCGGTTGGATCGAAGAAGGGCGCACGCCTTATATCTTCCTGCACACCGCTGACAACCTGCTGGCGGCGAAACTCGCACAACGCTTCCACACTCGCTTGATGACTCGTTTGCCTGGCTTGCCGGCCCTGCCTGAGCTATATAGAGAGCCCGCCGCCGAGCAACTGGGTTTGCTCTGAGGCCAAACCCTCTCTGCCCAGGAGCGAACTACATGGATGCGCAAACCCGTCGAGCCCAGGCGTTCAAAGCCTTGCACGAACGCGAAGGGGCTTTTGTCATTCCCAATCCATGGGATGCCGGTTCCGCCAAGATGTTGGCCAGCCTTGGCTTCGAGGCCCTGGCGACGACCAGTGCCGGCCATGCTTTTTCCCTGGGCCGGCCGGATGGTGCATTGGGGCTGGAAGACACCCTGGCCAACGTCCGGGCGATTGTCGCTGTCACTGACCTGCCGGTAGCGGTGGACCTGGAGAATGGTTTTGCCGATGCACCCCAGGAGTGCGCCCGCAACCTGCTACGTGCCGCAGAAGCTGGCGCGGTGGGTGGCTCGATCGAAGATGCCACGGGCCGCGAAGACAGCCCGATCTATTGCTTTGAGCATGCCGTGGCGCGGGTCAAGGCCGCCGCCGACGCCGTGCGCAGTTTGCCATACCCGTTCCTGCTGACCGCCCGGGCGGAAAACTTCCTGCATGGCAATCCCGACCTGGATGACACGATTCGTCGCCTGAAAGCTTTCGCCGATGCCGGTGCCGACGTGCTCTACGCCCCGGGCCTGAGCACCGCCAAACAAGTGCTCGCCGTGGTACAGGCCGTGGCGCCGAAACCGGTGAATGTGTTGATGTCCGGGGCGCTGGAGCTGACGGTCGCGCAATTGAGTGAGTTGGGCGTCAAGCGCATCAGCGTCGGCTCGGCCCTGGCCCTGGCCGCGTATGGCGAATTCTTCCGCGCTGCCGAGGAGATCCAGCAGCAGGGCACGTTTACCTTCACTCGCCGCTCGATGCCGTTCAAGCAGGCCAACCAATTATTCAAGGGTTGATGCCCGAGGCGTTGTCGTGCGGTTTTTGAAAGGCTTTGCGGTATTGGTGCTGATTGTTGGCTGTGCAGCGCTGGCGGTATGGCGCGGCTGGCTGTCGGTGCCGCCCCAATGGAATCCTTGGGCGCCCCTGGATGTCAATGTGGCGCCCAACTGGTTGACCCGCTTCAAGCTCATGGCCCTGCGCAACGACCCGCAGCTATGTGACCAGGCCCTCGCCACCTCGGGGTTGCGGACCGTTCGCCAGGCTGACAGTGGCGTCAATACCGATTGCCCGCTGACCAATGTGCTGAGGGTGCAGGGTGGCGAGGTGGCGTTGAGCAGCAGTTTTCTTGCGAGCTGTCCGTTGGCGGTGGCGTTTGCGCTGTTCGAGCGCCATGCGTTACAGCCGGCGGCAGTGGCGGCCTATGGGCAGAAAGTCACGCGGGTCGATCACCTTGGCAGTTTTGCTTGTCGCAATATGTACGGTCGTGAAAGCGGGGCGCGCAGCCAGCACGCCACGGCCAGTGCGTTGGATATCGCCGGGTTTCGCCTGGCCGATGGCCGCAGCATCAGCGTGCTCAGGGACTGGCCAAAGGACAATGCCAATGCGCGGTTCTTGCGCCAGGCACGCGACGGCGCCTGCGATATGTTCAGTGTGGTCTTGAGTCCGGATTACAACGTGGCGCACCGCAACCATTTTCATCTGGATGTGGGGCCGTGGTGGATATGTCGCTGAGTCAGGCAGCGATACGCAGGTTCTGCAGCACGATCGGGCGTGCCCAGCGAATGTCGAAGTCCAATTGTTTCTGCTGCGCCACCATCTCTTCTTCCGGGAAGGGCGGGAAGGGTTTGTCCAGCAGATCGAGTTCGAACTCGGCAATTGGCAGGTGCAGCGGACGTGGCTGCGGGGCCGGGCCAGGTTCTGGCAGTGGTTGACCGGCGGCGAGGACGAGCGGGCGAACCCAGTTGCTCTCGAAGGTCTGTTGTTTTTGCTGGGCGACGATTTCTTCTTCCGGGAACGGTGGGAAGGGTTTGTCCAGCAAGTCGAGTTCGAATTCGGCGATGGGCAGGAACAGTGGCTCAGGCGGTTTGACCAGGGTTTCGATCACGTCGCAGGTGCGTTGGCTGACGATGTGCTCCAGCAGTTCGGCGCCGAGGGTCGGTTCAACCGCTTCATCGAGGGCCACTGGCTGGTAGCTGCCAGGTGCCGGTGCGTTATCACCCAGTTGATCGGCCAGGGCCCGGGCAAAAAAATCCTGCCACAGGTGACTGACGCCGCTCAGCGCTTGAGTGTTTCGCAGGCTGTAATCGCCGTAAGGGGAGATAATGCCTATCGATGTGGTTTGAATGTCTGACATTTTTCTCGGTCGACGCTCAGCTCTGGCAAAATGCCGTTCACCATTGTTATCGGCCGCTTTTGCCGATCATTAATTTTTTGAGCGTGTTTTCCATGAGTGAGCAACCTGCGGCCTGCCGCATCCATGTCCAAGCCCTGGCCCCGGCGTTCCAGCCTCAGGCCGAGCGCTGGGCCGAGCGGCTTGACCTGCCATTGCAGGTGGACGATGGCGAGTTTGCCTTGCAGGTCGGCGAACAGGGGCTGCAATTACAGCAACTGGGCCCGGACGCGCCGGGACCGGTGCGGGTGGACTTCGTCGAGGGCGGGGCGGCCCATCGCCGGTTGTACGGTGGCGGCAGTGGTCAGATGATCGCCAAGGCGGTCGGGGTCGCCCAAGGCGTGCGTCCACGGGTGCTGGATGCCACGGCCGGGTTGGGCAAGGACGCGTTCGTGCTGGCGAGCCTGGGTTGCGAAATGAGCCTGATCGAACGCCAGCCGCTGATTGGTGCGTTGCTTGAAGACGGCTTGGCCCGTGGCGCGGAAGACTTTGAGGTGGCGCCCATCGTCGCCCGCATGCGTTTGCTCAAGGGCAATTCCATCGAGGTGATGCGCAACTGGGAAGGCGAGCCGCCGCAGGTGATCTACCTGGACCCGATGTTTCCTCACCGTGAGAAAACCGCCCTGGTGAAGAAGGAAATGCGCCTGTTCCGGCCCCTGGTCGGCGACGACCCGGACGCCCCGGCACTGCTCGCCGCGGCCCTGGCCCTGGCGACTCACCGAGTGGTGGTCAAACGCCCGCGCAAGGCCCCGTGCATCGAAGGACCCAAGCCGAGTCATGGGCTTGATGGCAAATCCAGCCGTTACGACATCTATCCCAAGAAAGCGCTCAAGCCCTGAGACCGCGTCGCCTGCATCGCGAGCAAGCTCGCTCCCACAGGGATCGGAGGTGAACGCAGATTCTGTGAACACCCTCGATCAAATTGTGGGAGCGAGCTTGCTCGCGATGAGGCCCTTCCAGCCAGTAAAAGGCTACCGGTCGAGTTAAGGCCGATAAGCCCGCACAAACAACCCCACCACTTCCTGCACATGCGCCTCGGCCGCTTCGGGTTCCTGGCGCGGGCCGCAGCCAGACAACAAGCGGAAATTCGCCGCGCCCTTGATCAGGCAGAAGAAATGCTCGGCGGCATTGCGCGGTTTATCGATGCACAGGGCGCCGCTCTGATGGACCTTGGTCAGCAGCCGTTCCATGCCTGAGAGCATCCGCTGCGGGCCGGCTTCGAAGAAAATCGCCGAGAGTTTTGGATCCTGGCTACCCAGCGCCATGATCAGGCGATGCAGATTCAACGATTCATCGCTGTTGATCAGTCGGTTGAACCCACGGGCGATGTTCAACAACACCTGTTCGATCGGAACGCCGTCCGGCCATTCGAAGAAAAGCGTCGGCACCTGTTCTTCACACTTGGCTATCACGGCGGCGGAAAACAGCGTTTCCTTGTCGGTGAAGTGGCTATAGACGGTCAGCTTCGACACGCCCGCCTCGGTGGCAACTGCGTCCATGCTGGTGCTGGCGTAACCCAAGCTCAGGAACAGGCGTTTCGCCGCGTCGAGAATGGCCTGGCGCTTGGCCAGATCCTTCGGACGACCGGGACCGCTGGGGGGGGAAAGATTGTTCGACATTTCTTCGCTTTAATACTGGACTGGTGAGTTTGCTATTAATAACATACTAGCCAGTATAATTATTCCAAGCACCATTAGCGAAAGGTCACTCGCCATGTTCCGCTATGTCCTGCCCCTCGTCGTGCCAGTCAGCCTGGCTTTCTTATTGTCTGCGTGTGGGCATGACGAGCCGGTGCCCGTCGCCGTGCGCCCCGCCATGGTGGTGAAACCACAGCCTTCAGCCCAGGCGATGGACAGTTATCCCGGTGAAGTACGGGCACGTTTCGAGCCTGACCTGGCGTTTCGTATTGGTGGCAAAGTGAGCCGACGACTGGTCGAAGAGGGGCAGCGGGTCAAGGCCAACCAGGCGTTGGCCGAACTCGATCCCGAGGATGTGCGTCTGCAACTGGAAGCAACCCGGGCCCAGGTCGCTGCCGCCGAGGCCAACCTGAACCTAGTGCGCGCCGAGCGTGACCGCTACAAAACCTTGCTGGATCGGCAGATGGTCAGTCGCTCCCAGTACGACAATGCCGAAAACCTGTACCGTTCTGGTGCCGCGCGGCTCAAGCAGATCAAAGCCGAGTTTGACGTCGCCAACAATCAGGCCAGTTACTCGGTATTGCGTGCCCCTCAGGATGGCGTGGTTGCCCGGCGTTCGGTGGAGGTTGGACAGGTGGTGTCGGCCGGTCAAACGGTGTTCACCCTGGCCACCGACGGCGAGCGTGAAGTGCTGATCAGCCTGCCGGAACAAGGTTTCGGTCGGTTCAAGATCGGCCAGCCGGTTTCGGTAGAGCTTTGGAGTCAGCCCGATCAGCTTTTCAGCGGTCGTATTCGTGAGCTGTCTCCGTCTGCCGACCCGAAATCCCGCACGTTCGCCGCCCGTGTCGCTTTCACCGCCGGCAGCGTTCCGGCTGAGCTGGGCCAGAGTGCCAGGGTGTTTATCCAGACCGCCGACAAGGTTTCGCTGTCGGTGCCATTGTCGGCCCTGACCGCCGAGAACGGCGCGACGTATGTCTGGGTGGTCAACGCCAACAACACCCTGAAAAAAGTCCCGGTGCGCGTCGGCGCCTTCGGCGAAAAAAGCGTTCCGGTGCTGGAAGGCCTGGGCCCCGATGATTGGGTGGTGGCAGCAGGTGTGCATGTGCTCCTCGACGGCCAGCAGGTGCGGCCGGTGGATCGCTCCAACCGCGTGGTCAACCTGGCGGCCAAGGAGTAATCCCCGATGGGTTTCAATCTTTCCGAATGGGCGCTGCGTAATCGCCAGATCGTACTGTTCCTGATGCTGTTGCTGGCCATCGTCGGTGCGCTTTCCTACACCAAGCTCGGCCAGAGCGAAGACCCGCCGTTCACCTTCAAGGCCATGGTGATTCGCACCGTCTGGCCGGGCGCCACGGCTGAGGAAGTCTCGCGCCAGGTCACCGAGCGCGTCGAAAAGAAGCTGATGGAAACCGGCGATTACGAACGGATCGTCTCGTTCTCCCGCCCGGGCGAGTCCCAGGTGACCTTCATGGCCCGCGACTCCCTGCATTCGGCGCAGATTCCCGAGCTTTGGTACCAGATCCGCAAGAAGATCAGCGACATCCGCCACACCCTGCCGCCGGGGATCCAGGGGCCGTTCTTCAACGATGAATTCGGCACCACCTTCGGCAATATCTACGCGCTGACCGGTGACGGTTTCGACTACGCGGTGCTCAAGGATTACGCTGACCGCATCCAGATCCAGTTGCAACGGGTCAAGGATGTGGGCAAGGTCGAGCTGCTCGGTTTGCAGGACGAAAAAATCTGGATCGAACTGTCGAACGTGAAGCTGGCGACCCTCGGCCTGCCCTTGGAGGCCGTCCAGCAAGCCCTTGAAGAGCAGAACGCGGTATCGACCGCAGGCTTCTTCGAAACCGCTAGCGAGCGACTGCAGCTACGGGTTTCGGGGAATTTTCAGACGGTAGAAGAGATCCGCGACTTTCCGATCCGTGTCGCCGATCGAACCTTCCGTATCGGCGATGTGGCAGAGGTGCGTCGCGGTTTCAACGATCCGCCGGCACCGCGCATGCGCTTCATGGGTGAAGACGCCATCGGCCTGGCCGTGGCGATGAAGCAGGGCGGCGACATCCTGGTCCTGGGCAAGGCCTTGGAGACCGAGTTTGCCCGTTTGCAGAACAACCTGCCGGTCGGCATGCAACTGCGCAAGGTTTCAGACCAGCCGGCGGCGGTGAAGACCGGCGTCGGCGAGTTCGTCCAGGTGTTGGTGGAGGCGCTGACCATTGTCTTGCTGGTGAGCTTCTTCTCCTTGGGGCTGCGCACCGGGATGGTGGTGGCCCTGGCGATTCCGCTGGTGCTGGCGATGACCTTCGCTGCGATGTATTACCTGGGAATCGGCCTGCACAAGATCTCCCTCGGTGCGCTGGTATTGGCACTGGGGCTGCTGGTGGATGACGCGATCATTGCGGTGGAGATGATGGCGATCAAGATGGAGCAGGGCTTCGACCGGATCAAGGCCGCCAGTTACGCCTGGACCAGTACGGCGTTCCCGATGCTCACCGGTACGCTGATCACGGCGGCGGGGTTCCTGCCGATCGCCACCGCACAATCGGGCACCGGCGAATATACCCGTTCGATTTTCCAGGTCGTGACCCTCGCATTGCTGGCGTCCTGGGTGGTCGCCGTGGTGTTCGTGCCGTACCTGGGGGAAAAACTCCTGCCAGACCTGGCGAAAATTCACGCGGCCAAGCACGGCACCGCAGATGGCCAGCCCGACCCCTACGGCACCCCGTTCTATCAGCGGGTCCGGCGGTTGGTGGAGTGGTGCGTGCGTCGCCGCAAAACCGTCATCACCCTGACCGTGTTGTTGTTTGTCGGCTCGGTGATGCTGTTCCGTTTTGTGCCGCAGCAGTTCTTCCCGGCCTCGGGGCGACTGGAGTTGTTGGTCGACCTGAAACTGGAGGAAGGCGCCTCCCTGAGCAGTACCGCCGAACAGGTCAAGCGCCTGGAAGCGCTGCTCAAGGAACACGCGGGCATCGACAACTACGTGGCTTATGTTGGCACCGGTTCGCCGCGCTTCTACCTGCCGCTGGATCAACAGCTACCGGCGTCGAGCTTTGCCCAGTTCGTGGTGCTGGCCAAGACCATCGAAGATCGCGAGCCTTTGCGCAGCTGGTTGATCAGCACCTTGAACGAACAATTCCCGACCCTGCGCTCGCGGGTCACGCGTCTGGAAAACGGCCCGCCCGTAGGTTACCCGGTGCAGTTCCGGGTGACCGGTGAGCACATCGAAGAAGTCCGTGCCCTGGCGCGGAAAGTGGCGACGAAAGTTCGCGAAAACCCCTACGTGGCCAACGTGCATCTGGATTGGGAAGAACCGAGCAAAGTGGTGTACCTGAACGTCGATCAGGACCGTGCCCGGGCCTTGGGTGTGAGCACGGCGAACCTGTCGAGCTTCCTGCAACGTTCCCTCACCGGGGCCAGCGTCAGCCAATACCGGGAGGACAACGAACTGATCGAAATCCTGCTGCGCGGCACGGTGCATGAGCGCACCGAACTGTCGTTGCTGCCAAGCCTGGCGGTGCCCACCGACAATGGTAAAAGTGTTGCGTTGTCGCAGGTCGCGACGCTGGAGTACGGCTTCGAAGAGGGCGTGATCTGGCACCGCAACCGTCTGCCGAGCGTGACCGTGCGGGCCGATATCTACGGCAAGGAACAACCGGCGACCCTGGTGCAGCAGATCTTCCCGACCCTGGACCCGATTCGCGCAGAATTGCCAGACGGCTATTTGCTGGAAGTGGGCGGTACGGTGGAGGATTCGGCTCGCGGCCAGAAATCGGTGAATGCTGGCGTGCCGCTGTTCATCGTGGTGGTGCTGACGTTGCTGATGCTGCAATTGCGCAGTTTCTCACGCACGGCCATGGTATTTCTCACCGCGCCTCTCGGGCTGATTGGTGTCACGCTGTTCCTGCTGGTGTTTCGCCAGCCGTTCGGTTTCGTCGCCATGTTGGGCACCATCGCGCTGTCGGGCATGATCATGCGCAACTCGGTGATCCTGGTGGACCAGATCGAACAGGACATCAAGGCGGGGCTTACCCCCTGGCAGGCGATCATCGAAGCGACGGTACGACGCTTCCGCCCGATTGTGCTCACCGCACTGGCGGCGGTACTGGCGATGATCCCGTTGTCGCGCAGCCTGTTCTTCGGGCCGATGGCGGTGGCGATCATGGGGGGGCTGATCGTGGCGACGGCGTTGACGCTGTTGTTTTTGCCGGCGTTGTATGCGGCGTGGTTCAGGGTCAAGAAGACCTGACCTTGATCCTCTGACCCCGCAAACCAATGTGGGAGCGAGCTTGCTCGCGATAGCGGTATCAGCTTCAACATCTCTGTTGGCTGTTACACCGCCATCGCGAACAAGCTCGCTCCCACAGTTGTTTTGGGTTGGGCTTAGAGAGTACCGAAAACCTTCTTCGCCAAACTGGTCGCCGCAGCCGCCGGGTTCTGGCGGATGGTGGCTTCCTGCTTGCCGATCATCTCGAACAACCCGTCCAGCGCCTGCTCGGTCACGTAGTTTTCGATGTTGGCGCTTTTGGCGTCCAGCACGCCGAAGGTCGCGGCCTGGCCGGCGAAGGCGTTGTATTTCTGGGCCAGGCCGACCTTGTCGGTGGCTTGCTTGACGATGGGCAGGAACTTGGCGCGGATCTGCTCGCGACTGCTCTTGTTCAGGTATTGCGTGGCGGAGTCCTGGCCGCCGCTGAGGATGCCTTTGGCATCGCTTACGCTCATGTTCTTCACGGCATTGACCAGGATCGGCTGGGCCTGGACCACGGCGGCTTCAGCGGCCTGGTTCATGCTGGTTTCCAGTTGGTCGACCTGGTCGCCCATGCCGAAGGCTTTCATCTTGCTGGCGACTTTGCCGAGTTTGCCTGGCAGCTCGATCTTCACGTCGGGGTTGTTGCTGAAACCGCCGGGTGTGCCCAGTTGCTTGACCGCCACTTGGGCGCCTTGGGTCAGCGCGTCCTTGAGACCGCCCGTGGCATCATTCTGCGACAGATCGCTAAGAGACAGGGCCATGGCATTGGCGCAGATCAGCAGGCCTGCGCACAGGCCGGTAAAGCGGAGAGTAGGACGGAGCATGACAGCTTCCTTGAAGAGAATTTGAGAAAGGAATCAGCGTGCAGCGTTGACGCGGATCTTCAACGGCTGCGGATCTTTGCCATCGAGGTGCACGGTGTGTTGTTCGGTGGTGATGAACATCAACTGGCCGTCCACTTCAATGCGGGCGCTCACGGCATAACGATGGCCGGGCTTGACCTGGGCCGGATCATAACTGAGGTGGAACGGCAGCGGGACCTGGCCTTTGACCGGACCGTGCTGCTCATCGAGCACCACGGCGGGGGCGTCGGCCAGGGACACATCTTGCAGGCTCACGCTCAAGGTGGCGGTGGGCGGCAGGGCGATGCGTTGCAGGTAGAACACTTCACCGTCGAGGCTGTTCTTGCCCGCCAGGGGTGCGCTGGAGCAGGCACTGAGTAGCGTGGCAACGCTTATGAGAAGAAGTTTTTTCATCGGGGTATTTCCATATTGAGGGCGCCAGAAAACAACCTGGCGCCTGTGGGAATCAGTCCTGTGTCACCGGGGTAACCTGATCCGCCGCGTCTTCACTGCGATGCAACGCCACCTGGCGGATCGACAGGCGAATTTCCGCCGGCAGCACCCGCTTGGCCGCGCCTTCGGCCAGTTCGCCCAACAGCTCGTGATAGCTTAGCTTACCGGCCTCGTCGCGGCGCAGCACGTCCAGGTCCAGCAGGGTCTGGATGAAGTGGCGGAACAGGCTCTTGTCAAAGAACTCCGGCGCATTCAGGCCATGCAGGATCGACAGGCGCTGGGCCATCACGGTGCAGAGGTCTTCCAGCTCTTCGGCGCTGATGCTGTTCTGGCCGCTGTTGAGCAGCAGCGAGACGGTCATGTAGAAGCGCTGCAAGGTCTGGGCGATGCTTTTGGACAGCAGGGTCAGCAGCACGAAGTGCCGCGAGCTCGGCGCGGGGCGCAGGTACAGGTCGTTCTCCAAACGCAACAGGCCTTGTTTGACGAACGCTTCGAGCCACTGGTCGACCACGGCGTCCAGTTCTTCCAACGACCAGCGAATGAACAACTCCGATTGCAGGTACGGGTACAAGGCCCGGGTGTAGCGCAGGATCTGCTCGCGGCTCATGCGCGAGCTGCTCTGGAAGAAACTCGCCAGCAGCGCCGGCAGGGCGAAGATGTGCAGGACGTTGTTGCGGTAGTAGGTCATCAACACCGCGTTCTGTTCATCCAGGTACAGAATCTTGCCCAGGGCATCGCTCTGTTCCGACAGCAGGTCCATGCCTTTGACGTGCTCGATCAGCGCCCGGCCATCGCCTTCGGGCAGGGTGGTGTGGGGTGAGTAAGGCACTTTGCGCAGCAACGCCAGGTACAGGTCGAGTACGCGAGCCATGGCGCGGTCGTCCAGGGCCAGGCGGCTGGTAGACAGCAGCGCCAGGGCCACGAGGTTGACCGGGTTGATGGCCGCTGCTTCGTTCAGGTGCCGGGCCACGCGCTCGCCGAGGCGGTTGGTGGTCGCGTTGAGCCAGGCCGGTTTGAATTGCGGGCCCAGTTCTTGTTGGCGCCAACCGGGCTGTTCGCTGTCGAGGAATTCCGCCAGCTTGATCGGTTCGCCGAAGTTCATCGCCACCTGGCCGAAGCGTTGTTTGAGGGCGCCGATGACTTTGAAGATGTCGAAGATCGATTCTTTCTTCTTGCTGGCCCCGCGCAGCTCGCCCAGGTAGGTACGGCCTTCGAGTACCCGCTCATAACCAATGTAGACCGGCACGAAGACGATGGGCATGCGCGATGAACGCAGGAAGCTGCGCAAGGTGATGGCGAGCATGCCGGTCTTGGGTTGCAGCATGCGTCCGGTGCGCGAGCGACCGCCCTCGACGAAATACTCCACCGGGAAACCTTTGGTGAACAGCGTGTGCAGGTATTCGTTGAACACCGCGGTGTAGAGCGGGTTGCCCTTGAAGGTGCGGCGCATGAAAAACGCCCCGCCACGGCGCAGCAGGCTGCCGATCACCGGCATGTTGAGGTTGATGCCGGCGGCGATGTGCGGTGGGGTCAGGCCGTTGCGAAACAGCAGGTACGACAGCAACAGGTAGTCGATATGGCTGCGGTGGCACGGCACATAGATGACTTCGTGACCTTGGGCGACGTTCTGCACGCCTTCGATGTGGTTGACCTTGATACCGTCGTAGATCTTGTTCCAGAACCAGCTCAGCACCACTTCCAGGAAACGGATCGCGGTGTAGGTGTAGTCCGAGGCGATTTCGTTGCCGTAGCGCAGGGCCTGGGCCTTGGCTTTTTCCGGGGAGATTTTTTCCCGCTCGGCCTCGTCGGCAATCGCCTGTTTGACCAGGGGCTGGTTCAGCAGGCCCTTGACCAAGTTGCGCCGGTGGGAAATGTCCGGGCCGATGACCGCCGCTTTCAGATTGCGAAAGTGCACCCGCAGGATCCGCTGGGCCATGCGCACGGTGCGTTCGTGACCCTTGTCGTGTTCGATCAGCTCGCGCAGATGGATCGGTGCCGAGAACTGCACGCGGGTCTTGCGCCCCAGGATCATGATGCTCAGCAAGCGGCGCAGGCGTCCGGTGACGGCCCAGCTGTCGGCGAACAGCAGCTTCCACGGGCTGGACTCGCTGTCGGGCGACTGGCCCCAGAACACGCTGACCGGGATGATCTGTGCGTCTTCGGCAGCGTTGTGGGTCAGGGCGTTGACCAGCCGCGTCAGGGTCGGCGGCGCGCCGCGTTTGTCCTGGCGTCCGAGCCAGTCCGGCGCCGGTGTCAGGTAGAAAAACGCCGCCGGCTCCAACAGGTTGCCCACCGAGACCGGCAGCACCGGGCGGGGCAGGCCGGCCTTGGTGCACTCGGTGTCGAGCACCGCCAGGTCGGTGAGTGAAGGATCTTGCAGGACGTAGAACACCGGACGACTGCGGTCGAGGTTGAGGGTGAAGGACGACTGGTTGATGGTCTCGGAGCGAACCCAGAGATACAACAGGCGGCGCAGGGTGCCAAACACAAGACGGCGGAGCGGGGAGCGGGTCATACGGCTTCTGCATGAGTGGATAAGATCAAGCGGCCGCTAGTGTGCCGGATTCGTCGAAAATCGGCAAAAAAGCGGCGAAGTAAAGTCAGTTGAGAGTTTTTGTGTCTGTCATATACTCGGCCAGTGACTGCCATGGCTTCCTTTATGGACGGCTGGACGGCAGCTAACGTTCGTACGGCTTTCCCTCGAAAAGCCGACTTAAAAATAAAAATGGGAGTGAGCATCATGGCAGCACGCGAAACCGGCAACGTGAAGTGGTTCAACGACGCCAAAGGCTACGGCTTCATCCAGCGTGAAGGTGGGGCGGATGTGTTCGTGCATTACCGCGCCATCCGTGGCGAAGGCCACCGTTCACTGACCGAAGGCCAGCAGGTCGAGTACGCGGTGGTGGAAGGGCAGAAGGGCTTGCAGGCTGAGGATGTGGTGGGGTTGTAAGCCGTTACATCCACAACAGATCTCCTGTGGGAGCGAGCAAGCCCGCTCCCACATTTAGATCCAGGTAGGACCTGAGACTAGGATCACGCCGTCTTCCAGGTAATCTCTTCTTCCCCATCGGCGCTGATGCGAATCCAGCGATCCGCCGACTCTTCACCTTCTTCTTCCACCCACGACCCCGGTGCGCAGCGCACTTCGACGTTCAGTGCGGCGAAGGCGGCGCGGGCGCAGGCGATATCGTCTTCCCACGGAGTCTGGTCGCTTTCCAGGTACAGGCTGTTCCATTTGCCGACGGCCTTGGGTAGCCAGGTCACTGGGACGTTGCCGGCCTTGCACTTGTAGGTCTGGCCTTTCTGCACCCAATCGCTGCACGGGCCCAGCGCTTGGCCGAGCCAGGCGGCGATGGCCTTGTGGTCGACGTCGGCGTCTTTGAGGTAAATCTCGATATCGGGTTGGCGCATGGATGTCCTCACTGCGGTCTTGAAAAATCCATTCGCGGATTTAACTGGCCCCGAGCGGTTGCCCGAGGTCCGGAATCAAAAGGTTATTGAAGAACGAAATAATCGTAGCGCATCGACACCGTGACTTCGAACGGCTCGGCCTGCTCGATCACGCTGGCACGGCGTTCGGCACTGGCGCGCCAGCCATGGGGTGTCATGGCCAACAGATTGGCACGGTCCTGGCCACTGTCGAGCGTGAGCTTGAATTCGAGGGTTTCGCTGTGATCCAGCACCATGCCCGAGGGCACCAGGGCCAGGTGCTTGTCATCGGTGTACTCGCGCACTTCGTCGTACAGCCGCTCGCGCAATTGCATCAGGTGGCCGGCGGTCGGGCCGACTTTCATCAAGCCGCCGCCGGGGCTGAGCAGGCGTTTGGCCTCTTGCCAGTCCAGCGGGCTGAACACGCTGGCCAGGAACTGGCAGCAACCGTCCGCCAACGGCACCCGGGCCATACTGGCAATCAACCAGGTCAGTTGCGGGTTGCGTTTGCAGGCACGCTTGACCGCCTCGCGGGAGATGTCCAGGGCATAGCCATCGGCATTGGGCAACGCTTCTGCGATTTGCGCGGTGTAGTAGCCCTCGCCACAGCCGATGTCCAGCCAGCGCCCGGGCGCGCGTTCGGCAGCCAGTTCCGCCAGGCGTCGTGCAACGGGGGCGTAATGCCCGGCGTTGAGAAAATCGCGCCGGGCTTCGACCATGGCCTGGTTGTCACCGGGATCGCGGCTGTTCTTGTGCTGCACCGGCAGCAGGTTCAGGTAACCCTGGCGCGCACGGTCGAACCGATGGCCGGCCGGGCACACCACACCGTTGTCCACCGCGTTCAGCGGCTCATTGCAGATCGGGCAGGCGAGCATCAGGCGAGCAACTTGATCAGCGTCTTGTAGTAGATCTCGGTCAGTACGTCGAGATCGGCCGCCAGCACCCGTTCGTTGACCTGGTGGATAGTCGCGTTGACCGGCCCCAGTTCCACCACTTGCGTACCCATGGTGGCGATGAAGCGACCATCGGAGGTACCGCCGCTGGTGGACGCCTGCGTCTCGCGGCCGGTGACGTCCTTGATGCTCGACGACACCGCGTCCAGCAACGCTCCCGGCTCGGTCAGGAACGGCAGGCCGGACAGCGCCCAGTCGATGTGCCAGTCCAGCTGATGCTTGTCGAGAATGTCGGCGACGCGCTGTTGCAGGCCTTCGACGGTGGATTCGGTGGAGAAGCGGAAGTTGAACACCGCCACCAGGTCACCGGGGATCACGTTGGTCGCGCCGGTGCCGGAATTGAGATTGGAGATCTGGAAACTGGTCGGCGGGAAGAAGTCGTTGCCGTGGTCCCAATGTTCGGCGGCCAGTTCAGCCAGTGCCGGGGCAGCCAGGTGAATCGGATTCTTCGCCAGATGTGGGTAGGCCACGTGGCCTTGCTTGCCGCGCACGGTCAGCTTCGCGCCGAGGGAGCCGCGCCGGCCGTTCTTGACCACGTCGCCCACCAGGGTGGTGCTCGACGGCTCGCCGACGATGCACCAGTCCAAGCGCTCCTGACGGGCCTTGAGACGTTCGACCACGGCCTTGGTGCCGTGGTGAGCCGGGCCTTCTTCGTCGCTGGTGATCAGGAAGGTCACCGAGCCCTTGTGGTCCGGGTAGTCGGCGACGAACCGTTCGGCCGCCACCACCATCGCCGCCAGGCTGCCTTTCATGTCCGCCGCGCCACGGCCACAGAGCATGCCGTGCTCATCGATGACTGCATCGAACGGATCGAGCTGCCAGGCCTGCACCGGGCCGGTCGGCACCACGTCGGTGTGCCCGGCGAAACACAGCACCGGACCGTCCTGCTTGCCATGGCTGGCCCAGAAGTTATCCACATCCTCGATGCGCATCGGTTCGAGCTTGAAACCGGCGTTACCCAGGCGCTGCATCATCAGTTTCTGGCAATCGGCATCCACCGGCGTCACGGACGGACGGCGGATCAGGTCGCAGGCGAGTTGCAGGGTCGGCGAGAGGTCGGCGTGGGCCGTCATGGAAACTCCGGGAATATTTAGTATGAACGCAAGGCTTGTGTGGGGGCTGGCTGACACCCACAAAATGGCGGTTATCTTATAGCAAAACGACCATCATGGTCCCCTGGTGCTGGTCGGTTGGAACACAAAACCTGTGGGAGCGAGCTTGCTCGCGATGGCGTCGGATCAGCCGCATCAATATTGACTGACACACCGCTATCGCGAGCAAGCCCGCTCCCACAAGGGAAATTGGTCGGATTCATTTCGCGACCGGCTCGAATTGCCGTAGCAAAGCCCTATAATGCGCGCCGGTTTTTGGGGTAATGGTCATGAGTACAGAAGATCCACGGTTTGCCGGTATCGCCCGTTTGTATGGCATCGAAGGCCTGGAGCGCCTGCGGGCGGCCCATGTGGCGATCGTCGGGGTGGGTGGAGTCGGTTCCTGGGCGGCGGAAGCGATTGCCCGATGTGGCGTGGGCGAGATCTCGCTGTTCGACCTGGACGATGTCTGCGTCAGCAACGCCAACCGCCAGTTGCACGCCCTGGACAGCACCGTCGGCAAGCCCAAGGTCGAAGTGATGGCCGAGCGGCTGCGCGGGATCAACCCAGACTGCACGGTGCACGCGGTGGCGGATTTCGTCACCCGCGAGACCATGGCCGAATACATCACACCGAACATCGACTGCGTGATCGACTGCATCGACAGCGTCAACGCCAAGGCCGCGCTGATCGCCTGGTGCAAGCGCCGCAAGATCCAGATCATCACCACCGGCGGCGCGGGTGGGCAGATCGATCCGACGCTGATTCAGGTGTGCGACTTGAATCGTACGTTCAACGATCCCCTGGCCTCGAAAGTGCGTTCCACCCTGCGCCGCGACTACGGCTTTTCCCGTACCGTGACCCGCCACTACAGCGTGCCCTGCGTGTTCTCCACCGAACAGCTGCGCTACCCGAAGCCGGACGGCAGCATTTGCTTGCAGAAGAGTTTTGTCGGCGACGGCGTCAAGCTCGACTGTGCTGGCGGGTTTGGTGCGGTGATGATGGTCACGGCGACGTTCGGCATGGTCGCGGCGACCAAGGCTGTGGATAAGATTGTGGCGGGTGTGCGGCGGCCGGCGGACAGGGCCAAGCCTCAGGTTTGAGGGTGGGGCAGATGGCCTCATCGCGAGCAAGCTCGCTCCCACATTGGATCTCATGGAACACAATTTTGTGTACGACACGAATCCCCTGTGGGAGCGAGCTTGCTCGCGATGGCGATTATTCAGTCAACTCAAACATCCGCTTTAACACCGCATTCAAGCCATTGCTACGCGACGGCGACAGCTGCCGCGACAATCCCAGTTGATTGAACCAATCCGGCAAATCCACCTGCTGCAACTCGTCAGCGGACAACCCATTGACCCGCGCCAGCAGCAACGCCACCAGCCCACGGATCAACCGCGCATCGCTGCTGGCGGCAAACTGCCAATGCCCGTCGTGCAGCTGACCCACCAGCCACACCTGACTTTCACAGCCACTGACCAGGTTGGCGTCGCACTTGTCCGCATCGCTCAAGGGCGGCAGGCGCTCCCCCCATTGCATCAGTAGCCGGGCGCGTTGCTCCCAGCTCGATGCGTCCTGGAAAATCTGCAGCGCCTCGGCGGCCTCGAACGGCAGGCTCATCGCAGCAGCTCCAAGGCCTGGTCCAGGGCTTCGAAGAAGCGTTCGATATCGGCGGAGTCGTTGTACAGCGCCAGCGACACCCGAATCGCTCCCGTCAGTTGCAAATGCTTGAACAGCGGCATGGCACAGTGATGCCCGGCGCGCACGGCGATGCCTTGTTCGGTCAGCAGGTGGGCGAGGTCGGCGTTGTGTACGCCTTCGACCACGAAACTGACCAGGGCCAGGCGCGGGTTGCCCACCAGGCGCACGCCATTGCGCGCCAGCAGGCCGTGGAGCAGGTAGTTATGCAAACCCGCTTCATGGTCGATGAGTGCTTGCGGGTCGAGGGCGGACAGGTAATCCAGGGTCGCCCCCAGGCCGATCACGCTGGCAATCGGCGGCGTGCCCGCTTCGAACCCCAGCGGTGCCGGGCGGAACGTGGCGCTGTGGTAATCGGCCTGTTGCACCATTTCGCCGCCGAACTGCCAATGGCGCAGTTGCTCAAGCGCTTCGGTGCGGCCAAACAGCACGCCCAGCCCCTCGGGGCCGTAGAGTTTGTGGCTGGAAAATACGTAGAAATCGCAACCCAGCGCCTGCACATCATGGCGGCCATGCACCACGCCTTGGGCGCCGTCGATCACCGTCAACGCACCTTGGGCCTTGGCCAACGCCAGCAGCGCCGGCAAGGGCTGCCAGGCGCCCAGTACGTTGGACAATTGGCTCACCGCCAGCAAGCGTGTACGCGGGCCGATCCGTTCGGCAGCGACGTTGAGATCGATCAGCCCATCGGCATCCAGCGGCAACACCACCAGCGTCAACGAACGGCGCTCGGCCAGTTGTTGCCACGGCAGCAGGTTGGCATGGTGTTCCAGGGCGCTGATGACGATTTCATCGCCCGGGTTGAACCGATGTTCCAGGCCATAGGCCAGCAAGTTCAGCGCCGAAGTGGCGCCATGGGTGAAGACGATCTGTCCGCAATCTCCAGCGTTGACCCATTGCGCGACCTTGAGACGGCTGTCCTCGAACGCCTGGGTGGCGTGGGCGCCTGGCAAATGTTGCGCACGGTGCACGTTGGCCGCGCCATTGGCGTAGTAATGCGCCAGGGCGTCCAGCAGGGCTTGGGGTTTTTGCGTGGTGGCGGCGTTGTCCAGGTACGTCTGGCCTTGCCGTTGCAGGGCGGCGATGGCCGGGAAGTCGGCGCGCCAGGGGGAGGGAATCAACATGCTTTCGGGTCCTGCTGGAGTTGCGCCGGACCCTGTGGGAGCAAGCTCGCTCCCACAGGTGACTGTGTGAAGCGGCTTAGTTGTGCGCGTGCAGTGCTTCGTTCAGTTCGATGGCCGATTTGTGGGTTTTGCATTCCACTGCGCCGGTCTCGGAATTGCGGCGGAACAGCAGGTCGGGCTGGCCGGCCAGGTCGCGGGCCTTGACCACTTTGACCAGTTGGTTGTTCTCGTCCAGCAGCGCGACTTTGGTACCGGCGGTCACGTACAGGCCCGACTCCACGGTGTTGCGGTCGCCCAGCGGGATACCGATGCCGGCATTGGCGCCGATCAGGCAGCCTTCGCCGACCTTGATCACGATGTTGCCGCCGCCCGACAGGGTGCCCATGGTGGAGCAACCGCCGCCCAGGTCCGAGCCCTTGCCGACGAACACGCCAGCCGACACGCGGCCTTCGATCATGCCCGGGCCTTCGGTGCCGGCGTTGAAGTTGACGAAACCTTCGTGCATCACGGTGGTGCCTTCGCCCACGTAGGCGCCCAGGCGGATCCGCGCGGCATCGGCGATACGTACGCCGGCCGGAACCACGTAGTCAGTCATTTTCGGGAACTTGTCCACCGAGAACACTTCCAGCAACTCGCCACGCAGACGGGCTTCGAGCTGGTGCTCGGCCAGTTCGCTCAGGTCGATCGCGCCCTGGCTGGTCCAGGCCACGTTCGGCAGCAGCGGGAAAATGCCGGCCAGGTTCAGGCCATGGGGCTTGACCAGGCGATGGGACAGCAGGTGCAGCTTGAGGTAAGCCTCAGGGGTGGAGCTCAGTTGGGCATCTTCGGCCAGCAGGGTGGCGACCAGCGGCTTGTGGCTTTCGGCCAGGCGGGTCAGCAGCGCGGCTTGCCCGGCATCGACGCCCTTGAGCGCTTCAGCCAGTTGCGAAGCCTGGGCGGTGGTGAAGGTGATGGCCTGGTTGCCGTCGCTGTAGCCGAGAATCGGTGCGATGGCTGCGACGATGTCTGCCGATGGGTTGAGCAGCGGCTGTGCGTAGAACACTTCCAGCCAGGCGCCTTGACGGTTTTGAGTGCCGACACCGAAGGCCAGGCTGAACAGGGTAGTGGACATGAAATTACCTCTACAAAATGGACTGGGCAGGCTTACTTGATCTCTGCCGCATAAATATCTGGCTTGAAGCCAATCAGGGTTCGGTCACCGAGATCGAGCACCGGGCGCTTGATCATCGAGGGTTGGGCGAGCATCAGTTCGATGGCTTTCGTCTGGTCGAGATCGGCTTTGCGTTCGTCGTCGAGTTTGCGAAAGGTCGTACCGGCACGGTTCAACACCACTTGCCAGCCATGTTCGTTGCACCATTGGGTCAGGTGCTCACGGTCGATGCCGACGGTCTTGTAGTCGTGAAAGTCGTAGCGTACAGCGTGTTCATCGAGCCAGGTGCGCGCCTTTTTCATCGTGTCACAGGCTTTGATGCCGAAAAGGTGCAACGTTTTGCTTGAATCGGTCAAGGAATTGCCCCCTTTGCAGGTGCTGAAAGTAAAAGGTGAAGGATTATGCCATGACCGGACGGTTTCGCGACGGCTCAGATCGGCATGCACCCAAACCTGTGGGAGCGAGCCTGTGGGAGCAAAGCTTGCTCGCGATGAACGATGGCACAGTCTTGCAGTTGAACCGTGTCGCCTGCATCGCGAGCAAGCTTTGTTCCCACAGGTGCGCTCCAAAAGTGGGGCTGCGACATAGGTGTAACGGCCAGGCTCATCCTAAGCGGTTAATATGGCACTTCAACGGCAAGCTGTTGCCGGATGTGTGTCGCTGTAATTGGAAAACCGTCATGCAAAGCGCCTATACCGTCCTGATCCTGTTGATGCTGGTGGGCGTTTCGCGCCTGATCGGACGGTTGATCCCGCTGCCGTTGCCCCTGGTGCAGATCGGCGCCGGTGCCGTGCTGGCTTGGCCGTCCCTGGGCCTGCACGTGGCCCTCGATCCCGAGCTGTTCCTGTTTCTCTTCTTGCCACCGCTGCTGTTCTCCGACGGCTGGCGCATGCCCAAGCGCGAGTTGTGGCGCCTGCGTGGGCCGATCCTGACGCTGGCGGTAGGGCTGGTGTTGTTCACGGTGGTGGGCGCCGGTTACTTCATTCATTGGCTGCTGCCGAGCATCCCGCTACCGGTGGCCTTCGCCCTGGCCGCGGTGCTGTCGCCGACCGACGCGGTGGCGGTGTCGGCGATTGCCCGTGACCGTTTGCCCGCGCCGCTGATGCACGTGCTTCAGGGCGAGGCGTTGATGAACGACGCGTCGGGCCTGGTGACCTTCAAGTTCGCCCTGGCGGCGGCCATTACCGGGGTGTTTTCCCTGGCCAACGCGAGCCTGACCTTTGTCCTGGTGGCGGTTGGCGGGCTGCTGGTGGGCGTGGCCCTGAGCTGGCTGGTGGGCCGCTTGCGGGCCTGGATGGTGGCGCGCGGTTGGGACGATCCGGCCACCCACGTGGTGTTCATGTTGCTGCTGCCGTTCGCGGCCTATGTGCTGGCTGAACGCTTGGGGGCCTCGGGGATTCTCTCGGCGGTGGCGGCGGGGATGATGCAGAGCTGGCTCGACCTGCTGCCGCGCCAGACCGGCACGCGGCTGCTCAATCGCAGCGTCTGGTCGCTGCTGGAATTCGCCTTCAACGGCTTGATCTTCCTGCTGCTGGGCTTGCAATTGCCGGACATCATCAAGGCGGTGACCAGCCACGAAGCCACCCTGTGGCCGACACTGATCTATCGTTGCCTGGACGTGGTGGCGATTTCTCTGGTGTTGCTGGTGCTGCGGTTTGTCTGGGTGCAAAGCACCTGGCGGCTGTCCGGGCTGTTACGTCGCTGGCGTGGCGAGAGCGACCTGACCTTCGTGCCGACCGCGCGCTCCTGCTGGTTGCTGACCTTCGGTGGGGTGCGCGGGGCGGTGACGCTGGCGGGCGTGCTGTCGGTGCCGATGTTGTTGGCGGCGGGTGAACCGTTTCCCGAGCGGGATTTGCTGATCTTCATTGCCGCCGGGGTCATTCTGCTGTCATTGATCGCCGCCTGCATCGCCCTGCCATTGCTGCTGCGAGGTATCGAGAAAAGCCCCGATGACAAGCGCCGCACCGAAGTGCGTGATGCCTGGCGTAAAACCGCTGAAGCGGCGATCCGCGCGTTGGAAGTGGAGGAGCCGAGCGAGGCCGCTAGCGCACCGGACGCGGCCCAGGCGGCGTTGGCAACCGAGGTCAAGGCGCGGTTGATGTCTGAATATCGCCATCAGTTGGAGGTGTTCAACGACTCCGCCGAAGCCCAGGCGCTTGCGTTCGAAATGGACCTGCTGGAACGCCGGCTGCGCTTGAAGGCCTATCGGGCGCAGCGGCTGGAGTTGTATCGCCTCAGCCGTCATCACCAGATTGGGGATGACGTGCTGCGAGAGGTACTGGGGGAGTTGGATCTGGCGGAGGCGAATTTGGGGTTGGGTAAATAGCAGCCATGGCGCAAAGCTAATTGTGGCGAGGGGATTTATCCCCGTTGGACTGCGCAGCAGTCCCAAAGCAGTCGATTCAAGCTGTCTGACACAGCGCGTTGGTTGTTGGGGCCGCTTCGCAGCCCAGCGGGGATAAATCCCCTCGCCACAACAGCCCCGATACAGTCATTAACCCCGACGCTGAATGAACGCGCGAATCCGCTCGGCCGCTTCCACACATTCAGCCAATGGCGCGACCAAGGCCATGCGCACACGCCCGGCGCCTGGGTTGACGCCATCCACTTCTCGGGACAGGTACGAGCCCGGTACCACGGTCACGTGCTCCTGTTCGAACAGGTCCCGGCAGAACGCCGCATCATCGCCCGCCACATTCGGCCACAGGTAGAAGCTGCCATCAGGACGCTGTACATCCAGCACCGGGCTGAGGATCTCCAGTACCGCGTCAAACTTCTCCCGGTACAGCGCGCGGTTGGCCCGTACATGCACTTCGTCGTTCCACGCGGCGATGCTCGCCAGTTGGGTCTGAACCGGCATCGCGCAGCCGTGGTAGGTGCGGTACAGCAGGAAACCCTTGAGGATGTCCGCGTCACCCGCGACGAAACCGGAGCGCAGGCCAGGCAGGTTGGAGCGTTTGGACAGGCTGTGGAACACCACGCAGCGCTTGAAGTCCTGGCGGCCCAGTTCGACACAGGCGCTGAGCAGCCCTGGTGGCGGGGTCTGTTCGTCGAAGTACAGTTCGCTGTAGCACTCGTCCGCGGCGATGACGAAGTCGTGTTCGTCGGCCAGGGCGATGAGTTTCTTCAGTACATCCACCGGAATCAGCGCGCCGGTCGGGTTGCCAGGGGAGCACAGGAACAGGATCTGGCAGCGTTTCCAGATGTCCGGCGAGACCGCATCGAAATCCGGGTTGAAGCCGTTTTCGTCCAGGCACGGCAGGTAGTGTGGCTTGGCCCCGGCCAGGAACGCCGCGCCTTCATAGATCTGATAGAACGGGTTGGGGCTGACGACCAGGGCATCGTCGCCACGGTTGACCACGGTCTGGGTGAAGGCGAACAAGGCTTCACGGGTGCCGTTGACCGGCAGCACATGGCGCGCCGGGTCCAGCCAGCCGTTCGGTACGCTGAAGCGGCGCTCGCACCAGCCGGTGATGGCTTCACGCAATTCCGGGATACCGAGGGTGGTCGGGTACACGGCCATTTTTTCCAGATTGCTGGCCAGGGCCTCGGCCACGAAACTTGGCGAGCGGTGCTTGGGCTCGCCGATGGACAGGGCGATCGGGCGCTTGTCCGGATTGGGCGTGACGCTGCCGAGCAAGGCGCGGAGCTTTTCGAACGGGTAGGGCTGTAACTGGTTCAGGGCGTTGTTCATCGGGGGCCTCGTTCAATGTGGGAGTGGCGGTGCGGCGATCCGACTTGCTCGCGAAAGCAGTGGGTCAGTCAACATAATCATTCACTGACCCACCGCTTTCGCGAGCAAGCCCGCTCCCACAGGGGGAAATTGTTCGTTCAGATATTGATACGCGTCAGGTTGGCATCAGGTTCCTGGTTGACGCTCAAGTGCCGCTCCATTTCCTCCTGCAAGCGGCTGCACAACTGCGGATCGGACAGCGGTTGGCCATGGGCGTCGGTGATGAAGAACACGTCTTCCACACGCTCGCCGAGGGTGGCGATCTTGGCGTTTTGCAGCGACAGGTCGAACTCCAGGAATATATGCCCGACCCGCGCGAGCAGGCCTGGGCGGTCCGGGGCGCTGAGCTCCAGTACGGTGACCTGGCGCTGGGCGTCGTTGTGGATCGTCACCTGGGGGGCGAACGCGAAGTGCTTGAGCTGGCGCGGCACCCGACGCTGGATGATGGTCGGGTAATCCGCCGGGTTGCGCAGGGCTTCGGTCAGGCCATCGCGAATCTGCTTGACCCGCGCCGGGTTGTCGCCAATCGAGTCGCCGTCGGTGTCGAGCACGATGTAGGTGTCGAGGGTGAACTGGCTGCTGGAGGTAATGACCCGGGCGTCGTGAATGTTGAGGTTGAGCTGGTCCATCGCGGCCACGGTCACGGCGAAGAAGTCGTGCTGGTCGGGGGCGTAGATGAAGATCTGCGTGCCGCCCTCGAATTCGCGCTGGGTGGTTTCCTTGATCAACACCAGTGGCCCGCCATCAGCCGGTTGCTGCAGGATCGCGTCGCTGTGCCAGGCCACGTCGCCGGCGGTGTGGCGCAGGAAATAGTCATCGCCCAATTGCGACCAGAGCTGTTCGACGTCGTCTGGATCGGTGCCGCCGCGCACCAGGATGTCCAGGGCGGCGCTTTGGGTCCGGCGGATCTGTTCTTCGCGGTCCACCGGGTTTTCCAGACCACGGCGCAAGGCCCGCTTGGTCTCGGTGTAGAGCTGGCGCAACAGGCTGGCGCGCCAGGAGTTCCACAGGCTCGGGTTGGTGGCGTTGATGTCGGCCACGGTCAGCACGTAGAGGTAATCCAGGCGCGTCTCGTCGCCGACGATCTGGGCGAAGTCGTGGATCACCTGCGGGTCAGACAAGTCCTTGCGCTGGGCAGTGGTGGACATGACTAGGTGGTTCTGCACCAGCCAGACGATCAGCCGGCTGTCCCACACGGGCAGTTGATGGCGCTGGCAGAATGCCTCGGCATCCACCGCGCCGATCTCGGAGTGATCGCCCTGGCGGCCCTTGCCGATGTCGTGGTACAGCCCGGCCATGTAGATCAGCTCTGGCTTGGGCAGCTTGCCCATGAGCTTGCTGGCCAACGGGAATTTCTCCGACACCTGGGTGTATTGCAGCTTACGCAGGTGCTTGATCAGGTTCAGGGTGTGGGCATCGACCGTATAGATGTGGAACAGGTCGTGTTGCATTTGCCCGACGATGAAACCGAACTCCGGCAGATAGCGCCCGAGGATCCCGTAGCGATTCATGCGCCGCAGGTTACGGTGCACGCCGATCCGGCATTTGAACAGCTCGATGAACAGGCTGGTGTTGCGGATGTCGTGGCGGAAATCCTCATCGATCAGATGACGGTTTTCCCGCAGCAGGCGGATGGTGTCGGCGCGCACACCCTTGATTTCCGGCTGCTGGGCCATCAACACGAAGATTTCGAGCATGGCGAACGGCGTGCGGCGGAACACATAGTCGTGACGCGCTTCGATGTAGCCGTCGTGCAGTTGAAAGCGTGAGTTGATCGGCTGCGGCGGTTCTTCGTCTTCGGGGGCGAGGATGACCTCCTCGAAGTGCTGGATGATCAGTTCGCTGAGCTGGGCGATGCTCATCACCACCCGGTAGTACTGCTGCATGAAGTTTTCGATGGACTGCTTGGCGTCCTGGCCCTCAAAACCCAGCAGGCCGGCGATGGAGCGCTGGTGATCGAACAGCAGGCGGTCCTCGGAGCGCCCAGCGAGCATGTGCAGGGCGTAGCGTACCTTCCACAGAAATTCCTGGGACGAGGCCAGCAGGGCGTTTTCGCTTTCCACCAGGAAACCTTCGCCGGCCAGGGCCCGCAGGTTCAGCGTGCCGTACTGGCGGCGGGCAACCCACAGGATTGTCTGGATGTCCCGCAACCCGCCCGGCGAGCCCTTGACGTTGGGTTCCAGGTTGTACTCGGTGTCGTTGTACTTGTGGTGGCGGGCCTTCTGCTCGGCGTGCTTGGCCAGGAAAAAGTCCTTGCTCGGCCACATGTGCTCTGTGCTGGTGACGTCGAGCATGCGCTGGCGCAGGTGTTCGGGGCCGGCGATGGTGCGGCTTTCCATCAGGTTGGTGATCACCGTCAGGTCGGCGCGGGCCTCATCGGCGCATTCCTGCACCGAGCGCACGCTCTGGCCGACCTCCAGGCCGATGTCCCACAGCAGCGTCAGGAAGCGCTCGATGGAATCGCGGAAGACCTCATGATCGGCACTGTCCAGCAGGATCAGCAGATCGATGTCCGAATAAGGGTGCAGTTCGCCGCGCCCATAGCCGCCCACCGCCACCAGGGCGATGTCGGCGTCTTCGCTCCAGTTGAACTGCTCCCAGGCCTTTTGCAGGATGTTATCGACGAACCAGGCGCGGTCCTCGATCAACCGACGGATATCCCGGCCGCTGCGAAAGCGCTGGTCAAGCACTTCGTGGGCCTGGCGGATCGCCTTCTTGAACGCCGAGATGGGGCTTGCCTTCAGGGCCAGTTCAGCCTGGAACTGGCCGCGGTCGAAGAGTTCGGGATCCACCTGCGGCATTGAATGGCTTTCCTTTCTATCTATAGCTATAGGCTGTGTTTAGGTCAGGCGGAAACGCGAGGGATGGTGTCATCGCTGCGCAGGGTGAAGATTTCGTAACCGGTCTCGGTCACCAGCAAGGTGTGCTCCCATTGGGCCGACAGCTTGCGGTCCTTGGTGATGGCAGTCCAGCCGTCGCCCAGGACCTTGGTGTCGGCGCGGCCCTGGTTGATCATCGGCTCGATGGTGAACGTCATGCCTGCTTGCAGCTCCATGCCGGTGCCGGCACGGCCGTAGTGCAGGATCTGCGGTTCTTCGTGGAACACCTTGCCGATACCGTGGCCGCAGAACTCGCGCACCACCGAAAAGCCGTTCTTCTGCGCGTGCTTCTGGATCACTTCGCCGATGTCACCCAGGCGGCAGCCCGGTTTCACCAGCTCAATGGCCATGTACATGCATTCCTGGGTGACTTTCGACAGGCGCTGGGCCCACTCCGGCACGTTGCCGACGTGGAACATGCGGCTGGTGTCGCCGTGGTAGCCGTCCTTGATGACGGTGACGTCGATGTTCAGGGTGTCGCCATCCTTCAACGGCTTTTCGTTGGGGATGCCGTGGCAGACCACGTGGTTGATCGAGGTACAGATCGACTTCGGGAAGCCTTTATAGTTGAGTGGGGCAGGGATGGCCTTCTGCTCGTTGACGATATAGTCGTGGCAGATGCGGTCCAGCTCTTCGGTGGTCACGCCAGGCTTGACGTGGTCGGCGATCATCTCCAGCACATCGGCGGCGAGTTTGCCGGCGACACGCATTTTGGCGATGTCCTCGGGGGTCTTGAGGGTAACGGTCATACAGGCTCTCTCTGCGCTCGACGGCGCTGTTCAAAGCGAAATAGGCGGCGGAGGATGCTCCGAACGGCCCTGAAAGAGGCGATTCTAACAGACGATCAGTACAAAGAACCCTCCAGCCTGGAACTCTGTGGCGAGGGGCGCGAGTGGGAGCAAGGCTTGCTCGCGACCCAGGCGACTCGATTTCTGAAGGACCGCATCGGCTTCGTCGCGGGCAAGCCTTGCTCCTACAATCCATCCGCCGCAGAGGTTTTCAGAATCCATGTTCCGTTTTCGCCCTTGCTGTGGTATAAAATGCGCCGCTTTCCGGGGATGACCCCGTAAGCTTAAATCCACACACGTGTCGACACGATGACCTGGGTGCCTCGGCTTATATAAGCCGCTGGTTGGTCATTGGGATACGTGGAGGCCAAACCCGACTTATCAAGGAACTATCATGTCCCAAGTCAACATGCGCGATATGCTGAAGGCCGGTGTGCACTTCGGTCACCAGACCCGTTACTGGAACCCGAAAATGGGTAAGTACATTTTCGGCGCGCGTAACAAGATCCACATCATCAACCTTGAAAAAACCCTGCCAATGTTCAACGAGGCACTGACCTTCGTAGAGCGCCTGGCCCAGGGCAAAAACAAGATTCTGTTCGTCGGCACCAAGCGTTCCGCTGGCAAGATCGTTGCTGAAGAAGCAGCACGTTGCGGTTCGCCGTACGTCGATCACCGCTGGTTGGGCGGCATGCTGACCAACTTCAAGACCATTCGCGCTTCCATCAAGCGTCTGCGTGACCTTGAAGTTCAGTCCGAAGACGGTACTTTCGCCAAGCTGACCAAGAAAGAAGCGCTGATGCGCACTCGCGATCTTGAGAAGCTGGACCGCTCCCTGGGCGGTATCAAGGACATGGGCGGTCTGCCTGACGCACTGTTCGTGATCGACGTTGATCACGAGCGCATCGCGATCACCGAAGCCAACAAGCTGGGTATCCCGGTCATCGGCGTTGTCGATACCAACAGCAGCCCGGAAGGCGTTGACTACATAATCCCAGGCAACGATGACGCCATTCGCGCCATCCAGCTGTACATGGGTTCGATGGCTGACGCTGTTATCCGTGGTCGCAACAATGTTAACGGCGGCACCGAAGTCTTCGCTGAAGAAGCTCCGGCAGCAGCCGCTGAGTAATCGACGCCCCTGGCGTTGACTCAGTAAGCAAAAAGGGGGCTTGGCCCCCTTTTTGCCACCTCGAAAACCATTTGTCGGCAGCGCAGCTACAGCATTTGTAACGTGCAGCGGCTAACAAGGTTGGTTCGGGAAGAATTGAACGCCCGTTCGATCGGGTGGAATGGTTGAAAACCTATCCAAGAGGATTTTGAAATGGCAGAGATTACTGCAGCGTTGGTCAAAGAACTGCGCGAGCGTACCGGCGAAGGCATGATGGACTGCAAGAAAGCCTTGACCAAGGCTGGCGGCGACATCGAGAAAGCCATTGATGACATGCGTGCTTCGGGCGCCATCAAGGCTGCCAAGAAAGCCGGCAACATTGCCGCTGAAGGCGCGATCGGCATCAAGGATGACGGTAAAGCTGCCGTTATCATCGAAGTCAACTCGCAGACCGACTTCCTGGCCCTGCAAGACGACTTCAAGGCATTCGTTGCTGCCAGCGTAGAAAAAGCATTCGCCGACAAACTGACCGACGCAGCTCCGCTGATCGCCGCTCAGGAATCGGCTCGTGAAGCCCTGGTTGCCAAAGTAGGCGAAAACGTCAACATCCGTCGTCTGGTTCGCGTCGAAGGTGATGTTGTTGGTTCTTACCTGCACGGCAACAAGATCGGCGTGGTTGTAGCCCTCAAAGGCGGCAGCGTCGAGCTGGCTAAAGACATCGCGATGCACGTCGCTGCCAGCAACCCTGAGTTCCTGCTGCCGTCGGAAGTTTCCGCTGATGCTATCGAACGCGAGAAAGCCGTGTTCATGCAGCTCAACGAAGACAAGATCAAAGGCAAGCCAGCCGAAATCGTTGAAAAAATGGTTGCCGGTCGTATCACCAAGTTCCTGGCTGAAGCCAGCCTGGTTGAGCAGGCGTTCGTCAAGAACCCTGAAATCAAGGTCGGTGAACTGGCCAAGAAGGGCGGCGCTGAAATCGTTTCCTTTACCTACTTCAAAGTGGGCGAAGGCATCGAGAAGCCAGTAGACAACTTCGCTGAAGAAGTTGCTGCTCAGCTGGCTGCCAGCAAGCAATAAGACAGTTTTTATAACTGTCGCCCTGAAGAGGCTGCCCGCTTAACGCGCGCAGCCTCTTTTTGGATGGGGATGCCGATTTTTATTGGTTTCCTTTCGGAACTGGCTTACAAAGCCGTGTTCCGATGGCGCTGTGTCAGCGTCAGCTAGAGTGAACGCAGGCTGTAAACAGCTTGCAAAGAATTTTCGAAAATACGCCGCAGGAGAGATTCGCAATGGCTCAGCAGGGCAGTGGTTATCAGGCTCGCTATAAACGCATTCTACTCAAGCTTAGCGGCGAGGCCCTGATGGGCTCGGAAGAGTTCGGGATCGATCCGAAAGTGCTGGATCGCATGGCCCTGGAAGTCGGCCAGTTGGTCGGGATCGGCGTTCAGGTCGGCCTGGTCATCGGTGGCGGCAACCTGTTCCGCGGCGCAGCGCTGAGCGCGGCCGGCATGGATCGGGTCACGGGCGACCACATGGGCATGCTGGCCACTGTGATGAACGCCTTGGCTATGCGCGACGCGCTTGAGCGTGCCAATATCTCGGCCATCGTGATGTCGGCCATTTCCATGGTCGGCGTGACCGATCACTACGACCGCCGCAAAGCCATGCGCCACCTCAACGCCAAGGAAGTGGTGATTTTTGCCGCCGGTACCGGTAATCCGTTCTTCACCACGGATTCGGCCGCCTGCCTGCGAGCGATCGAGATCGATGCCGATGTCGTGCTCAAGGCAACCAAGGTCGATGGTGTCTACACCGCTGATCCGTTCAAAGACCCGCATGCCGAGAAGTTCGATCATCTGACCTACGATGAAGTGCTGGATCGCAAGCTGGGTGTAATGGATCTGACGGCTATCTGCCTGTGCCGCGACCACAAGATGCCGCTGCGTGTCTTTAACATGAACAAGCCTGGCGCCCTGCTGAATATCGTGCATGGCGGCGCCGAAGGAACACTGATCGAGGAAGTGCAACAATGATCAACGAAATCAAGAAAGACGCTCAAGAGCGCATGCAGAAATCCCTGGAATCGCTGAGCCACGCGTTCGGCCAGATTCGTACTGGCAAGGCTCACCCGAGCATCCTGGGCAGTGTGATGGTGCCCTACTACGGTGCCGATACCCCCCTGAGCGGTGTTGCCAACGTTACGGTGAAAGATTCGCGCACCCTGCAAGTCGTGGCGTTTGAGCGCAATATGCTCGCGGCAGTCGACAAGGCCATCCAGAGCGCCGGCCTGAACCTCAACCCGACCAATCTGGGTGAGTTGCTGCTGATCTCCATGCCCGCCCTGACCGAAGAAACCCGCAAGGGCTTCACCAAGCAGGCGCGTAGCGCGGCCGAAGACGCTCGAGTTGCTGTGCGCAACATTCGCCGCGATGCATTGGGTGAATTGAAGAAACTGGTCAAGGACAAGGAAATCAGCGAAGACGAAGAGCGTCGTGCCGCTGCCGATATCCAAAAGCTGACCGACAAGGCTGAGGCTGACATCGACTCGGCCACCAAGCAAAAAGAAGCGGACCTGATGGCCGTATAAGGGTCAGGGCGTTTTCATGGAAAAGACCAAGCAGGCCGTGCCGTTTGCGGTGCCGCGCCACGTGGCGATCATCATGGACGGCAATAATCGCTGGGCCAAGAAACGCTTTATGCCCGGGGTTGCCGGGCATAAGGCAGGGGTCGACGCGGTTCGTGCGGTAATCGAGGTGTGCGCCGAGGCAGGGGTCGAGGTGCTGACCCTGTTCGCGTTCTCCAGCGAGAACTGGCAGCGTCCGGCCGATGAAGTCAGTGCCTTGATGGACCTGTTCCTCAAGGCCTTGCGTCGTGAGGCCAAGCGTCTCAGCGAGAACCGTATCAGCCTGCGTATCATTGGCGATCGCTCGCGTTTTCATCCGGAGCTGCAAGCGGCGATGCGAGAAGCCGAGGCCGCGACCGCTGGCACCGACCGGTTTGTCCTGCAGATCGCCGCCAACTATGGCGGCCAGTGGGACATTGCCCAGGCGGCCCAGCGGCTGGCGCGGGAAGTCCAGGCCGGGCACCTGCAGCCTGAGGACATCACGCCTGAGTTGTTGCAAACCTGTCTGGCGACCGGCGACCTGCCGTTGCCGGACTTGTGCATCCGCACCGGTGGCGACCACCGCATCAGCAATTTCCTGCTCTGGCAGCTGGCTTACGCCGAGCTGTACTTCTCCGACCTGTTCTGGCCGGACTTCAAACACGAAGCCATGCGTATCGCACTGGCTGATTTCGCTTCCCGTCAACGTCGCTTCGGTAAAACGAGCGAGCAGATCGAAGCCGGAGCCCGGGTTTAATGCTCAAACAACGAATCATCACTGCCCTGATCCTGTTGCCCATCGCCTTGGGCGGGTTTTTCCTGCTCGAGGGGGCAAGTTTTGCCCTGTTCATCGGGCTGGTGGTGACCCTGGGGGCGTGGGAGTGGGCGCGGTTGGCAGGCTTTCCTGAGCAGTCGGCGCGCGTGGCCTACGCCGCGGCCGTGGCGGCCATGCTGTTCGTCATGTACCTGGTGCCGGGCATCGCGCCCTGGGTGCTGGGTGCTGCGGTGTTGTGGTGGGCAACGGCGACCTTCCTGGTCTTGACCTATCCGCGGACCTCTCATCATTGGGCCAATGCGGCGACCAAGCTGATGATCGGTCTTTTGATCCTGCTGCCGGCCTGGCAAGGGCTGATCTGGATCAAGCAGGGCGCGCTGGGTAACTGGCAGATCATGGCAGTGATGGTGCTGGTCTGGGGGGCCGACGTCGGGGCGTATTTCTCCGGCAAGGCCTTCGGCAAGCGCAAGCTGGCACCGAAGGTCAGTCCCGGCAAGAGCTGGGAAGGCGTCTACGGCGGCCTGGCCCTGAGTTTGGTGATCACGGCAGTGGTCGGCGTCATGCGGGAGTGGACTGCCGGGCAACTGCTGGTTGGCCTGTTTGGCGCGGCCCTCATTGTATTCGTGTCGGTGGTGGGCGATCTGACCGAGAGCATGTTCAAGCGTCAGTCCGGGATCAAGGACAGCAGTAATCTGTTGCCGGGTCATGGCGGTGTGCTCGATCGCATTGACAGTCTGACCGCCGCGATCCCGATCTTCGCCGTGCTGTTGTGGATGGCGGCATCGTGAGTCGTCCTCAACAGATCACCGTCCTGGGGGCGACCGGTTCGATCGGCCTCAGTACGCTTGATGTCATCGGCCGGCATCCGGAGCGCTACCAGGTGTTCGCCCTTAGCGGCTTCACGCGCTTGAGTGAGCTGCTGGCGCTGTGCATACGCCACACGCCGCGCTTTGCCGTGGTGCCTGAGGCAGGTGTGGCGCGGGCGCTACAGGATGATCTGCGCGCGGCTGGCCTGCCTACACGCGTGCTGGTGGGGGAGGAGGGCCTGTGTCAGGTGGCCTCCGCTCCTGAAGTTGACGCAGTGATGGCGGCGATTGTCGGTGCGGCGGGCTTGCGTCCGACGCTGGCGGCGGTGGAGGCTGGCAAGAAGATCCTGTTGGCCAATAAAGAAGCGCTGGTGATGTCTGGCGCGCTGTTCATGCAGGCTGTGCGCAAAAGCGGCTCGGTACTGCTGCCCATCGACAGCGAGCACAATGCGATTTTTCAATGCATGCCGCAGGATTTTTCCCGTGGCTTGGGCGCGGTGGGTGTCCGGCGGATTTTGCTGACAGCCTCCGGTGGTCCGTTCCGGCAGACGCCGCTGGAAGAATTGGTGCATGTTTCACCTGAGCAGGCCTGTGCTCATCCGAACTGGTCCATGGGGCGCAAGATTTCCGTGGATTCGGCCAGCATGATGAACAAGGGGCTGGAGCTGATCGAGGCCTGCTGGCTGTTCGACGCCAAACCGTCCCAGGTCGAGGTGGTGATTCACCCGCAGAGCGTGATTCACTCCCTGGTGGACTATATCGACGGTTCGGTGCTGGCCCAGTTGGGCAATCCGGACATGCGCACGCCGATCGCCAATGCCCTGGCCTGGCCTGCGCGGATCGATTCAGGTGTGGCGCCGCTGGACCTGTTCGCCATCGCTCGCCTGGATTTCCAGGCGCCCGATGAGCAGCGCTTCCCTTGCCTGCGTCTGGCACGACAGGCGGCCGAGGCGGGCAACAGCGCGCCGGCCATGCTTAACGCCGCCAATGAAGTGGCGGTGGCAGCGTTTCTCGAGGGACGTGTCCGTTACCCCGAGATCGCGAGTATCATCGAGGAAGTCTTGAACCTCGAGGCCGTGGTTTCGGTCGATGACCTCGACGCGGTATTCACGGCGGACGCCAGGGCTCGCGAGTTGGCGGGTCAATGGCTGAGGCGCCACGGGCGTTGAAGCTGCGAGACGTTAGTCAGGGCTACCCTGGACAGGATTGCGGAGAAAACAGATGAGCGCGCTCTATATGATTGTCGGCACCCTGGTTGCATTGGGGGTGCTGGTCACATTTCACGAATTCGGTCATTTCTGGGTCGCGCGGCGCTGTGGCGTCAAGGTTCTGCGTTTTTCCGTGGGCTTTGGCATGCCGTTGCTGCGCTGGCACGACAAGAAAGGCACCGAGTTCGTCGTGGCGGCCATCCCGCTGGGCGGCTACGTGAAGATGCTCGACGAGCGCGAAGGTGAAGTACCGGCCGATCAGCTCGATCAATCGTTCAATCGCAAGACCGTTCGTCAGCGTATCGCCATCGTCGCGGCGGGGCCGATCGCCAATTTCCTGCTGGCCATGGTGTTTTTCTGGGCGCTGGCCATGCTGGGCAGCGAACAGGTGCGTCCGGTCATCGGCGCGGTCGAAGCCGGCAGCGTTGCCGCTCGGGCCGGGTTGGGTGCGGGAGAGGAAATCGTCGCGATCGATGGCGAGCCGACTTCGGGCTGGGCGGCGGTCAATCTGCAGCTGGTACGTCGCCTGGGCGAGAGCGGCTCATTGCAATTGATGGTGCGTGAGCAGGGCTCGACAACGGATTCGCCCCGGGAGTTGATGCTCGATAACTGGCTCAAGGGTGCTGACGAGCCGGACCCGATTCGCTCCCTGGGCATCCGTCCATGGCGCCCGGCATTGCCGCCCATACTCGCTGAACTTGACCCGAAAGGCCCGGCCCAGGCCGCAGGTCTGAAGACGGGTGACCGGTTGCTGGCACTCGATGGCCAGCCGGTCAGCGACTGGCAGCAGGTGGTCGATTCGGTCCGCGTACGTCCTGACGCCAAGATTGTCCTGCGCGTTGAGCGCGATGGTGCGCCGATCGACGTCCCGGTAGCCCTGGCGGCCCGTGGCGAGAGAAAGGCACCGACCGGTTATCTGGGGGCAGGCGTCAAGGCTGTCGACTGGCCTCCGGAGATGATTCGAGAGGTCAGTTTCGGCCCGGTGGCAGCGATTGGCGAGGGTGCGCGACGTACTTGGACCATGAGTGTCCTGACCCTCGACTCGCTCAAGAAAATGTTGTTCGGCGAGCTCTCGGTAAAAAACTTGAGTGGACCGATAACCATTGCTAAAGTGGCGGGCGCTTCTGCCCAGTCGGGCGTTGCTGATTTCCTGAATTTCCTTGCTTATCTGAGCATTAGCCTGGGGGTTCTGAATTTGCTGCCCATTCCGGTACTGGATGGGGGGCATTTGTTGTTTTATCTGATCGAGTGGGCGCGTGGTCGTCCCTTGTCGGATCGGGTGCAAGGTTGGGGGATACAGATCGGTATCAGCTTGGTGGTCGGGGTCATGTTGCTTGCCCTGGTCAACGATTTGGGTCGTCTGTAACGCTTCGCTGAATTGCGAATCTGCCGCATTTTGCGGCAGTTTGTTTATTGCCAGTTGGAATAAGAAAGGACTTCATGAAACGTCTGCTGCTAACTGCGGTTCTCACCGTATTGATGATCGCCGAAGTTCACGCCGAGTCCTTCACTATCTCTGATATTCGCGTCAATGGCCTCCAGCGGGTCTCCGCGGGTAGCGTCTTTGGTGCCTTGCCGTTGAACGTCGGCGAGCAGGCGGATGATCGGCGCCTGGTGGAATCCACTCGTGCGCTGTTCAAAACCGGTTTCTTTCAAGATATCCAACTGGGCCGTGACGGCAATGTCCTGGTCATCACGGTAGTGGAGCGCCCGTCGGTCGCCAGTATCGAGATCGAAGGCAACAAGGCGATCTCCACTGAAGACCTGATGAAAGGCCTCAAGCAATCCGGCCTGGCCGAAGGCGAGATCTTCCAGCGCGCCACCCTCGAAGGTGTGCGTAACGAGCTGCAGCGCCAATACGTCGCCCAGGGTCGCTACTCGGCCACCGTCGACACCGAAGTGGTGCCGCAGCCGCGCAACCGTGTCGGCCTCAAGGTCAACATCAACGAAGGCACCGTGGCGGCCATCCAGCACATCAACGTGGTGGGTAACACGGTTTTCCCTGATGAAGACCTGATCGACCTCTTCGAACTCAAGACCACCAACTGGCTGTCGTTCTTCAAGAACGATGACAAGTACGCCCGTGAAAAACTCTCCGGTGACCTGGAGCGCCTGCGTTCCTACTACCTGGACCGTGGCTACATCAACATGGACATCGCTTCGACCCAGGTGTCCATCACCCCGGACAAGAAGCACGTCTACATCACCGTCAACGTCAACGAAGGCGAGAAGTACACCGTTCGTGACGTCAAGCTCAGCGGTGACCTGAAAGTACCTGAAGACCAGGTCAAGTCGCTGTTGCTGGTGCAGAAGGGCCAGGTGTTCTCGCGCAAGCTGATGACCACCACGTCCGAACTGATCACCCGTCGCCTGGGTAACGAGGGCTACACCTTCGCCAACGTCAACGGCGTGCCGCAGCCGCACGATGAAGACCATACCGTCGACATCACTTTCGCCGTCGACCCGGGCAAGCGTGCCTACGTCAACCGCATCAACTTCCGTGGCAACACCAAGTCCGAGGACGAAGTGCTGCGCCGTGAAATGCGCCAGATGGAAGGGGGCTGGGCGTCGACCTACCTGATCGACCAGTCCAAGACCCGTCTGGAGCGGCTGGGCTTCTTCAAGGAAGTCAACGTCGAGACCCCGGCCGTACCGGGCGTCGATGACCAGGTGGATGTGAACTACAGCGTCGAAGAGCAGGCCTCCGGCTCGATCACCGCCAGTGTCGGTTTCGCCCAGAGCGCCGGTCTGATCCTCGGTGGCTCCATTACCCAGAACAACTTCCTGGGTACCGGTAACAAGGTCAGCATCGGCTTGACCCGTAGCGAATACCAGACCCGCTACAACTTCGGTTACGTGGACCCCTACTGGACCGCCGACGGTGTGAGCCTGGGCTATAACGCCTTCTATCGCACCACCGACTATGACGAGCTCGACTCCGACATCTCCAGCTATGCCGTGGACAGCCTGGGTGCAGGCGTCAACGTGGGTTATCCAATCAGCGAGACTTCGCGTCTGACCTTCGGTCTCACCGCCCAGCAGGACGAGATCAGCACCGGTCGTTATACCGTTGACGAGATTTTCGACTTCGTTGACAAGGAAGGCGACAAGTACCTGAACTTCAAGGCTTCGGCCGGTTGGTCCGAGTCGACTCTGAACAAGGGTGTGCTGGCAACTCGTGGCCACTCCCAGAGCCTGGTGCTCGAGACCACCACTCCTGGCAGCGACCTGTCGTTCTTCAAGCTCGACTACCGAGGCCAGCTGTTCCAGCCGCTGTCTGACAACTACACCATGCGCCTGCACACTGAACTGGGTTATGGCGACGGTTACGGTTCGACCGATGGCCTGCCGTTCTACGAGAACTACTATGCCGGTGGTTTCAACTCGGTTCGTGGCTTCAAGGACAGTACCCTGGGCCCACGCAGCACTCCGAGTTCGGGCAACAACCCGGGTACTATTCGTGATCCGGACCAGGATCCGCTTCCATTCGGTGGCAACGTGCTCATCCAGGGCGGCGCCGAAATCCTGTTCCCGATGCCGTTCGTCAAGGATCAGCGTTCCCTGCGTACCTCGGTATTCTGGGACGTGGGTAACGTCTTCGACTCCTCGTGCAGTGACACCACCAACGCCAACGGTACTAGCTCCAATACCAAGTGCAACGACATCAGCCTGAGCAACATGGCCAGTTCCGTGGGCGTGGGTGTGACCTGGGTCACCGCGCTGGGGCCTTTGAGCTTTGCGTTGGCGATGCCGATCAAGAAACCGGATGACGCTGAAACTCAAGTGTTCCAATTCTCCCTCGGCCAGACGTTCTAAGCGTCTGACCCAAGATAACGACAATGGATTTTGTAGGAGTACATCGTGCGTAAGTTGACTCAATTGGTTCTCCTGGCGACCGTACTGGTCGCAGGTCCGGCTTTTGCCGACATGAAGATCGCCGTGCTGAACTATCAGATGGCCTTGCTGGAATCCGATGCGGCGAAGAAATACGCCGTGGATGCCGAGAAAAAATTCGGTCCGCAACTGACCAAGCTCAAGGGCCTGGAAAGCAGCGCCAAGGGTATTCAGGATCGTCTGGTAGCCGGTGGCGACAAGATGGCCCAAGGCGAGCGCGAGCGTCTGGAGCTTGAGTTCAAGCAAAAGGCCCGTGATTTCCAGTTCCAATCCAAGGAGCTGAACGAAGCCAAAGCCGTTGCCGACCGTGAAATGCTCAAGCAGCTCAAGCCGAAACTCGACAGTGCTGTGGAAGAAGTCATCAAGAAAGGTGGTTTTGACCTGGTGTTCGAGCGTGGCGCAGTGATTGATGTCAAGCCTCAGTACGACATCACGCGTCAGGTTATCGAGCGCATGAATCAGCTGAAGTAATCCATGACAGCGACTATCAAGCTCGGCCAGTTGGCCGAGTTCCTCGGCGCCACCCTGCGTGGCGACCCGCAGAGGCCAATTACTGGGCTAGCCACTTTGCAAGAGGCTGGCCCAGCTCAGTTGAGCTTTCTGGCAAATCCTCAATACCGCAAGTACCTGGCCGACAGCCGGGCTGGTGCGCTGTTGCTCAAGGCTGCTGATGCCGAAGGATTTGCCGGCGATGCGCTGATCGTGCCCGATCCGTACCTGGCGTATGCGCGGATTTCCCATCTGTTTGATCCCAAGCCCAAATCGACCCCTGGTATCCATGCCAGCGCGGTCATTGCGGCGGATGCCGTGGTTGACCCAACGGCCAGCATCGGTCCTTTTGTGGTCATCGAAAGCGCGGCCCGGATCGGCGCCGGTGTCACGCTGGGCGCCCATTGCTTCATCGGCGCGCGCAGCGAGATCGGTGACGGTGGTTGGCTGGCTCCGCGGGTCACCCTGTACCACGACGTGCGCATCGGCAAGCGGGTGGTGATTCAGTCTGGCGCGGTGCTGGGCGGTGAAGGGTTCGGTTTCGCCAACGAGAAAGGCATTTGGCAAAAGATCGCCCAGATCGGCGGCGTCACCGTTGGCGATGACGTGGAAATCGGCGTCAACACGGCGATCGACCGTGGTGCACTGGCCGATACGATCATTGGCAATGGCGTCAAGCTCGACAACCAGATCCAGATCGCCCACAACGTCCAGGTCGGTGACCACACCGCCATGGCCGCCTGCGTGGGTATTTCCGGCAGCACCAAAATCGGCAAGCACTGCATGCTTGCCGGTGGCGTTGGGTTGGTCGGCCATATCGATATCTGTGACAACGTATTCCTGACCGGGATGACCATGGTGACCCACTCGATTACCGAGCCGGGTGCCTATTCTTCCGGTACAGCGATGCAGCCGGCGGCCGAATGGCGCAAGAGTGCGGCCCGTATCCGTCAGCTCGATGACATCGCGCGACGTCTGCGACAGGTGGAAAAGCGTGTAGGGGACGTGACCCCTGACGGTATTGCTTCATCAGATGGCTGATACCATTTCCATATCAAGTGTGCACAGCCGTTAGGGCTCCTTGATTTGCTAGCGGAGTGCGCGTCACTCGTGCGCTCCCAATCTTTACATAGGCTTCCTCCCGAAATGATGGACATCAACGAGATTCGCGAATACCTGCCTCACCGTTACCCGTTCCTGCTGGTGGATCGGGTTGTGGAACTGGACGTTGAAGGCAAGCGAATTCGCGCCTACAAGAATGTCAGCATCAACGAGCCGTTCTTCAATGGTCACTTCCCCGCGCATCCAATCATGCCGGGCGTGTTGATCATCGAAGCAATGGCTCAGGCTGCCGGGATCCTTGGTTTCAAAATGCTCGACGTAAAGCCTGCCGACGGCACGCTGTATTACTTCGTCGGCTCCGACAAGCTGCGTTTCCGCCAGCCGGTCACCCCGGGCGATCAATTGATCCTCGAGGCCAAGTTCATCAGTTGCAAGCGCCAGATCTGGAAGTTCGAATGCCAGGCTTCGGTCGACGGCAAGCCGGTCTGCTCCGCTGAAATCATCTGTGCGGAACGCAAGCTATGAGTTTGATTGACCCTCGCGCAATCATCGATCCGACGGCCGTCCTGGCCGCCGATGTCGAGGTCGGCCCGTGGTCGATCATCGGCGCAGGTGTGGAAATCGGCGAGGGTACGGTGATCGGCCCCCACGTAATTCTCAAGGGACCGACCCGGATTGGCCGTCACAATCGCATCTACCAGTTTTCTTCGGTAGGCGAGGACACGCCCGATCTCAAGTACAAAGGTGAAGAAACTCGCCTGGTCATTGGCGATCACAACGTGATCCGCGAAGGCGTGACGATTCACCGTGGTACCGTTCAAGATCGCTGCGAAACGACCCTGGGCGACCACAACCTGATCATGGCTTATGCCCATATCGGTCATGACAGCGTTATCGGCAACCATTGCATCCTGGTCAACAACACCGCGCTGGCCGGCCATGTGCACGTGGATGACTGGGCGATCCTGTCGGGCTTCACCCTGGTGCATCAGTATTGCCATATCGGCGCCCATAGCTTCTCGGGCATGGGCACCGCCATTGGCAAGGATGTCCCGGCCTATGTCACCGTGTTCGGCAACCCGGCTGAAGCCCGCAGCATGAACTTCGAAGGCATGCGCCGTCGTGGCTTCAGCGAAGAGGCCATTACTGCGTTGCGACGCGCCTACAAGGTTGTGTATCGCCAGGGCCTGACGGTCGAACAGGCGCTCGCCGAGTTGGCCGAGGCTTCGGCGCAGTTCCCGGAAGTCGCAATTTTCCGCGACTCCATCCAGTCTTCGACCCGCGGCATCACTCGTTAATCATGGCTAACTTGCGTATCGCACTGGTAGCGGGAGAGGCTTCCGGTGACATTCTGGGTGCCGGTCTGATGCGGGCGCTCAAGGCGCAGCATCCTGCCGTCGAGTTCATCGGTGTCGGCGGGCCGTTGATGCAAGCCGAGGGGCTGACGTCCTATTTTCCGATGGAGCGTCTGTCGGTGATGGGGTTGGTGGAAGTGCTCGGTCGCCTGCGCGAGTTGCTGGCCCGGCGCAAGAAGCTGATCCGGACCCTGATCGATGAAAAACCGGATGTGTTCATCGGTATCGATGCACCGGATTTCACCCTCAATATCGAACTCAAATTGCGCCAGGCCGGTATCAAGACCGTGCATTACGTCAGCCCGTCGGTCTGGGCCTGGCGGCAGAAGCGGGTGCTGAAGATTCGCGAAGGCTGCGACCTGATGCTGACGCTGCTGCCGTTCGAAGCCCGGTTCTACGAAGAGAAGGGCGTGCCGGTGCGGTTTGTCGGGCATACCCTGGCCGATACGATTCCCCTGGAGGCTGATCGCGAAGCAGCGCGCCAGGCGTTGGGCCTGCCCGAAGGGCCACTGGTGGCCTTGATGCCTGGCAGCCGTGGTGGCGAAGTGAGTCGCCTGGGTGGCTTGTTTTTCGACGCCGCGCAGCGCCTGCGGTCGATTCGTCCCGGCGTGCGTTTTGTTCTGCCATGTGCCAGTGCGCAGCGTCGGGCCCAGCTTGAAGAGCTTTTGATCGGTCGCGATTTGCCGATTACGCTGCTTGACGGTCGCTCCCATGAAGCCCTGGCCGCGTGTGACGCCGTGTTGATCGCGTCCGGCACGGCTACCCTTGAGGCATTGTTGTTCAAGCGCCCGATGGTGGTCGCCTATCGCCTGGCGCCGCTGACGTTCTGGATTCTCAAGCGTATGGTCAAGAGCCCTTACATCTCCTTGCCGAACCTGTTGGCCCAGCGCTTGCTGGTGCCTGAGTTGTTGCAGGACGAGGCCACCGCCGATGCATTGGCCAATACGCTTGCGCCGTTGATTGACGGCGGCCAGGAACAGACCCGGGGCTTTGACGAAATCCACCGCACCTTGCGCCGCGATGCCTCCAACCAGGCTGCGGACGCAGTGCTGACTCTGATCGGCGCAAAACAATGAGTAACGTGAAGCTACAGATGGGCCTGGACTTCAATCTGGTCGCCGAAGTCGAAGAACTGGTGGCCGGTGTCGATGAGGTGGGTCGCGGCCCGTTGTGCGGCGCGGTGGTGACCGCGGCGGTGATTCTCGATCCGAAGCGGCCGATCCTGGGGCTCAACGATTCCAAGAAGCTCACCGAGGCCCGGCGCGAAAAGCTCTACGACGAAATCTGCGAGAAGGCCCTGAGTTGGTGCATTGCCCGGGCCGAAGTCGAAGAAATCGACGAACTGAATATTCTGCACGCCACCATGCTCGCCATGCAGCGTGCCGTGGAGGGGCTGCACATCACGCCGAAACTGGCGATGATCGATGGCAATCGCTGTCCGAAACTGTCGATGCGCGCCGAAGCGGTCATCCAGGGCGACGGCAAGGTGCCGGCCATCGCGGCGGCCTCGATCCTGGCGAAGGTCAGTCGTGACCGGGAAATGGCCGCCTTCGAATTGATTTACCCAGGCTATGGCATCGGCGGTCACAAAGGCTACCCGACCCCCGTTCATCTGGAAGCCCTGGCGCGCCTTGGGCCAACACCGATCCACCGGCGCTCGTTCGCACCGGTGCGGTTGGCTTATGAGGCGCGTGAGGGGTTGATCGAGAGCTAGCTCTCATGGCTGATGTTTTACCCAAGGCCCGGTACAATCCGGGCCTTGTTGTTTTCATGACTTAACGCAGGATCACTATGCCGGCTTCATTCGTTCATCTACGCCTGCACACTGAATACTCCCTGGTCGATGGCCTGGTGCGGATCAAGCCACTGGTCAAGACCCTGGTGGGCATGAACATGCCTGCCGTGGCGGTCACTGACCAAAACAATATGTGTTCGTTGGTCAAGTTCTACAAGGCCGCCATGGGCGCCGGGATCAAGCCGATCTGCGGTGCCGACCTGTGGCTGTCGAACAAGGACCCGGACGCGCCACTGAGTCGTATCAGCCTGTTGGCGATGAACGCCCAGGGTTATCGCAACCTTACCGAGCTGATCTCCCGCGGCTTTATCGATGGCCAGCGCAATGGCTCGATCATCATCGAGCGTGAGTGGGTGGCCGAGGCCAGCGCAGGCCTGATCATGCTGTCGGCGGCCAAGGAGGGTGAAATCGGCCTGGCCCTGCTCAGTGGCGACACCGAACAAGCCGAGGCCCTGGCCCGTGACTGGATGGCGGTGTTCCCGGACCGCTTCTACATCGAAGTGCAGCGTACCAACCGCCCCAACGATGAAGAGCACCTGCACGCCGCCGTGGCCCTGGCCGACAAGATTGGCGCGCCGCTGGTGGCGACCAACGACGTGCGCTTCATCAAGCAGGAAGACTTCGAAGCCCACGAAACCCGTGTCTGCATCGGTGAGGGCCGGGCCCTCGACGATCCACGGCGGTCGAAAAACTACAGCGACCAGCAATACCTCAAGAGCGCCGAGGAAATGGCCGAGTTGTTCAGCGACCTGCCCGAGGCGCTGGAAAACACCGTCGAGATCGCCAAGCGCTGCAACATCGAAGTGAAACTGGGCAAGCACTTCCTGCCCAACTTCCCGATCCCCGATGGCATGACCATCGACGAATACTTCCGCAAGGTGTCTTTTGACGGCCTGGAGGATCGCCTCAGCGTCCTGCTGCCCAAGGACACCACCGAAGATTACGAAGCCAAGCGCCAGGTCTACGTCGACCGGTTGAATTTCGAACTGGATATCATCATCCAGATGGGCTTTCCCGGTTACTTCCTGATCGTGATGGACTTTATCCAGTGGGCCAAGAACAACGGCGTGCCGGTAGGCCCTGGCCGTGGATCGGGCGCCGGGTCGCTGGTGGCCTACGTGCAGAAGATCACCGACCTCGACCCGTTGGAATATGACCTGCTGTTCGAACGTTTCCTCAACCCGGAACGGGTATCCATGCCCGACTTCGACGTCGACTTCTGCATGGACGGTCGCGACCGGGTGATCGACTACGTGGCCGAGAAGTACGGTCGCAACGCGGTGAGCCAGATCATCACCTTCGGTTCCATGGCCGCCAAGGCTGTGGTGCGTGACGTGGCGCGGGTGCAGGGCAAGTCCTACGGCCTGGCGGATCGTCTGTCGAAGATGATTCCGTTCGAAGTCGGCATGACCCTGGAAAAAGCCTACGAGCAAGAAGAAATCCTGCGGGACTTCATCAAGGTCGATGAAGAAGCCGCGGAAATCTGGGAAATGGCCCGCAAACTCGAAGGCGTGGTGCGTAACGTCGGCAAGCACGCCGGTGGCGTGGTCATTGCGCCGACCAAGCTGACTGACTTCTCGCCGATCTATTGCGATGAAGAGGGCGACGGCCTGGTCACCCAGTTCGACAAGGATGACGTCGAGGCGGCGGGCCTGGTGAAGTTCGACTTCCTCGGTCTGCGGACCCTGACGATCATCGACTGGGCACTGAAAACCATCAACCGTGATCGGGCCAAGGTCGGCGAAGAGCCGCTGGACATCGCCTTCATCCCGCTGGATGACAAGCCGACCTACAGCCTGCTGCAAAAAGCCGAAACCACGGCGGTGTTCCAGCTTGAATCCCGGGGCATGAAAGAGCTGATCAAAAAGCTCAAGCCCGACTGCCTGGAAGACCTGATCGCACTGGTGGCCCTGTTTCGTCCGGGCCCGCTGCAATCAGGCATGGTGGACGACTTCATCAACCGTAAGCACGGCCGCGCAGAGCTGGCGTACCCGCACTCGGACTATCAGTACGAAGGCTTGAAACCGGTGCTGGCGCCGACCTATGGCATCATCCTGTACCAGGAACAGGTGATGCAGATTGCCCAGGTGATGGCCGGCTACACCCTTGGCGGCGCGGACATGCTGCGTCGAGCCATGGGTAAGAAAAAACCCGAGGAGATGGCCAAGCAGCGCGGCGGTTTCATTGACGGTTGCGCCACCAACGGCATTGACCCTGACCTGGCCGGTAACATCTTCGACCTGGTGGAAAAATTCGCCGGCTACGGCTTCAACAAATCCCACTCCGCCGCCTATGGCCTGGTGTCGTACCAGACCGCGTGGCTGAAGGCCCATTACCCGGCGCCGTTCATGGCCGCGGTACTGTCGGCCGATATGCACAACACCGACAAGGTCGTGACCTTGATCGAAGAAGTGCGGACCATGAAGCTGCGCCTCGACGCACCGGACGTGAACGCTTCGGAGTTCAAGTTCACGGTGAACGACGAGGGCCGCATCATCTATGGCCTGGGCGCCATCAAGGGCGTGGGCGAAGGGCCGGTGGAGGCCATCACCGAAGCGCGCCAGGACGGGCCGTTCAAGGACCTGTTCGATTTCTGCGCGCGGGTCGACCTCAAGCGTATCAACAAGCGCACCCTCGACGGTTTGATCCGCAGTGGCGCGCTGGACCGTCTGGGGCCGTACTTCCAGGATGAGCCCAAGGCCTATCAGGCCAACATCGACCGCAACCGCGCGGTGTTGCTGGCGGCCATGGAAGAAGCGATCAAGGCTGCCGAGCAGACCGCCCGCACCCACGACAGCGGCCACGCCGACCTGTTTGGCGGGCTGTTCGTCGAGGAAGACGCTGATGTCTATGGCAATCATCGCAAGGCCAAGGAGCTGACCCTCAAGGAACGCCTCAAAGGTGAGAAAGACACCTTGGGCCTGTACCTGACCGGGCACCCGATCGACGAATACGAAGGCGAGATCCGCCGCTTCGCCCGCCAGCGCATCATTGATCTCAAGCCGGCGCGTGACACGCAAACCGTCGCCGGTATGATCATTGCCCTGCGGGTGATGAAAAATAAAAAGGGCGACAAGATGGGTTTCATTACCCTCGACGATCGCTCCGGGCGCATTGAGGCTTCGTTGTTTGCCGATGCGTTCCACTCGGCGCAGTCGCTGTTGCAGACCGACGCGATGGTGGTGGTGGAAGGCGAGGTCAGCAACGATGATTTTTCCGGTGGCCTGCGGCTGCGGGTCAAGCGGGTGATGAGTATGGAAGATGCCCGCACCAACCTGGCCGAGAGCCTGCGCCTGAAGTTGCAGACCCAGGACCTCAAGGGCGATCAGCTGCGTTGGCTGGGCGAGTTGTTCAAGCGCCATCGCGGCGCTTGCCCGATCACCATGGAGTACGTGCGCCCCGACGCCAAGGCCGTGCTGCAGTTCGGCGAAGGCTGGCGAATTGACCCGGCGGATGCGTTGATTCAAGCCTTGCGTGACCAGTTCGGCAAAGACAACGTCTTCCTCCAATACCGTTGACGGCCAGGGGCCACTCTTGAAACCGGAACGCCCCTGATCTCGACCCGAATTTTTAATCTCGACCTGAACGCGCCTCTCCCTTAAGGTAGGCGCGAATAGACAACCGGCCGGCCCAAGCTCTCTTGGACGTCGACCCAAGACGGACGCCTATGAACCCGAATTTTCTAGATTTCGAACAGCCGATCGCCGACCTGCAAGCCAAGATCGAAGAGTTGCGCTTGGTCGGTAATGACAATTCGCTGAATATCGGCGATGAAATCTCTCGTCTGCAGGACAAAAGCCGGACGCTGACCGAAGACATCTTCGGCAAGCTGACCAGCTGGCAGATCGCCCGCCTGGCGCGTCACCCGCGTCGTCCCTACACCCTGGACTACATCGAGCACATCTTTACCGAGTTCGATGAGTTGCACGGTGACCGCCACTTCTCCGACGACGCTGCCATCGTAGGCGGCGTTGCTCGCCTGGATGACCAGCCGGTGATGGTTATCGGCCATCAGAAAGGCCGCGAAGTGCGCGAGAAGGTGCGTCGCAACTTCGGCATGCCGCGCCCTGAAGGCTACCGCAAGGCCTGCCGTCTGATGGAAATGGCCGAGCGCTTCAAGATGCCGATCCTGACCTTCATCGACACGCCGGGCGCCTACCCGGGCATCGACGCCGAAGAGCGCAACCAGAGCGAAGCGATTGCCTGGAACCTGCGCGTCATGGCGCGCCTGAAAACCCCAATCATCGCCACCGTGATCGGTGAGGGTGGTTCCGGCGGTGCGCTGGCCATCGGCGTGTGCGATCAATTGAACATGCTGCAATATTCCACTTATGCGGTGATCTCGCCGGAAGGTTGTGCCTCGATCCTGTGGAAAACCGCCGAGAAGGCGCCGGATGCCGCTGAAGCCATGGGCATCACTGCCGAGCGCCTCAAAGGCCTGGGCATTGTCGATAAAGTGATCAGCGAGCCAGTGGGCGGCGCCCACCGCGACCCGGCTGCCGCTGCGGCGATGATTCGCGCCGAGCTGACATCGCAACTGTCGATGCTGAAGAAATTCGACAACGATGCGCTGCTGGCTCGTCGCTATGAGCGGTTGATGAGTTACGGTCTCTGATCTGACCAAGCTTCCAGCAGTTGTGGGGGCCAGTGTGGGAGCGGGCTTGCTCGCGAAAGCGGTTTAACATTCAACCCATGTGTTGACTGATTCACCGCCTTCGCGAGCAAGCCCGCTCCCACATTTGATTTGTGCCAAGGCTGATACCCATGAACACAAGCATCGACCTGCCCACCCGGCTCATCACGCAGCTATCCCCCTGGCGCAACGCCGCCACCTGGCGCATCGCCTTCTCCGGCGGCCTCGATTCCACCGTCCTGTTGCACCTGCTCGCGTCCCTCGCAAAAAACCAACCCCTGCCGCCTCTGAGCGCTATCCACGTCCATCATGGCCTGCAGGCTGTGGCCGATGCATGGCCGGACCATTGTCGCTCGGTCTGCAAGGCCCTTGGGGTGCCGCTTGAGGTGGTGAGCGTGCAAGTCCAGCCCGGCGCCAGCGTCGAGCGCGCCGCCCGGGAGGCGCGTTATGGCGCTTTCGTGGCGGTGCTCCAGGGCAATGAAGTGCTGCTCACTGGCCAGCACCGCGACGATCAGGCTGAAACCCTGTTGTTTCGTTTGTTGCGTGGGGCAGGGGTGAGGGGTTTGTCGGCGATGCCCAGGCAGCGTCCTCTGGGGGCGGGGTACTTGCTGCGCCCCTTGCTCGATGTGTCCCGGGTGGAGCTGGAAGCCTATGCGAGGCAACAGGGCTTGAGTTGGATCGAGGACCCTTCCAACGACGATCACCGGTACGCGCGCAATTTCCTGCGCCAGCGAGCTTTCCCGGTATTGACCGAGCAGTGGCCCCAGGCTGCGCAGGCCCTGGCGCGCAGCGCGGCGCACATGGGTGAAGCCCAGGGCTTGCTGGATGACCTGGCGCGGATCGATCTGGCTGGCGCCACGACCCCAGGTGCGTTTGACTGGCTTGGCTTGCCATCCCTGGAACTGGCGCCGTTGCAGGTCTTGGCGCCGGCCCGCCAGCGCAATGCATTGAGCCATTGGCTCAGCTCGCTGACGATGTTGCCTGACAGCGACCACTGGTGCGGCTGGGACGCGCTGCGGGAGGCGAGGGGCGATGCGCGACCGATCTGGCGACTGGCCGGTGGTGAGCTGCACCGGGCTGGCGGACGGATCTGGTGGTTATCCGACCACTGGTTGCGACCGGTCGCAGGCCCCGTCGAATGGCCGCTGGCGGATGAGCCCTTGAGCCTGCCGGACAATGGCCGGGTGATGCTCGGCGGCAGGATCCCGGCGGGGCCACTTTGTGTGCGCTATCGTCAGGGTGGCGAAGTAATGGAACTACCCGGTCGCGGTCACCGTGATCTCAAGCGTTTGCTCAACGAAAACGCCGTGCCGGCCTTTGTGCGCGGCCGATTGCCGCTGCTGTATCGAGGCGAGCAATTGCTGGCGGTGGCCAACCTGGCAGGCCTGGACGCTGGGGTTGATGGCAGTTGGCAATTGAACTGGCAGCCAGGAAGCCAAGATCGGGGTTTGAGCTGAAAGGGGCTTTCCGGTAGACTACGCTCCCTTCTTGATACAACTTCTGTGGATTCGCCTGAATTGCAGGAGTTGCCGATTACCAAGCAGTCTTTGCTGGGCGATTCCAAAAAATGTGTAGCGAGCAACGTACCGGTGATCTCACTTCCGGTCTGTCCCAACGCGGCGGTTTTTTTGAAAGGTGCACTGTGATTAATGCAGGTGATCGGGGGCTTCGGCCTTCCTTCGCTTTCCCCGGCGGCTCGGACCGCTTTAACGCAGACTTCTAGGGTTTTTCATGACGCGCTACATATTCGTCACGGGCGGTGTTGTTTCTTCATTGGGGAAAGGCATTGCCTCGGCTTCATTGGCGGCCATCCTGGAGGCGCGGGGACTTAAGGTCACCATGCTCAAGCTGGACCCGTACATCAACGTTGACCCGGGCACCATGAGCCCGTTCCAGCACGGTGAAGTGTTCGTCACCCACGACGGCGCCGAGACCGACCTGGACCTGGGCCACTACGAGCGGTTCATCCGCACGACCATGACCCAGAACAACAACTTCACCACTGGCCGTGTCTATGAACACGTGCTGCGCAAAGAGCGCCGTGGTGACTACCTGGGCGCGACCATCCAGGTCATCCCGCACATCACCGATGAAATCAAGCGCCGCATCATCAAGGGTGCTGGCGATGCCGACGTGGCAATGGTCGAGATCGGCGGTACTGTGGGCGACATCGAGTCCCAGCCGTTCCTTGAAGCCATCCGCCAGTTGCGTTTCGAAATCGGCGCCAAGCGCGCGATGCTGATGCACCTGACACTGGTCCCGTACATCGCCACCGCTGGCGAAACCAAGACCAAGCCAACCCAGCACTCGGTCAAGGAACTGCGCTCCATCGGCCTGCAGCCAGACGTGCTGATCTGCCGCTCCGATCATCCGATCGACATTTCTTCGCGTCGCAAGATTGCCCAGTTCACCAACGTTGAAGAGCGTGCGGTGATCGGCCTGGAAGACGCCGACACCATCTACAAGATCCCGGGCATCCTGCACTCCCAGGGCCTGGACGATTTCGTCGTCGAACGTTTCGGCCTGCAATGTGCTGGCGCCGATCTGTCCGAGTGGGAAGCGGTGGTCGATGCCAAGCTCAACCCGGAACACGAAGTCACCATCGCCATGGTCGGCAAGTACATGGAGCTGCTGGACGCCTACAAGTCGCTGATCGAGGCGATGAGTCACGCCGGCATCAGCAACCGTACCAAGGTCAACCTGCGCTACATCGATTCCGAAGACATCGAGAACCAGGGCACCGGTCTGCTCGAAGGTGCCGATGCGATCCTCGTGCCGGGCGGTTTCGGCCTGCGGGGCGTGGAAGGCAAGATCACTGCTGTGCAGTACGCTCGCGAAAACAAGGTGCCGTACCTGGGTATCTGCCTGGGCATGCAAGTGGCGGTCATCGAGTTCGCCCGTAACGTGCTGGGCTGGAAAGACGCCAACTCCACCGAGTTCGATCGCGCCAGCGGCCATCCGGTCGTGGGGCTGATCACCGAGTGGGAAGATGCCACCGGCGCCGTGGAAGTTCGCACCGAAGCCTCCGACCTGGGCGGCACCATGCGTCTTGGCGCCCAGGATTGCCTGCTCGAAGCCGGCTCCAAGGTGCACGATTGCTATGCCAAGGACGTGATCGTCGAGCGTCACCGCCATCGCTACGAAGTGAACAACAACCTGCTGCCGCAACTGATCGAGGCCGGCCTGAAAATCTCCGGTCGTTCCGGTGACGGCGCGCTGGTGGAAGTGGTCGAGGCTCCGGATCACCCGTGGTTCGTCGCCTGCCAGTTCCACCCCGAGTTCACCTCGACGCCACGGGACGGCCATCCGCTGTTCAGCGGTTTCGTGAAAGCCGCTTTGGCTCAACACCAGAAAAAGGCATAAGACGATGGCCCAGAAGATTATCCGCGTTGGCGACATCGAGATTGCCAACGACAAACCCATGGTGCTGTTCGGCGGCATGAATGTGCTGGAAAGCCGCGACATGGCGATGCAGGTCTGCGAGGAATACGTGAAGGTCACCCAGAAACTGGGTATCCCTTACGTGTTCAAGGCCAGTTTCGACAAGGCCAACCGCTCGTCCGTGACCTCTTACCGTGGCCCAGGCCTGGAAGAGGGCATGCGGATCTTCCAAGACATCAAGCAAGCCTTTGGCGTGCCGATCATCACCGACGTCCACGAGCCAGCCCAGGCTGCGGTCGTCGCCGAGGTCTGCGACATCATCCAGTTGCCGGCCTTCCTGTCGCGCCAGACCGACCTGGTGGTCGCGATGGCCAAGACTGGTGCGGTGATCAACATCAAGAAGGCCCAGTTCCTCGCGCCCCAGGAAATGAAACACATCCTGAGCAAGTGCGAAGAGGCCGGCAATGACCAGTTGATCCTCTGCGAGCGTGGTTCGAGCTTCGGCTACAACAACCTGGTAGTGGACATGCTCGGCTTCGGCATCATGAAGCAGTTCGAATACCCGGTGTTCTTCGACGTGACGCACGCCCTGCAGATGCCGGGTGGTCGTTCCGACTCCGCCGGTGGTCGTCGGGCCCAGGTGACTGACCTGGCCAAGGCTGGCATGAGCCAATCCCTGGCCGGCCTGTTCCTCGAGGCCCACCCGGACCCGGACAACGCCAAGTGCGACGGCCCTTGTGCCTTGCGCTTGAACAAGCTGGAACCTTTCCTGTCTCAGCTCAAGGCATTGGACGAACTGGTCAAGAGTTTTCCGACGATAGAAACCGCGTAACGCGATTTTCTCCGGTAAAGTACCGCTCGATAAACGCTCTGGCCTGCGGGCCGGGCGTTATTGTCGGCGAGCCTGCCCGCTGCTCTATACCCGCCGACGGTAAAAAGATTTCCTCTCGCTGCGTCGTTTTCGTCAACTTTGGAGTGTTTACAACAATGGCAAAAATCGTCGACATCAAAGGTCGTGAAGTTCTCGACTCCCGTGGCAACCCCACTGTTGAAGCGGACGTGCTTCTCGACAACGGCATCATCGGCAGCGCCTGTGCGCCGTCCGGTGCTTCCACTGGCTCGCGCGAAGCGCTCGAGCTGCGTGATGGCGACAAGAGCCGTTACCTGGGCAAGGGCGTGCTCAAAGCCGTCGCCAACATCAACGGTCCGATCCGTGACCTGTTGCTGGGCAAGGATCCTGCCGACCAGAAAGCCCTCGATCACGCGATGATCAAGCTCGACGGTACCGAAAACAAAGCCACCCTGGGCGCCAACGCGATCCTCGCCGTGTCCCTGGCCGCTGCCAAGGCCGCTGCCCAGGACCAGGACCTGCCGCTGTACGCACACATCGCCAATCTCAACGGTACCCCGGGTGTCTACTCGATGCCGGTGCCGATGATGAACATCATCAACGGTGGCGAGCACGCCGATAACAACGTCGACATCCAGGAATTCATGGTGCAGCCGGTTGGCGCCAAGACCTTCTCCGAAGGCCTGCGCATGGGCACCGAGATTTTCCATCACCTCAAAGCCGTGCTGAAGGCCCGTGGCCTGAGCACCGCCGTTGGCGACGAAGGCGGTTTCGCACCGAACCTGGCGTCTAACGAAGACGCGTTGAAAGTGATCTCCGAAGCCGTGGCCAACGCTGGCTACAAACTGGGCACCGACGTGACCCTGGCCCTGGACTGCGCCGCCAGTGAGTTCTACGAAGACGGCAAGTACAACCTGTCCGGCGAAGGCCAGGTGTTCACCGCCGAAGGTTTCGCCGACTACCTCAAGGGCTTGACCGAGCGTTACCCGATTATCTCCATCGAAGATGGCCTGGACGAGTCCGACTGGGCCGGCTGGAAAATCCTCACCGACAAGATCGGCGAGAAAACCCAGCTGGTGGGTGACGACCTGTTCGTGACCAACACCAAGATCCTGAAAGAAGGCATCGACAAGAAGATCGCCAACTCGATCCTGATCAAGTTCAACCAGATCGGCACCTTGACCGAAACCCTGGAAGCCATCCAGATGGCCAAGGCCGCTGGCTACACCGCCGTGATCTCCCATCGCTCCGGCGAAACCGAAGACTCGACCATCGCCGACCTGGCCGTGGGCACTGCGGCGGGCCAGATCAAGACCGGTTCGCTGTGCCGTTCCGACCGCGTTTCCAAGTACAACCAACTGCTGCGTATCGAAGAGCAATTGAACGGCAAGGCCAAGTACAACGGTCGCGCCGAGTTTCGCGGCTAAGCAGTAAATGGTAAAAAGACAGCGGATAGTGTCGGAAAAGTCGCAATAGCGGCGGTTTTGCCTCTAATCTGATGCCTTATCAAGCACAAGCCTGGTTTTTCCAGGCTTCGTGCTATCAGACGCTTCAAAGTTTGGCATGGCTGTCTTTTTTCACTGGATACCTGAGATTCGATGCGCAGTCCCAATTGGTTGTTTCTTGTCTTGCTCCTGTTGCTGGCTGGCCTGCAGTACCGCCTGTGGGTGGGTAATGGCAGTCTGGCGCAAGTGGCCGACCTGACTCAGCAAATAGCCGATCAGCACGCGGAAAACGAAGCGTTGCTGGAGCGTAATCGGGTGATGGACGCCGAGGTCAGTGAGTTGAAAAAGGGCATGGAGACCGTTGAAGAGCGGGCTCGCCATGAACTGGGCATGGTGAAAGAGGGCGAAACCCTCTACCAGCTGGCCCAATGAGTATCCGTTTGCCGGCCTTTTGGGCCGTGATTCCTGCCGCGGGCGTTGGTGCCCGTATGGCCGCCGACCGTCCCAAGCAATATTTGCAACTGGGTGGGCGCACCATTCTTGAACACAGCCTTGGCTGTTTCCTCGATCATCCGACCGTCAAAGGCGTGGTGGTCAGCGTTGCACACGATGATCCTTATTGGCCGACCCTGGCCTGCGCCAGCGACACTCGCATCCAGCGCGTGGACGGTGGCGAACAGCGTTCGGCTTCAGTGCTCAATGCCTTGCTGCATCTGCACGAGCAGGGCGCCGATGATCACGATTGGGTACTGGTGCACGACGCCGCGCGACCCAACCTGGCCCGGGACGATCTGGACACACTGCTCAGCGAGTTGGCGACCGATCCGGTCGGCGGCCTGCTGGCCGTCCCGGCGCGGGACACCCTCAAGCGTGCCGACAAGCAGGGTCGCGTGTTGGAAACCGTCGATCGCAGCGTGATCTGGCAAGCCTATACACCGCAGATGTTCCGCCTCGGCGCCTTGCACCGGGCCCTGGCCGACAGCCTGGTGGCCGAAGCGCTGATTACCGACGAAGCCTCCGCCATGGAATGGGCCGGGCAGGCGCCGCGGTTGATCGAAGGGCGGGCTGATAACATCAAGGTCACTCGGCCGGAAGACCTGGAGTGGTTGCGCCAGCGCTGGGCGAATCGTCGCTAATTAATCGCGTATCTGTGCGAATACCGCGTCGCGGCCTTCGCGAGCAAGCCCGCTCCCACAGTGGCCCTGCATCTGGCCACATATTTGTGATCAACATAGATCTACTGTGGGAGCGGGTTTGCTCGCGAAGGCGATCATTCCGGCGCCGAATAAACCACGGACAGAAAACGACCTAACCCCGATACTCCGGCCGCTGCGCCAACCCCTCTTTCAAATAGTCCACCAACTTGCGCACCTTCGGCGACAGATGCCGCTGCTGCGGATACAGCGCCCACACCGCCGTATTCGGCGGTTGATGAGCCTCCAGCAGCGATATCAACGCACCACTGTGCAAATGCTCCAGCACGTAATAATCCGGCAACTGACATAACCCGACGCCTTGCAGGGCCGCGTCGAGTACCGCTTGCCCACTGTTGCAGCGCCAGTTTCCTTGCACGCGCTGGGAAAATTCCCGCCCGTTCTGCTCCAGTTGCCAGATATCGGAACTGCCGATCAGGCAGTTGTGGCGGCTCAATTCCGACAAACTATGGGGCCGACCGTAGCGTTCCAGATAGGACGGTGAGGCGCACAGGTACATGCGCCGCGGTGCGAGGCGGGTGGCGACCAGGCGTGAGTCCTGCAAGCGGCCCAGGCGTATGGCCAGGTCCAACCCTTCATGAACCAGGTCCAGTGGGCGGTTGCTCAGTTCAATGTCCACCCGCAACTGTGGATAAAGCCCCATGAACCGCGTCACCAGCGGCACGATGAAGCGCTCACCATAGGCCACGGCACAGGTCATGCGCAGCATGCCCTTGGGTTCGCTGGTGAGATCGCCTACCGCCCGCAGCGCTTCCTCGCGTCCATCCTGCAGGCGCTGGCAATGCTGCAAAAAGGTTTGGCCGGCTTCGGTCAGGGTGACCCGGCGGGTGCTGCGATAGAGCAATCGCGTCTGTAGACGCTCTTCCAGTCGTACGATTTGTCGACTGATATGAGAGGACGAAACCCCGAGCCGTTCGGCAGCCGCGGTGAATTGGCTGCATTCGGCCACCGCGACGAACTCGTCGATCCCTTCCCAGCGGTTGTCGGACATAGGCGATTATCCCTGTACAGCAATAATGTTTTGCTTTTGACTGGATTATTCATCGTCCGACGGAGGATTACACTCCCGGTCTTGTTTTTATTTGCTGGAGAATCCGGATGATCAAGTCGCGCGCTGCCGTTGCCTTCGAGGCCAAGAAACCCCTGGAAATCGTTGAAGTCGACGTCGCCATGCCCAAGGCGGGCGAAGTGCTGTTGCGCGTGGTGGCTTCCGGCGTCTGCCATACCGACGCCTATACCTTGTCGGGCGCCGACCCGGAAGGGATCTTCCCGTCGATCCTCGGCCATGAAGGCGGTGCCATTGTCGAAGCCATCGGCGAAGGCGTGACGTCGGTCGCGGTGGGTGACCATGTGATTCCGCTGTACACGCCGGAATGCGGTCAGTGCAAATTCTGTAAGTCGGGCAAGACCAACCTGTGCCAGGCGATTCGCGCCACCCAAGGCAAAGGCCTGATGCCGGACGGCACTTCGCGCTTTTCCTACAAGGGCGAAACGATTTTTCACTACATGGGCACCTCGACGTTCTCCGAATACACCGTGTTGCCGGAAATCTCCGTCGCGAAGATCCCGAAAGAAGCCCCGCTGGAAAAAGTCTGCCTGTTGGGTTGTGGCGTCACCACCGGTATCGGTGCGGTGATCAACACGGCCAAGGTCAAGCCCGGTGACACCGTGGCCATCTTCGGCCTGGGCGGCATCGGCCTGTCGGCAGTGATTGGTGCGGTGAAGGCCAAGGCCTCGCGCATCATCGCCATCGACATCAACCCGGCCAAGTTCGAAATCGCCAAGCAACTGGGCGCCACCGATTGCGTCAACCCGAAAGACTTCGACCGGCCGATCCAGGAAGTCATCGTCGACATGACTGACGGCGGCGTGGACTTTTCCTTCGAGTGCATCGGCAATGTCCAGTTGATGCGTGCCGCGCTGGAGTGCTGCCACAAGGGTTGGGGCGAGTCGGTGATCATCGGCGTCGCCGGTGCCGGCCAGGAAATCTCCACTCGTCCATTCCAATTGGTAACCGGACGCGTCTGGCGCGGTTCGGCGTTTGGCGGCGTGCGCGGTCGCAGCGAATTGCCGAGCTACGTGGAGATGGCCGAGAAAGGCGAGATCCCGCTGGATACCTTCATCACCCACACCATGGGCCTGGAAGATATCAACAAGGCGTTCGACCTGATGCATGAAGGCAAGAGCATCCGCACCGTCATTCATTTCTGAGGTCGGTCATGAGCCTTGAAAATATCTCCTGCCAGAAAAGCTTCGGCGGCTGGCACAAGCGTTACCGGCACCGTTCCGAAGTGCTCGGTTGCGACATGGTGTTTGCCGTGTACCTGCCGCCGCAAGCCGAGCAGGGCGGCAAGTTGCCGGTGCTGTACTGGTTGTCCGGGTTGACTTGTACCGACGAAAATTTCATGCAGAAAGCCGGTGCCCAGCGCATGGCCGCCGAGTTGGGGCTGATTATTGTCGCCCCGGACACCAGCCCCCGTGGTGCCGACGTGCCGGGCGATCCGGACGGTGCCTGGGACTTCGGCCTGGGTGCAGGGTTTTATCTGAATGCCACGCAGGATCCATGGGCGCGGCACTATCGGATGCATGACTATGTGGTGCAGGAATTGCCGGCGCTCGTCGAGGCGCATTTCCCTGCCTCGGATAAACGCGGCATCAGTGGCCACTCCATGGGCGGTCATGGCGCGTTGGTCTGCGCCTTGCGCAACCCGGGACGTTATCGTTCGGTGTCGGCCTTTTCGCCAATCAACAATCCGATGGATTGCCCGTGGGGCCAGAAAGCCTTCTCCCGTTACCTGGGAGAAGACCGTTCGAAATGGCGGGAATGGGATGCCTGCGCACTGATTGCCGAGGCTGATGAGCAGTTGCCGCTGCTGGTGGACCAGGGCGATCGCGATGATTTCCTGGCCAACCAGCTCAAGCCTGAAGCCCTGCAGCAGGCAGCCAAGGCTGCCGGCCATCCGCTGGAATTGCGCCTGCAACCCGGCTATGACCACAGCTACTTCTTCATCGCCAGCTTCATTGGCGACCACTTGCAACATCATGCACGCGCTCTAAACGCCTAATGCAGGTAGAATCACGCCCTGACAAAAATCGGGGCGTTTTTTTATGCGTATTGGCCACGGCTACGATGTTCACCGTTTCGCTGAAGGCGACTTCATTACTCTGGGCGGCGTGCGTATCGCACACGGCTTCGGGCTGCTTGCGCATTCTGACGGTGACGTTCTGCTGCACGCCTTGAGCGATGCATTGCTCGGCGCGGCCGCCCTGGGTGATATCGGCAAACACTTCCCCGACACCGACCCGCAATTCAAGGGCGCCGACAGCCGCGTGCTGCTGCGTCATGTGGTTTCGCTGATCCACGCCAAGGGCTGGAAAGTCGGCAATGTCGATAACACCATTGTTGCCCAGGCGCCGAAAATGGCGCCGCACATCGAAGCGATGCGCCAGTTGATAGCCGAGGATCTTCAAGTTGAGTTGGACCAAGTGAACGTGAAAGCCACCACCACCGAGAAGCTGGGTTTCGTCGGTCGCGAAGAAGGCATTGCCGTCCACTCCGTCGCCTTGTTGCTGCGCCCATGACTGAATTGGAACTACTGGGCCCGCGTGCCTACGGTGAACCGCTGGGCAGTGCGGTACTCAAGGCTACCGCTGAAGATTTTCAGGTCGATGAAGTGCTCGATATTCCGTTGACCGGCGATGGCGAGCATTTGTGGATCTGGGTTGAAAAACGCGGCTTGAACACCGAAGAGGCGGCTCGGCGAATTGCCAAGGCTGCTGGCGTGCCGTTGCGCACCGTCAGCTACGCCGGCCTCAAGGACCGACAGGCCCTGACCCGCCAATGGTTCAGCGTCCAGTTGCCCGGCAAGGCCGATCCGGATTTGTCGGCGGCAGAGAACGAAACACTGAAGATCCTCAAGACCGGTCGGCATAAACGCAAACTGCAACGCGGCGCGCACTCGGCCAATGGCTTCACCCTGCGCCTGACCCAGTTCAAGGGCGACACCGCGGCTATCGATGCGCGGTTGCAACAGATTGCGCGCCAGGGCATCCCCAACTATTTCGGCGCCCAACGGTTTGGGCACGACGGTGGCAACGTCGTTGATGCCCGTGCCTGGGCGGCGCGCAAGGCCTTGCCGGAACAGCGCAATGTGCGTTCACGGCTGTTGTCCACGGCCCGCAGCTTTCTGTTCAACCGGGTGCTGGCGGCACGAGTGGCCGACGGTACCTGGCAACAAGCGCAGGTGGGTGACTTGCTGGCCTTCACCGACAGCCGCAGTTTTTTTCCGGCCGGCGAAGCTGAATGCAGCGATCCACGGCTGGCCATTCTCGATCTGCACCCGACCGGGCCGCAGTGGGGCGAAGGGCCTTCGCCTGCCGCCGGCGCGACCTTTGCGCTGGAACAGGCCATCGCCGAGGGCGAAGCCGATTTGCGCGACTGGTTGATAAACGCGGGAATGAGTCACGAACGTCGCATCCTGCGACTGCCCATTGGCGGGCTGTCGTGGCATTATCCCTCGCCTGACATTCTGCAACTGGAATTCGTCCTGCCGGCCGGATGTTTCGCCACTGTCTTGGTGCGCGAACTCGTCGATCTGGTGCCGGTGGGGCAGACGGACAGCCCATGCGTATTCTGATTTCTAACGACGACGGGGTGACTGCACCCGGTCTTGCCGCGCTTTATGCTGCGTTGGCGGATTTTGCCGAGTGCGTGGTCATCGCCCCGGACCAGGACAAAAGCGGCGCCAGCAGCTCGCTGACGCTCGACCGTCCTTTGCACCCCTGCTACCTGGATAACGGTTTCATCAGTATCAACGGGACGCCGACCGATTGCGTGCACCTGGGTATCAACGGGTTGCTGGAGCGCGCGCCGGACATGGTGGTGTCAGGCATCAACCTGGGCGCCAACCTGGGTGATGACGTGCTGTATTCCGGTACTGTCGCCGCAGCCCTGGAAGGTCGCTTCCTGGAGCAACCGTCGTTTGCCTTTTCGTTTGTTTCACGCCAGGTTGATAACTTGGCTACCGCCGCCTACTTCGCCCGTAAATTGGTCGAAGCCCATGGCGAGCTGGAGCTGCCACCGCGCACGGTGCTGAACGTGAATATCCCGAACCTTCCGCTCGATCATATCCGTGGCATCCAATTGACGCGCCTGGGCCATCGCGCCCGCGCCGCCAAGCCCATGCACGTGGTCGATCCGCGAGGCAAGGCCGGTTACTGGATCGCCGCTGCCGGAGATGCCGAGGATGGCGGGCCGGGCACTGACTTCCATGCGGTGATGCAAGGGTATGTCTCGATCACGCCGTTGCAGCTCGATCGCACCTTCAACGATGCCTTTCGAAACCTCGATGGCTGGCTGGAGGGGCTGCGCTGATGGCTCGTGAGCAAGACGATATGCTACGCCGCGGGATTGGCATGACCTCCCAACGCACCCGTGAGCGACTGATCCAGCGGCTTTACGAGGAAGGCCTGTCCAACGCCCAGGTGTTGGAAGTGATTCGCCGCACGCCGCGACATTTGTTCGTCGATGAAGCCCTGGCCCATCGCGCCTACGAAGACACGGCGCTGCCGATCGGCCACAACCAGACCATTTCCCAGCCTTATATGGTGGCCCGCATGAGCGAGTTGCTACTGGAGGCGGGGCCGCTGGACAAGGTCATGGAGATCGGCACGGGGTCGGGTTACCAGACGGCAGTATTGTCGCAACTGGTGGAGCGGGTGTTCTCCGTAGAACGAATCAAGGTGCTGCAAGACCGCGCCAAGGAGCGTCTGGTCGAACTGAACCTGCGCAACGTGGTGTTTCGCTGGGGCGATGGTTGGGAAGGCTGGCCGGCCTTGGCGCCTTATAACGGCATCATTGTGACCGCCGTGGCCACCGATGTCCCCCAGGCCTTGCTGGATCAGCTCGCTCCCGGTGGGCGACTGGTGATTCCGGTGGGCGCGGGCGAAGTCCAGCAGTTGATGCTCATCGTGCGCGAAGAACACGGTTTTTCGCGACATGTTCTCGGGGCCGTGCGGTTTGTGCCATTGCTCAACGGGCCATTGGCCTGAGCATTTATAAACAAGCGCTGAATTCCGTGGCATTGGCTGTGTCTTACAGCGGCGCTGATTCGTTAAATGCAGGTTTGTTAAACGGCGTTCAACGGCGTCGAGCAAACGTGTGCGGTGCCCCTTCACGCTTCATTAATAGAAGCGCGGTCGCGGCCAGCTATTGTTGTATGACTTCTGCCTGGACAGGCAGTTTCCAATTTTTCAGCCACCACAAAGGGAGCGGCGGGTGAGTCTCACAGTCATTGCGCAGCGTATGGGTATCACGAGCTTTCAGCGCCTGGTGACTGGCCTTGTCTTGAGTACCTTGCTGGTCGGTTGTTCCAGTACACCGTCGGGTAATGTCCGGGTGGTCGATCGCAATAACAATGCGGCGCCGCAACGTCCTACAGTAACGACCGGTCAGTATGTAGTCCGTCGCGGCGATACGTTGTTTTCCATCGCTTTTCGCTACGGCTGGGACTACAAGGCCCTCGCGGCGCGCAACAACATTCCTGCGCCCTACACGATTCATCCGGGTCAGACGATTCGCTTTGATGGTCGCAGCGGTTCAACGCCGACTGCGGTTGTCACGCAGTCGGGCTCGTCGGCTTCGTCGTCGAGTAAAACCACGGTCATTCGCCGGCCGGCGGGGGCTGCAACGTCGACAGTACCGTCCGTCGCGAGCAAACCGACCCCCGCTCCGATGCCTCCAGCGGGCCCCGCCCCGACAGGCTGGGGATGGCCTTCTAGTGGCGTTCTTATTGGAAAATTCTCTTCAAACGGTAGTTTGAATAAAGGAATTGATATCGCCGGGGATTTGGGACAGCCTGTTTTGGCCGCGTCTGATGGCACGGTTGTGTACGCCGGGAGTGGTTTGAGGGGCTACGGCGAACTCGTGATCATCAAACACAGCGATACCTACGTCAGTGCCTACGGTCACAACCGCAGGCTGTTGGTTCGGGAGGGGCAGCAGGTCAAGGTCGGACAGACAATTGCCGAAATGGGATCAACGGGAACAGACCGGGTGAAACTGCATTTTGAGATTCGCCGACAGGGTAAGCCAGTAGATCCGCTGCAATTCCTGCCACGTCGTTGATTTGATTGTCAGCCTGTTCCGTCACGTAGAGGGAACAGGCTCCAGCGTTGCCAAGGATAAAGGCGTCGCTTGAGCTTGAGGTCGAACTCACCAAAGGACTATAACAATGGCTCTCAGTAAAGAAGTGCCGGAGTTTGACATCGACGATGAGGTTCTCCTTATGGAGACCGGCATCGCTATGGATTCGATGTCGAATGATGAAGGGGCGACTCCACCTTCCGTTCGTGCCAAATCCAAACACTCCGCTTCACTTAAACAACATAAGTACATCGATTACACCCGGGCGCTCGACGCCACTCAGCTGTACCTTAACGAAATCGGTTTCTCGCCGTTGCTCTCCCCCGAGGAAGAGGTTCATTTTGCGCGTCTGTCGCAAAGTGGCGACCCGGCCGGTCGAAAACGCATGATTGAAAGTAACCTGCGCCTGGTGGTGAAAATCGCCCGACGCTACGTCAATCGTGGGCTTTCGCTGCTGGATCTGATCGAAGAGGGCAACCTGGGCTTGATTCGCGCGGTCGAGAAGTTCGACCCTGAGCGAGGCTTCCGATTCTCGACCTATGCCACTTGGTGGATCCGCCAGACCATCGAACGGGCGATCATGAATCAGACCCGGACCATCCGGTTGCCGATTCATGTGGTCAAGGAGCTGAACGTCTATCTGCGGGCCGCCCGTGAGTTGACCCAAAAACTCGACCATGAACCCTCACCCGAAGAAATCGCCAACCTGCTGGAAAAACCGGTAGGTGAGGTCAAGCGAATGCTTGGGCTCAACGAACGGGTTTCTTCAGTAGACGTCTCGCTGGGGCCGGACTCGGACAAAACCCTGCTGGACACCCTGACCGATGATCGACCCACGGACCCATGCGAGCTGCTCCAGGACGATGATTTGTCCCAGAGTATCGACCAGTGGCTTTCGGAACTTACGGACAAGCAACGGGAAGTGGTCATTCGCCGCTTCGGCTTGCGCGGTCATGAAAGCAGCACCCTTGAAGATGTAGGCCTGGAGATTGGTTTGACCCGTGAGCGGGTGAGACAGATCCAGGTTGAAGGTCTCAAGCGTCTCCGGGAGATCCTGGAGAAAAATGGCCTGTCGAGCGAGTCGCTGTTCCAGTAACTCGAACGCAGGCGCAGCAGAAAAGGCCCCGACTGGTTCGGGGCTTTTTCGTTTCTGCGGTGACTGTTTTCCAGTCCGGCTCTATTTGTAGTTTCAGCTTGTAAGCCTTTGCCTAGTGTTGCGTAAGCGATCGGTTTTCCAACGAAGGGATGGACGGCTATTAAAGTTGTCCTGTTTTTGTAGTGCATTGATTAATAAAGAATTTTTCTTTGATGAACGTAGCGTGACAGGGTAAGGCAACGCTGGCAGGCGAATTGCGCTCGTTCGGGAAGATATTAATATCAGTCCTGTGTCGACGGACAGACACACCTGTCATGGACGATGGGGAGGAAGGACATCGCAGGACGCGATTCATCAGGACGATGAAAAGGACCAAAGGGATTAGGGAAAAAATGTGGGCGGGTCAAACCGCCCCTTTTTTTTGCCTGCGATTTCTTGAGCCTGGAAAAGCAAAAAGGCCCGCAAGGGGCCTTTTCGAGGAACGCCGAGAGGATCAGCGTTCGAGGTCGGCGATCTTGCCTTCCTTGCCATCCCACTCTTCGGCGTCCGGCAGCGCGTCTTTCTTCTCGGTGATGTTCGGCCAGATGTCCGCCAATTCGGCGTTCAGCTCGATGAAGTTCTCCATGCCGGCTGGCACTTCGTCTTCCGAGAAAATGGCGTTCGCCGGGCATTCCGGTTCACACAGGGCGCAGTCGATGCACTCGTCCGGGTGAATGACCAGGAAGTTCGGGCCTTCGTAGAAGCAGTCCACCGGACAGACTTCTACGCAATCGGTGTACTTGCACTTGATGCAGTTGTCGGTGACGACGAAGGTCATTTCTAATTCTCTCCTCAGGCGGCGGCAGCGGAGCCCCTTCACGGTGGGGTCGCCAGGTTCGGGAGGATAGTCTGCGAACCAGGCTAATAGCCCGCAGCATCCCAAACCGCGCGAGATTCTAACAGCTTGAAAGCTTGTGCGTTAGATCCGTGTCTTCAATGTATAGAGTAAATCCAGTGCCCGACGTGGGGTCAGGTCGTCCAGATCAAGTTTGGCCAGTTCATCGAGCACCGGATGGGGCAGGCTGGCGAACAGGTCGCTTTGCTGCGGTGCAGCCGGTTTGCCTTTGGTTGGGCGCGGCGCTTCGTGGGGCAGGCTGGTGGTTTCCAGGCGGCTCAAGTGCTCGCGGGCCCGGCTGATCACTTCGCTGGGGACACCGGCCAGTTGCGCGACCGCCAGGCCATAGCTCTGGCTGGCCGGGCCGGGCAGCACATGGTGCAGGAACACGATGCGTTCGTTGTGCTCAGTGGCGTTGAGATGCACGTTGGCCACCAGCGGCTGGCTTTCCGGCAGCACGGTCAGTTCGAAATAATGGGTGGCGAACAGCGTGTAGGCACGCAGGTGCGCCAGCCGTTCGGCCGCCGCCCAGGCCAGGGACAGGCCGTCGAAGGTGCTGGTGCCGCGCCCGACTTCGTCCATCAACACCAGGCTGCGTTCGGTGGCGTTGTGCAGGATGTTCGCGGTTTCGCTCATTTCCACCATGAAGGTCGAACGCCCGCCGGCCAAGTCATCGCTGGAGCCGATCCGGGTGAAGATCCGGTCCACCAGGGACAATTCGCAGCTCGCCGCCGGCACGAAACTGCCGATGTGGGCCAGCAGCACGATCAATGCGGTCTGGCGCATGTAGGTGGATTTACCGCCCATGTTCGGACCGGTGATCACCAGCATGCGGGTGTTGTCGTCCAGGCTCAGGTCGTTGGCCACGAACGGCGTGGTCAGTACCTGCTCGACCACCGGGTGACGACCCTGGCTGATGCGCATGCACGGCTCGCTGACAAAGCGCGGGCAGTTGAGGTCCAGGTTCAGCGCCCGCTCGGCCAGGTTGCTCAGCACGTCCAGTTCCGCCAGGGCGCCGGCGGTGTCCTGCAATGGCGGCAGTTGGCTGATCAGGTCTTCGAGCAGCGCTTCATAGAGCATCTTTTCCCGGGCCAGGGCGCGGCTCTTGGCCGACAGCGCCTTGTCTTCGAACGCCTTGAGCTCCGGGGTGATGAAACGCTCGGCGCCCTTGAGGGTCTGGCGACGAACGTAGTCGGCCGGGGCCTGTTCGGCCTGCTTGCTCGGCAACTCGATGAAATAGCCGTGGATGCGGTTGTAGCCGACCTTGAGGTTGGCCAGGCCGGTGCGGGCTTTTTCCCGGGCTTCGAGGTCGATCAGGAACTGACCGGCGTTTTCGCTCAGCGATTGCAACTCGTCGAGTTCGGCGTCGTAGCCGGTTTTCAGCACGCCGCCGTCGCGGATCACCGCCGGCGGGTTATCGATAATGGCTTTTTCCAGCAGCGCGGCCAGTTCCGGGTAAGTGCTGGTGGTGCGCGCCAGTTGCTGCAGGTGTGGCGCTTCGAGGTCGGTCATCGCCACCTGAAGCTCGGGCAGGGCGCCGAGGGCATCGCGCAGGCGCGCCAGGTCGCGGGGACGGGCGTTGCGCAGGCCGATACGGGCCAGGATCCGCTCGATGTCACCGATTTCCTTGAGCTGTGGTTGCAGTTGCTCGAAGCGATAACGGTCCAGCAGGCAGGTGATGGAAGTCTGGCGCGCCAGCAGCACCGTCAGGTCACGCAGCGGACGGTTCAGCCAGCGGGTGAGCAGGCGGCTGCCCATGGCGGTCTGGCAGCGGTCGACCACCGATTGCAGGGTATTGTCGCGGCCGCCGGCCAGGTTGGTGTCCAGCTCCAGGTTGCGGCGGCTCGCGCCGTCCAGCACCACCGTGTCATCCAGGCGCTCGTGACGCAGGCTGCGCAAGTGGGGCAGGGCGGTGCGCTGGGTTTCCTTGGCGTAGGCCAAGAGGCAGCCGGCGGCACCGATGGCCAGGGTCAGGTTTTCGCAGCCGAAGCCCTTGAGGTCTTGGGTGGAAAACTGCTGGCAGAGACTTTTCAGCGCCGAGTCGCGCTCAAAATCCCACGGCGCCCGACGTCGCACGCCACGGCGTTTTTCTGCCGGCAGGTCTTTGGGCCAGTCATCCGGGATCAACAGTTCCACCGGATTGACCCGCTCCAGCTCTGCCAGCAGGTTTTCCCAGCCCTTGATTTCCAGCACCGAGAAGTTGCCGCTGGTGATGTCCAGCACGGCCAGGCCGAACAGGCGCTCATCGCCCAAGACTGCGGCGATCAGGTTGTCCCGGCGTTCATCCAGCAGGGCTTCATCACTGACCGTGCCCGGCGTAATGATCCGTACGACTTGGCGTTCCACTGGCCCTTTACTGGTGGCCGGGTCGCCGACTTGCTCGCAAATCACTACGGACTCACCGAGCTTGACCAGCTTCGCCAGGTAACCTTCCGCCGCGTGGTAAGGAATCCCACACATCGGAATCGCCATGCCCGCCGATTGCCCACGCGCCGTCAGGGTAATGTCCAACAACTTGGCGGCCTTCTTCGCATCCTCGTAGAAGATCTCGTAGAAGTCGCCCATGCGGTAGAACATCAGCTGATCGGGGTGCTGGTTCTTCAGGCGCCAGTATTGCTGCATCATCGGCGTATGGGAGGACAGGTCGTTCACGGCTGTATTCATGGGTGTCAGGGAAGCTCGTTGAAAGGTGTGGGGCAAAAGGAGGGGCATTGGCCCGGCTTTTCCGCGATGGGCGCAAGGTTAACATGGGCGGTCGAGGGGGACCCAGGGATGAGTGTCTTCGATTGTTTTTGATCAGACTGGATTTCTGGCCCCAGGTCTTTTCCTTTCGGCATGTGGTGAACAATCTTTTACGAGGCATGAGCCAGGCAACAAAAAAGCCCGACACGTGGTCGGGCTTTCCTTAAATCTTGATGTCAGGCTCGTTTAGCCTCGGCCTGCATCATCACCAAGTTCTGCTGCTTGGTAGCCTCTGTCAAAACCTCGCCATAAACACGCTTCTTTTGGTCCGACTTTGCATTACGGATAAAATCGGCAAAGGTGCTTTTGGCTCCTTTGGACAAGCCTAGCTTGATCGAAATCATAGGTGCCCTCCTGATGATGGCTCGAGCGTGGCTTCTAGGTCGGCCCGCGTGTGTTGCTCAGGGATATGGTAGTCAATTTTATCGACACCAGCTTTGTAAAGTCGTCCCGAATTATCGATATGCTTGAGCAATAGATCCACATGGACGTCACCTCGATACTCTAGCTTAAGGGCGTTCACTACGTCACGTGCGGCGAAGTATTGCTTGATGAAATGTTCTTTGCGGATCCTCCTACCCTCGGCCGCCTCGCGAGCGTTGACGAATTCCCAAGCAAGCACAGGCGATTGATATACATACAAAATCTGTACGAATCGCCCTTTTTTCAAGGAGCGGTCTACGTTCCGTCTTGCTACGTCTATGTTAGAAAACGTTCCATCAAGGATGAAGGACTGCTGTTGATCCAACGCAAAATCCAACATTTTATCGACCAGAATCGATACACCGCCCTGAAAAAGCCAGGAATTTGCCCCCGCGTAAGTAGGAAATTCGCTTCGCAGTTCATCAGCGTCTATGCGTAGGATGGCGGTATCTGTAAATAGATTCACCAAAGCTATTGATGCCTCGGTTTTACCCGCGCCTGGAGAGCCCGCCATGAAAACTGATACCGGCGCCTCTTCTGGCGGATAAAGCACCTTATCTGTGAGTCGCTTTGCGATTGCTTTTTTATTGGATCTAGCGAAGCGCAATGCGTCTTCACAAACGGCTTGGTCTGCTGAGGTCATTACCTGGTTGCGTGTATCGGCGTCCTCCGTCATCAATCCAACTCCTTTTCGACGATACCTATTGTTTGAACCGAGCTATGCCAGACCACGTTATGCCTAGTGCTGCCCATTTATGGAAGTCGGTAAAGCCGTAGCGAGGGGGCTTACTTCCGCTTGAGTGCGAAGCGCTCATAAAAAAGGGCTGCTGCGCAGCCCCGCGAGAGCAAGCTTTCTCGCCACAGGTTCATCGTTTTGCTCAAGTGAACAGTATGGCTACACACATGGTCGTTTTTTGTTTCTGTTTAAGTCGGGCCTGTTTTACCTCGGCCCACATCATGAATGCCTACCTCGGCTCAACTACATCCAACGCCCGATTCGCCAGCAACTGCCCCAGCTCAATCATCTGCTGGACCCCTAGCGCGATATGCCGTCGCGAGCCCTCCATATCGAACGCCAGATCACTGACCATGGCGTTGGCCGAGGCCAGGGTTTCGCTGAGGTTGGCGAGTAGGCATTCGGCGTCGATGTTAGGGGCGATGACGAAAAGGGTGTCGGGTGTGTAGCCAGTTTCTTTGTCGGCTTTGGGTTTGAGGTAATAGTCCAGGGCACGAGTGGCCGCGTCGTCGAGTTTCTTGGCGTTGGCCGATTGGCTGCGGGATGTATGGTCTTTTTCAGGGGGATTCGGAGTTGGTTTGGTCATAGTCTTGGATCCTTAAGTTGGAGCCACTACCAATCCGCTACTAAACGAGATGGGCGGCAGCTGTACGCAGGTTAGTAGACCGGGGATCCAAGAAACCGGCGCGCCCGAGGGCGCCCTGCGCACAGCTACCATTGAGCGTAGGTAAGAAATACCTGGCTGAATAGAGCAATGTTCGTCTTGGAATGCCGGGCTACTAAACCCGATCACTGATGGGCAGTGACAGGATCAAAAGTACCGATGGGATCCAAGGTGGACAAGCCGGCGGATTCTGGCGTAGTTGTAGGCAGAGGCGCAAGGCGACGTAGCCTCGTGTCGCACATTTGAAGGATGCTGGGTTGGGCCGTTTCCCACGAGGTTGTAGGGGGAATTTCCCAAGTGTCGGAAGACATGACGCTTGGTCGCAACACCGTTCATTTGAGCGTTGGATTGAGTCCGTGGCGAGGGAGCTTGCTCCCGCTTGAGCGCGAAGCGCTCACACAAGTTGGCCGCCCTACGTAGCCAGCGAGAGTGCTGAGGACAGCGTGCATCGGCGTTGAATGTGCCGCCGTCTTCGCGAGCAAGCCCGCTCCCACAGTTTTACCGAGGTGTTCACAGACATCGCATGCACCCCAAATCCCCTGTGGGAGCGAGCTTGCTCGCGATAGCGGTGGTTCAGCTTGCGTTGATGTAGGAGGGAAGCAGTTCGTCGTCGATATGCACGCTTATGCAAAACAGCATTTGTCTTCTGCAAAAAGAACAAGCATCATGCGCGTTATGCAAAAACGCAACGTTTCTACCGTATTAAGAGCATTGCTCGATCAGCACGGGATCTCCCCTACGGAGCTTCACCGTCGTACCGGCGTGCCTCAGTCCACCCTCTCCCGGATCCTCAGCGGCAAGATCGTCGATCCTTCGGATAAACACATCTCGAAGATCGCCGAATACTTCGCGGTGAGCACCGACCAGTTGCGCGGGCGCGCGGACGTTGTGCCTATTGGCAGCGCCCGCCGCGACGAGCCGCATTCCGAACTCAAGGACATAAGCCTGTGGGATGACGATACCCCCGTCGAGGAAGACGAGGTGTCGGTCCCTTTTCTGCGTGAGGTTGAATTGGCTGCTGGATCAGGAAGATTCGTCATCGAGGAAAGCGAGCGTTCTAGCCTGCGCTTCGGCAAGCGTAGCCTGCGCCATAACGGCGTGCAGTTCGACCAGGCAAAATGTGTGACGGTGCGCGGCAACAGCATGTTGCCAGTGCTGCGCGACGGGGCCACGGTCGGGGTGAACGCGGGCAAGTGCGGGATCGGCGACATCGTCGACGGCGACCTCTATGCCATCAACCACAACGGCCAACTGCGGGTGAAGCAGCTTTACCGCCTGCCCACTGGCATCCGCCTGCGCAGTTTCAATCGCGACGAGCATCCGGATGAGGACTACACCTTCCAGGAAATGCAGGATGAGCAAATCGTCATCCTCGGCCACGTCTTCTGGTGGGGCATGTACGCCCGCTAACCCCTCCGCTGTCAGATAAAACCCGCCGCCGTGCGGGTTTTTTTTCGCCTCTGAAAATCCTCTGCCCCCTGTGTTCACTGGCTGTCGATGCGTCAGTGCATCCGTTATGCATAAATTAATGCATTTACGCATTGACTGTATATGCATTGATGCATATTCTGTGTCCAAGCCGCTCGACAAAGCGGCTGGCAACAAAGCTCTTTAGTTCCACCAACAGGCAGCGATGAACCGGCCTTAACGGTTCAGAGGGTTGGCAACTGACCCGGGTGTGCAGCGTAAAGCACCAGAAACAGTTATCTGGCGGGCAGGGACCGCGGCCGGAGGAACAATTTGAATGGATCCGTACCGCGCCAGTCGCGCCGAAAGATCAAGCGCATTACTGAAAAGCCTGGGCAACCGGGCTTTTTGGAATGCCTCTGTATCAACGCCCCAAAAACCATTACCTGAAGGAAGTAGATCAATGAAAAAACTATTCAGTGTTCTGATCGCAGCCGTCCTGGCGGCCCAGGTCGCCCATGCGCTGGCTGAAACGTCCCCTGTCGGTTCGTGGCAATTTGCGTCCTACCATGTTCCGGGCGGTAGTTTTTATGCCAACCAGACGATCTGTTTCAAAGCGGACAATACCTGGTATTCGAGCTCGCAGGCTGGCTGGAAGGGCGCATGGTTCCAGAACGGGGACGATCTCCAATGGAATGGGAGTGTGCCAATGCCAGGCGCAGGGAGTGCCAATAATCTCGCCACCATTGCCATGGGTAAATTGGTGGTTGCTGGCTCAATGTCGGGTAACTACGCGGAATGGTCGGCACCCAGCGCGCTGCCGCTGTCGTGGGACAGGCACTACACCTACACCATGACTTACAAAGGCGCGACCTGCGCTGCTCCAAAGTGACGCCAACCCAGTTCCATTAAAGGCACGTCGAAAGATCAGACGTATTACTGAAAAGCCTGGGCAACCGGGCTTTTTGGAATGCCTGTGCCATGAGGCACTTCAAACCGCCGCCAATGGGAGGGCTTTCAATGCTGAAGGATTTCAGATGCGGTAGCTGCAAAAGGCTTCTGGCCCGCATGGGCGAGAACACCGAACTCCAGATCAAATGTTCCCGATGTGGAACGTTGAATCATGTGAAGGCCCTTGAGCCTCGAGTGATCGCCAGAGAGCGAGATGAGCGCTGTTGATCAACCGCGCGATCAATCAATAACTCAAGAGGTGAATCATGAGTCGTTTCAAGAAATACGTTGCCCCGCTGTTGCTATCCATTGCGCTGCTCGGTGTTGGGAGCAACGCGAGCGCCGCCAACCTTCTGGTCAACGGTAGCTTCGAACAGCCAGGCTGCAGTGGCAGTTGCATCCTCGATACCCCGGCGAAAGCCAATTTCATCACCGGTTGGACGACGTTTCTGTCCGGCGCCGAGTACTTCAATATGCCCGCTTCGATCGGGGGTTCCGTGGCTGCGGATGGCGTTGTGATTATCGACCTGGCCAATTATGTCTACGGCAACGGCGGTGGTATCCAGCAGAACTTCGCCACCGCAGTCGGCGCCAAGTATCGATTGACCTTCAGCGCGGGTAATTCGCGCTACGCCAGCCGCTCCGGCGACGGCACCATCCAGGTCAAGGTGGCGGGGCAAAGTGTCACCTTCAACACGCCGTCGGCCAAAGGTACCGCCGTGGAGTGGAGCACCGTCACGTATGACTTCACGGCCACTTCGACCCAAACGACTTTGGCGTTCTCCAATGAGCAGAACCCTTACGCCCACTTCGCCTTCATCGACAACGTCAGCGTTGAGCCACTGTAAACCAACGATTGTCCTGCGAAGCCCCGTCGACTCCAAGCATTCATCCATCACCCCCCAGGAGGCGTGACATGACAAACGAGCAACAAGCGTTGCTGGACATGCCGATCTGGCTGGTCATCGTGCTCGCCCTGGTGGGTGGGGTGTCCGGCGAGATGTGGCGTGCTGACAAGGAGGGCGCCCGTGGCTGGTCGCTGCTGCGTCGCCTGGCCCTGCGCTCCGGTGCCTGCGTGGTCTGCGGGGTTTCGGCAACCATGTTGTTGTATGCCCTCGGCATGTCGATCTGGAGTGCTTGCGCCCTGGGTTGCCTGACCGCCATGGCCGGTGCCGATGTGGCTATCGGTCTTTACGAGCGCTGGGTCGCCAAGCGGATTGGCGTTTGCGAAGTGCCACCGCGGGACGTTCCTCCCGACCAGCCATGAATCGACATCGTTGATCCATACACAAGGAGGCGATCAATGCCCGTCCTTATCGAAAAACCGTCGCAGCTGTTCGCCGCCATTGCCCAGACGCTGCGCGCCACTTACCCCACTTTGAAAATCGGCAGCCCTCAGGATTTCGATGGCACCGACGACCAGCCCTGGGTGCTGATTGCCATTGAACGTGATGCATCAGGCAACCGCGCCAACGACGGGCGTATCGCCCATGTCCTGACGGTTTCCCTGCAAGTGGTCATGGCCGTTGCGGGATGGGAGGCGTGCGATCTGGCCGGTGAGCTGAAACACCTGGTCGTGGATAACCGCTGGGGGCTGTCGGGTGATCAATGCGATCTGCCCACGGAGATCGATGGTATCGCATCCGCGTTCACCCACGAAGCTCGGGCGTACACCGCCTGGACCCTTTCATTTATCCAAACACTCTATCTCGGCCCGATGCTGCTGGAGGACCCGCTGGGCATCCCGAAATTTGCCCGTACCTGGGAAGTCTCGAACATCGACGACCCGGATCAATACACCACACTCGAGGCCTGACCCATGTTCGATGCGCTGTTACGGATGCATCTGGGGCCGATCATCGAGCGTCTGGCCGAGATGGAAACCGAGCTGGAAGACTTGCATCGACGTGCGGAGAGCTTCTGTCGCATCGGCGTCTGCCAGGAAGTCGATGCGGCCAGCAACACCTGCAAGGTCAGTCATGGCGGGCTGCTCACCCCGGCGATCCGTTTTTTCAACCCGAGCGCCGGCGCCCAGAGCGAGTCGCGGATTCCCTCCGTCGGTGAGCAGTGCCTGTTGTTGAACCATGGCGGCGGAGAGGGCGGTGGGCAGTCGGTGGCGTTGTTCGGCCTCAACGGTGGACAGTTCCCGCCCGTTTCGACCCAGGCCTCGCTGACCCGTCGCCGGTATCAGGACGGCACGGAAAACGGCTACGACCACGCCAGCCATGTCCTGCACTGGCAAAACGGTCCGGCGGCATTCACCGGTTCCCGTGAATCCCTTGAGTTGAGCATTGGCCCGTCGAGATTGGCGATGACGCCCGAGGCCATTGAATTGCAGGTCGGCGCCGTCGGCATTCGGCTCGACGCCTCCGGTGTGCACCTGAGCGGCCCGGTGGTGGATCACCAGGGACGCGTCATCAGTACCGCATAAGAGATTTCCCCATGATTGGAATCGATCGAAATTCCGGCGCCACGGTCGACGACTGGCTGCAATTTGTCCAGCGCGCCACTCGGGCGTTGACCACGCCGTTGGGCACTCGCCAGAAGCGCCCTTTGTATGGCTGCGCACTCACGCAATTGCTTGGGCAGAACCTCGGCGATGACTTGCTGATTCTCGCCCAGAGCCATGCGGCCCAAGCGTTCTACAACCAGGAAAACGGCATCGCTGATTTCGAGCCGCAGGTCATTGTCGCCAGCCGACACGGCGCCGGCTTGTTGTTGCGCTTCGCCGGCACCTGGAAAAACCGCAAGCAGACTTTCGAGGTGGTGACATGAGCATGTTAATACCCGGCCAGAACCAGTTGGCCGAACCGGCCATCGTCACCGTCGAAGCGTTCGAGGATCTGCTCGCCGAATTCAAGACCTTCGTGGTCGAGTACGTCGGCGCACGCTCTCCCGAGAGCGCGGCCAAGCTGGTGGACAGCCTGGAAAACGAAAGCGAATTGCTGACCCTGGCCCTTGAGGCGTTCTGTGTCCGGCTGCAAACCCACGAACGCAAATACAACGCTCGCATCAAGCAGATGCTGGCGTGGTGGGCCACCGGCACCAACCTCGATGCCCGTCTCGCGGACATGGGCCTTGAGCGTCAACTGCTCGACCCGGGCGATCCGGCGGCTTTCCCGCCCATCCTACCGGTCTACGAGAGCGATGATGACGCCCGCTTGCGCTACTACCTGGCGCCGCATGCCCCGGCGGCTGGCTCGCGCATGCAGTATCGGCGGGAGATCTTCACCCTGGGCGAACGGCCTGCCGTGAAGGTGGAAAACGCGGCAGCGGGCGTGGTGACGGTCACCTATACCTTCGACCCGGATGGATACGCGGCGCAGATCAAGGACGGCAACGGACGCCGCACCGCGCCGGGCGAAGTCACGGTCACGGTGCTGTCCCGAGAGGGCAATGGCACACCGTCCGAGGCGCTGCTTGACGGCGTTCGCGAGCATTTCGCCCGGCCGGATGTGCGACCGGAAACCGACCTGGTCATCGTTCAGGCCGCGCAAATCAAACCCTACAAAATCCGTGTCGTGGCGAAGATCAATGCCGGTCCGGATTCGGGTTTGACCCAAGTTGCCGCAGAGCAGCAATTACAGGCGTACGCCGAGGCCTGTCACCGCCTGGAAGGTCGGGTGGACCCGAGCTGGATCGACTACACGTTGCACAGCGCGGGCGCAGTTCAACTGCAGATTCTCGAACCGCTGGCGCCGATTGTGACGACGGCTTTCCAAGCCCCGTACTGCACGGGTGTCGAGGTCGAGGTGGATACGTTATGAGTGACGACACACTTCGCCAAAGCCTGCTGCCGGCCAACAGTTCGGCGCTGGAAAGGGCGCTTGATCTGGGTTTTGGTCGGTTGCTCGATCGCATTGACCCGCCGTTTCCCGAGTTGATGAACGCGAGCCAGACCCCGTCCGCCTTCTTGCCATATCTGGCGGCGGACCGCGGCGTCAGCGAGTGGGATGCGGGAGCCAGCGATCTGGAAAAACGTCTGACGGTTTCACTGTCCTGGCAGATCCAGCGTCAGGCCGGCACTCGCCAGGCTTTGAACCACGCTGTCGAGTCTCTGGGATTCACGCCCCACGTCACCTCCTGGTATGAACAGCAACCCCATGCCCATCCCTACACCTTTGATGTGCAAGCCATCATCGGCCAAGGTTGGGCCAGTGGTGATCACAATCGCCTGATAAAGCGAATCAATGCAGCCAAGAGCGAGCGCGATCAAGCCACCATCACCCTCGTGCATCAAACGCGCGGTGGCTTGGCAGCGGCGGCAGTTTTGCACGGGCCGCTGATCGACGGTGAGCTGTTTTTGTGCGGGGCACTGCCGGTACTTGAACTCGGTACGCGGCTTATTGGCATTGGGATTTCCCAGCGCTACACCATTAACGATTACGACCTCAAGGCGCAGCCATGACAGAAGACATTACGCGCTTGGTTCGCTTCACTTCCGCCGGCCTGGCAGAAGTGTTGCAGGCAAAGAACCAAGGCTTGAAAGGTGAGATCACTCACATCGGTGCTGGCACCGCTCGCTACGATCCCAATGGATCGGAAACGGCGCTTCGCGATGAGCGGCAGCGTGTGGCGATCGTGGATTACGAAGACCTCGATCCAGGGCAACTGAGAATGGCTGCCCTGTTCGACGGGCCTGATGAATACGAGATCGGTGAATTCGGTTTTTATCTCTCCACCGGCACGCTGCTAGCGGTGTACTCAGTGGCTGGAAAGTTGCTGACTTACAAAGCCGCTGCAGCGCGCGTGTTGCAAAAGTTCACGCTGGATATCTCACCGCTGCCAGCGCAAAGCGTCACGGTGGTGGTTGGGTCTGACGATTTGAACATCCTGTTGAGCGAGGAAATCGCCACCCTGGCGACTGCCAATATCGACAATATGGCGCGACATGTCGGCCTGATGTTTCGGGTGATGACGCTTGAAGCCAAATAAATCAATAGCACAAGGAACTTGAAACGTGAGTCTGGAAACCACTATCGCGTCGCTGGTGACAGCGGCTAATAACTTGACCACAGTGGTCAATGGAAAGATCGGCAGTATCAATACGACCATGGCCACGGCGTTGACCCAGTTCAATGAGTGGCGAAGCCTGAAGGATGTGGAAGGGGATCCGAACGCTCTTGGCACAATCCGCCGCAACGTACTGCAAGGACATGTTTACGGGACTGGCGGCGTCTATGGCGCCACGGCACAGGGTGATTTTGTCTCCACCAACCTGGGCGCCAGCGCAAACGTGTACATGCATTTCAAAGTGCCTCTTAACATCAATGTCAATTCGGAGATGTTCTGGTTCAACATAAAGGGGTACAGCTACGGCACGGCAAAGATAATCGACGAGACGTTGGTGGGGTATTGCTATCAGCCTACGCGGGTCCTGCAAAATGTCTCGACCTTCGGGAATATGACCCCCACTGTCTATGTCGATGCAAACGGCAATATTGTCATGCGGATTCTGGTTCCCAATATTTACTACACCACCGTGCGCATCGACACGATGCGGGTGGGCAATGGTCGATTGTTCAATCTGGGCGACTTGAGCACCAAATTGTCCTTGGCCGAAACCGTTGTCTTCAGTTAAGGAACGAACATGTCTGATATATCCAACGCTGATACGCTTGAAATTCCACTCGCCGTACCGTCGCGTGAAATCGAATGGGCTGCCATTCGCAACCGTCGCAACCAGCTTCTGCGGGACACGGATTTCACTCAACTGCCGGACTACCCAGCGACAGACGCACAGCGCGCTGAGGTTAAGGCCTACCGCCAAGCCCTGCGGGATATCCCCGAGCAGATCGAGGATCCATCGAACCTGGTCTGGCCCGTGCTACCGACCTTCGTCAAGTAACCCCAACCGCGACAGCGGTTTTTTTTCGCCCGCAATAAGCCCCGTGATGGGGCTTTTGTGTTTTTCGCGTCTGGAGAACCCGTAGATGCCCATTCGTAAGCAATACACCGTGCTGTTGCCATTCCCTACCGGCGGCGGCCACTGGTCGAGCACCGGCCAGGAACTCGAACTGCTGGATGTCGAGGCCAATGCCTTGCGCAGTGCCGGTCGCCTGGAGCTGACCAGCGTCCTGGCGGTACACAAACAGGCTGTCGACATGCAAGCCACCCCAACTCAACCGGCCAAAAAGGCCGCTGCCAAGAAGGCTGAATAACCATGGCTGAGGTTTTGAACTTCGAGCATAACGGCATTACCGTCAATGCCACTGAATCTCCCGAGGCCATGGGTGGTCTGGGTGATAACGTCATCGGGCTGGTCGGCACCGCGCCGAATGCCAACCTGCTGATTCCGAAAAACACCCCGTTCCGCATCAACAGCTTCACCACCCAGGCCCAGCTGGACCCGACCGGTGCCGAGGCGGGGACGCTGTTCCAGGCGGTCTACCAGATCCTCAAAGTGGTCAAGGTGCCGGTCTACGTGGTTATCGTCGAGGAAGGCGCGACACTGGCCGACACGCAGAACAATGTGATCGGCGGCATCGAGGCGCAGACCGGTCGCAAGCTCGGCCTGGCGGCGTTGAGTGGAGTCGCGGAAGACCTGACCATCATCGGCGCACCGGGCTTCACCGGCACCAAGGCGGTGGCCAGTGAGTTCGCCTCGTTCGGCAAGCGTATCAAGGCGCGTGTGGTGCTCGACGGCAAGGACGCCTCGGTCGCTGATCAAGTGAGCTACAGCCAGGAACTGGGCGGCGCCGACCTCGGTTTTGACCGTTGCCTGGTGGTGCACAACATGCCGGCGGTGTACTCCAAAGCAGCGAAGAAAAACGTCTTCCTGGCGCCTTCCAGTCTGGCCATCGCCGCGCTGGCCAAGGTCAAGCAATGGGAGAGCCCGGGCAACCAGGTGACCTACGCCGAAGATGTCTCGCGCACCGTCGAATACAACATCCTCGACACGTCCACCGAAGGCGATCTGCTCAACCGCTACGGCGTCAGCTACTACGCCCGAACCATCCTCGGCGGCTTCTCGCTGCTGGGCAACCGCTCCATCACCGGCAAGTTCATCAGCTACGTCGGCCTGGAAGATGCCATCAGCCGCAAGCTGGTGAAAGCCGGCCAGAAGGCCATGGCCAAGAACCTGACCAAGTCGTTCATGGACCAGGAGGTCAAGCGCATCAACGACTGGCTGCAAACCCTGGTCGCCGACGAAACCATCCCCGGTGGCAGCGTGTACCTGCACCCGGAATTGAACAGCGTCGAGAAGTACAAGAACGGCACCTGGTACGTGGTCATCGACTACGGCCGCTATGCGCCGAACGAACACATGATTTATCAACTCAATGCCCGCGATGAAATCATCGAGCAGTTCCTGGAGGACGTTCTCTAATGTTTACCAACCGCGTAAGACAGGCCATCGCGGCCACCCTGCAAGGCCTGCCGTTGTCGGCGACGGTGGAAGATTTCACCCCGCCGAAGATCGAATTCGAGATGGAAGAGATGCGTGGCGGCCGTTTCATTGGCGAGGAAATGGCCAAGGGCGGCAAGGTGCTGACGGCCAAGCTGACGCTGCAAGGTCTCGGCCCGGAAATCATGCTGGCACTGGGCGTGAGCGTGGGCGACGACATTCTGCTGAACGTGCGTGAAGCCGGCCAGGATCAGGATGGCAACACTTGGTTCACCTACCACACGGTCGGCGGCAAGTTGAAATCCCTCGAGGAAACCCCGCTGAAAATGACCGAGAAGCCCAAGACCAACCTTGAGCTGTCCTGCCGCACCTACAACCGCCTGGAAAACGGCGTTCCGGTGATCGACATCGATGTGCGCACCCAGAAGTTCGTGCTCAACGGTGTCGACATCCTCGGTGATGCGCGTCGTGCGGTGTTGTTGCCTTAAACCAAGGCCTGCCAGCTGAACGCAGACCTCCTGTGGGAGCGGGCTTGCTCGCGAAGAGGCCATCAGCTTCAACATCGAAGTTGCCTGACCCACCGCTTTCGCGAGCAAGCCCGCTCCCACAAGGGGCTCGCCCTCCATGATCCACCAAGGAATTCACTTCATGTCCTGGACGCCTCCTGTTCACGTCCTGCTGTCGCCGATCACCGCTGACGACGAGTCGCAGATCGAGCAGCTCCCACTCAAACCCTTGTTCTACGCCGCGCAGAAAGACGCCCTGGCCCGTGCCGGCGATGATGAAGACGAGCAGTTTTTCGAACTGGCCAAACTGGCCACCGGCCTGTCGACCAAGGAGCTGGATCAGCTCAAACGCCCGGACTACGTCAGCATTGCCCAGTACGTGCACGACATGTCCACGCGCCCGGCGTCGTACTTTTTGGATGACCCACAGGCCGACCCCGACCAGGTGCAACTGCTGCAACCGCTGAGCGTGGCGGGTCGCAGCCTGACGTCGCTGACATTGGAAATGCCGGTGCTGCGCGCGACCAAGGCGATGAAGAAACTGAAGACGGCCAAGGAACGCGCCGAGTTCATCACCGCCCATTGCACCGGCCTGATGATTCCCGATCTCGGCCTGCTGAGCGTGCCCGACTGGACGCAACTTCAGGTGCGCATCGACGATTTTTTAAACAAACCGGCGGACTACTTTCGGAGCGCGACATCGAAGTAATCCTCGATGTGGTGCCGCTCATTTACCCGGTAAGTGAGGCGGAAATTCTGGAGTGGGACGCCGGCAAGGCCTTGCGCCGTTACGACATCGCGATCACTCGCCTTGGCGTGAAACAGGAGTAGAGCGGGATGGCGGACGATAGATATTCGCTCAAATACGCAGCCTTCAATGAGAGTGGGCTGGCGTTCGGTAATACCAGCCTCACGAGTGGTGTGTCAGCACAAGGCTCGGGCACGTCCGCCAGGGATCAGCTGTCTGGCCTCAACTTGGCGCTGGAAAACGTCGGGCTCAAGCTCGGTCTGCTGACCACCGCTATTGAGTCGTTGACCGTGAAACTTTCGGCACAACGAGCAGTAGGAACCGCTGCCAAGGCTGAGTCGGCCAATGAGCCAAAGGGTAAATCAGGTGGTATCGAACCGCCGGAGCTGCTTAAACCGGCGATAGCGATGGACTCGGCCATGGCCGATTTGAAGCAGGCGGGTCAATTTTCACCTCGTCAAATCGCAGAGATGGCGGAGCCCACTCAGCGCATCGCCAGCGCTCCGCTGGTGGCGGCCGGGGGGACCAAAGCGGTTGATCTGGTGAGAATCGAAAGCTTGGCAGCCAGTGCTGGCATCGGTCGCGATCTCCCCAATGCATCGGACCGACAGTTCGAACTGTTGCGCTTTGCCAGTGATGTTGGCGTCACTGCATCGGCGTTCAGAAAACCGGCCATGGAAGTCGCCGAGATGATGGTCGGCTGGCGCACCTCCATGAAGCTCAGCGGCGCTCAAGCCTTTGACCTGGCGGATGCCATCAACCAGTTGAGCAAGATCCCCGGTGGAGCGAAACCGGGAGACATAGGCGCCGTCTTGCAGCGTGACGGTGCGGCTGCGACGACGGCGGGCCTGGCTCCTGCGCAAGCGGCAGCGTTGACGGCGGCATTGCTCAATACCGGCACGCAACAGGCTGAAGCCGGCGTGGCGCTTGATAACTTCACGACTGCCCTGGGCAAGGGGGATCAGGCCTCTGCCACCGAGCAAGCGGCCTGGAAGCAACTGGGCCTGGAACCGAACGCGGTGGCGAGCGGCTTGCGTGACAAGGACACGACGTCTGGCACGGTGATGACGGTGCTCGCGGCCTTGAACGCGCAGCCGGCCGAAAAACGCTCGGCCCTTGCCGCCACGCTATTTAGCAATGGCGATGGAGCGGTGCTGCGCATGGCGCAGAAACTGGCCGATGTGAATGAAGCCTTCGGACAAGTGAAAGACCCGGCCCAATACGCCACGTCGCAGTTGGGTGATAAGGGCTCGGTCAGGCAGGACGCGTTGGCGCTGTCGAATACCCAGCAAGGCCAGTGGAATGTCTTGGGTGCACGTGCTGATCGTCTATCGGTGGCCACGGGCAATGCCTTGGCGCCTGTGGCGGATAGCTCGCTTCAGGCGTTGGGTTCGCTGGCCGATGGCATGAGTGAATTGGCTGAGTCCTCACCTAAAGCCACCGCTGCAATTGTGCTGGTTGCCGCAGCGATCAAACCGCTGGTGAGTGCGTTGCTCAAGGCGGTCACGGATGAGCTGAGCAACCAAGCGGCCAAACGAGTGTTGGGGACAGCGAGCGTTGCGACAGTTGAAGCAGGGGCGAGCTCCAGCGGTGTCTTGCGCGGCATGAGTGCTTCGTTGCGCTCGTTTACCCGCTTTATACCTGGAGCATTCGCACTGAGTGCCGCCCCCGAGGTGGTCGAAGGCGCGATGAACGGCGATGCCCGGATGATCGGCGCTGGCCTCGGAACCGCTGGCGGCGGCTGGGCAGGGGCGTCGGCAGGCGCTACCGCCGGAGCCACTGTCGGTACTTTTTTCGGTCCCCTCGGCACCGCCATTGGCGGAGCACTTGGCGCGGTCGTTGGCGGGCTGGCCGGCAGCTGGATCGGTGGAGAGTCGGGCTCCTGGCTGGGTGACCAACTCGCCACGCCCGCCGACAAGCTCCCCCCTCCGGACCAGGCCGCCAAAGCGCTGACCAATGCCCAGACCTCCACGGCACAGAACACCATGACCGCAAACATCTACATCAACGGTCAGGACCAGGCCAGCGCCAGTCAATTGGCCAACCTGGTGGTGCAGCAGCTCTCGGGCCAATTCGGCTTAACGACCATGCCCAACACACTCGCCATGCGCAGTGATGCGGCCCTGACCGACGGAGGTACGTGATGCGTCAACAAATGGCACTGGGCAGCTTCATTTTCGGCCTGTCCAGAAACTTCGCCTATCACTCCCTGGTACGCACCTCGGACGGTGGCTGGAAGAGCATCGACATCCTCACCAGCAAACCTAAGTCCAGCCAGGTCGGCCAAGGCCTGCAAGGGCTGACGATCACGGGCAAGTCGATGTACGCGACTGCCATGGATCGTCTCGATGAATTGCGTGCATTGCAGGCGCAACGCGTTCCTGTCCCGTTGGTTGACGGCATCGGCCGCAACTGGGGGTTGTGGCAGATCAACAAGGTGTCGGAAACCCAGACGGAGATCATTGATGACGGCACCGCGATGGTGGTCGGCTGGGTGATTGAATTAACGGAGTTCGCCAATGCGTAGGGTTCGAAGCATCGCCGGTGATTCGGTGAATCTGTTGCTGTACCGCGAGCTGGAGCGTTGTGACGATGCCGCCGAAGAGGCGCTCTGGCTGCTCAATCCGGGGCTGGCCGAGTGGGGCCCGGTATTGCCGGCAGGGGTGTGGGTGATCCTGCCGGAAGTGGATCTCAAACCTGTCGCACCCACACCGGTTTCGGCCTGGGATTAAGGAGGCAACATGTCACTGGGTTTCACACCTGCGGTGGAAATTTACGGTGCGAACGCTGCACTGCTCAACGAGCGCTTGCTCAAGTGGACGCACGTCGATGCGGCGGGGATCGAGTCCGATCAACTGACGCTGACGATCAGTCTGGACGGGCTTGAAGGGTTGCCCAGCCTGGGCGGAAAAATCGGTCTGCGGGTTGGTTACCTGGAGTCGGGGCTGGTGGATAAAGGCGAGTTCGTCATTACCCGACGCACGCCGATCCTGTTTCCCTTGCAGCTTGTCCTGGTGGCCATGGCGGCGCCGTTCAGTGCGGCGGACCAGACCGGGTTCAAACAACGCCGATCCGCCAGCCACGGCCCGACGACCCTGGGTGCGCTGTTTCGGCAATTGACCTCCAGGCACGGTTTTTCTCCTCGGGTAGCGCCGGACCTGTCGCTGATAAAAATCGAGCACATCGACCAGTCCAACGAGACCGACATGGGGTTCCTGACGCGCCTGGCCCACCGTTACGACGCCGTCGCCAAGCCGGTCAACGAGTTGTATGTGCTGGCTCGGCGTGGTCAGGCGAAGTCGTTGTCGGGCAAGGTGCTGCCAGAGATAAAGCTGTCGGTGACCAGCAATAATCGCCCGGGGGATAACGCCTTTATCTCGGCCAAGCTGGAGGAAACCGCCCGGGCGAAATACCAGGGCTGCAAGACCAGTTGGTGGGATGCGGCGGGCGGCAAAGTGCGCGTCGAGGAGAGCGGTCTCGCGCCGTTCAAGACCCTGCGCCAACGTTTCCAGAGCGCAGACGACGCCCGCGCCGCCGGTGAAGGCGAGGTACGGCGGATGATGCGCGAGGCCCTCAAGGTGAAGATCGGCTGCCCAGGCAACCCGGGCTTGTCCGCTGAAGGCATCGTGCTGCTGGACCCCTCCTGGCCGGACTTCATGCGCGGTCGCTGGTCGATCGACAAAGTCACCGCCAGCGGCGACCGGGAAAAAAGCTACCGCTGCGAGATTGACGCGACCTGCCTGGATGCCAGGGCCTGACGCCACTCCCTCAAACACCGCGAACTCTGTGGGAGCGAGCTTGCTCGCGATAGCGGTGTGTCAGTCGACTTCAATTTCGAATGTCAGACCGTTATCGCGAGCAAGCTCGCTCCCACAGTTTTCCGACTGCCTGCGCCTTTCATATCACTGGAGCCCTCCATGAAGATCACGCCGATCCTCACGCAGCTGCGTGAGCAATGCCCTGCGCTCGCCAATCGCGTGGCCGCGGGCACTGACCTCGCCACCTTGCAAACCCCCTGCGCCTACGTAGTGCCGATCAACGATCTGGCCAGTGCAAACGCTGCGCAAAACGCCACCCGGCAAGCGATCCGGGACCGCTTCGAAGTGACCCTGATACTCGACTCCACCGACGCGACAACAGCGCTGGATCAGTTGCACGACCTGCGGGCCGAGCTGTGGCGGGCGCTGGTGGGGTTTAAACCCGGTGGCGATTACACCGGCATCGAATACGACGGTGGAGAGCTGGTTTCCATCAACAGCAGCCGTGTGTTGTACCGGCTGCGCTTTTTCGCCGAGTACCAGCTGGGCCGCAACCTGGCGAGCCAGCCTGCCGAAAGCTGGCACGAACGTGAGCTGGACGGCTTGTCGTCCTTTACCGGGGCCACCGTGCGGGTCGATGCCATCGACCCGGCGGACCCCAACCTGAAACGTCCCGGCCCCGATGGGCGCGTGGAACTGACCTTCTCTGGAGACGTAACCCCATGAGCAAACGCATCACCGTGCTGCCGGCCCCGGGCCGTGCCGTACCGGACCCGGAAGCGGGCGATCTGTTGCCCCTCGAAGGCCGTGAAGTGCCGGACAACGCCTGGTGGCGTCGCCGTCTGGCCGATGGCGATATCACCACCAAAACCGTGAAAGCGGCAAAACCACAGGGAGCCAAATAATGGCGATCGGATTCAGCAACATTCCCGCGGACATTCGTGTTCCGCTGTTCTACGCCGAAATGGACAACTCGGCCGCCAATAGCGCGTCGTCGGCCATGCGCCGGTTGATCGTCGCCCAGGTCAACGACAACGTCGCCCCGGCCGAAGTCGGCAAACTGGTGCTGGTGTCCAGCGTCGCGCTGGCCAAGAGCATCGGCGGGCAGGGCTCGATGCTCGCCTCGATGTATGAAACCTGGCGCAAGACTGACCCGCTGGGTGAGATCTGGTGCCTGCCGCTGCACAACACCGCAGGGGCCATCGCACAAGGCGTGCTGACCCTCACCGGCGCCGCCACTCAAAGCGGTGTGCTCAACCTGTACGTGGGCGGCGTGCGCGTTCAGGCGGCCATCGTCAATGGTGCGACGGCCGCTCAAGCCGCCACCGCGCTGGCCTTGAAAATCAACGCCGCCGCCGACCTGCCGGTGACCGCGGTGGCCGCCGAAGGCGTGGTGACCCTCAGCGCCAAGTGGACCGGCGACAGTGGTAACGACATCGGCCTGCAATTCAATCGCCTGGGCAAGAGCAACGGCGAAGACACCCCGGCAGGCCTGACCACGGCTGTCACCGCCATGACCGGTGGCGCCGGTGTGCCGGACCAGACCGCCGCCGTCGCGGCCCTGGGCGACGAACCGTTCGAGTTCATCGCCATGCCATGGTCTGATCTGGCGAGCCTCAACACCTGGCAAGCAGTCATGGACGACAGCACCGGTCGCTGGTCCTGGGCCAAGCAGTTGTTCGGCCATGTCTACAGCGCCAAGCGCGGTAGCATCGGCACCCTGGTGGCGGCCGGTCAGGCGCGTAACGACCAGCACATGACCATCCAGGCCCTGGAGTTGGGCGTACCGCAACCGTTCTGGGTCCAGGCCGCCGCACTGGCCGCCCGCACTGCGGTGTTCATCTCCGCCGACGCCAGCCGTCCGACCCAGAGCGGCAGCCTGCCGGGCCTGGATCCGGCCCCGGCCAGCGAACGTTTCACCCTGACCGAGCGTCAGTCGCTGCTCAACTACGGCATCGCCACGGCTTATTACGAAGGCGGTTATGTACGTATCCAGCGTTCCATCACCACCTATCAGAAAAACGCCTTTGGCCAGGCTGACAACTCCTACCTGGACAGCGAAACCATGCACCAGTCGGCGTTCATCGTGCGGCGTCTGCAAAGCGTGATCACCAGCAAGTACGGTCGCCACAAACTGGCCTCCGACGGCACCCGTTTTGGCGCCGGCCAACCCATCGTGACGCCGAGCACCATTCGCGGTGAGCTGATCGCCCAGTACGCCAAGCTCGAACTGGAAGGCCACGTGGAAAATGCCGAGCTGTTTGCCGAGCACTTGATCGTCGAGCGCGATAGCCAGGACCCGAGCCGGGTCAACGTGCTGTTCCCGCCGGATTACATCAACGGCCTGCGGGTGTTCGCGCTGCTCAATCAATTCCGCCTGCAATACGACGATGCCGCCTGAAGGTTGCGTCAATCGTATGAACTCAGCCCACCTCGCGTGGGCTTTTTATTGAAGGGAGAAACACCATGGGTCAACTGATTGCGGGCACCTGCTACGTCAAAGTGGACGGCGCTCAACTGACCATTAATGGCGGCTGCGAAGCGCCACTGATGTTCACCAAACGCGAAACCGTCGTACCAGGTTTCTACAAGGAAACCGACATCGCCCCGTCCTTCAAGGTGACGGCGCTGCACACCGCTGACTTCCCGCTCAAGCAACTGGTGGCCGGCACCGACATGACCGTCACCTGCGAATTCAACAACGGCAAAGTCTACGTGCTGGCCGGCGCCTATCTGGTGGAAGAGCCGGTTTCCAAAGGTGACGACGCCGCCATCGAACTGAAGTTCGAAGGCATCAAGGGGACCTGGCAATGAGCGATGTTGTGACACTGCGCGTGGCCATCGAGGCCCACGGCGAGCCTGTGAGCGAACTGACCCTGCGCCGTCCGACGGTGCAGGAAGTCCGGGCGATCAAGGCGCTGCCGTACAAGATCGACAAGAGCGAGGAGGTGAGCCTGGACATGGATGTCGCGGCCAAATACATCGCAGTCTGCGCGGGTATCCCACCGTCGTCGGTCAACCAGTTGGATCTGGCAGACCTCAACGCGCTGAGCTGGGCCGTCGCGAGTTTTTTCATGAGTGCGGCGTCGCAGCCATCGGCGACCTGATCGCCGCCGCCTATGACCTGGCCTGGTTCTGGAAGGTTGACCCCGAACAGATGATGGCCAGGCCACTGGATGTGCTCCGCGAATCCCTGGAGCACGCGCAACGGATCAATGCGATGCAGCAGGTGCAGTGATGGCAGACACACAAAAGGTAGAGAAAAAAGCGCTGCTGCTGACTGGCATCGACGAGCTGTCCCCCAAGCTCGCCAACCTTCGAGCGAAGGTCGCGAGCTTCAAGCAGAACCTCGATGCCACGGGCCTGGGCAGCCTGGATATTTCCGCGCTGCTCCCGGACGGCGGCCTGGTCAAGCCGTTCGTGGAAGGGCTCAAGTCAGCAGAGGCGTTCAAAGGTGAAGTGGGCGCGGCGAACGTGGCGGCCAGCAGCTTGGAGGCGCCTGAAGCGCCGCGTGTGGCGGCACAGAGCCTGGATGGATTGAAGACTTCCATCAGCAATGTATCGGTGCAGTTCGGCTCGGCGCTGGGGCCGGCGATCAACGCGGCAGCGGCCAGCTTGCAGCCGATGGTCACTGGTGTGGCTCAAGTGCTGCAGGACAACCCGCAACTGGTGCAGGGGCTGGCGACAGGTGTGGTGGCGTTCAATGCGATCCAGACGGCGGTCAGCGGTGCGAGTCAGGCCTTGGAAGTGGTCAACCTGGCCTTGAAGATGAACCCCATTGGCTTGATTGCCATGGGCATCGCCTTGGCGGCAGGCATGATCATCGCCCACTGGACGCCGATTTCGGCGTTCTTCGCCGGACTCTGGCAGAAGCTGGCGCCGATCGTTATGCCGATGGTCGAGTTCTTCAAGACGATGTTTGCCTTCACCCCGCTGGGGCAGGTGATCAGCAACTGGGGCCCGATCAGCAGCTTTTTTGGCGCACTCTGGAACGTGATCGTGGCGGCGGCAACCCCCATCATTGGCTTCATGCAAACATTGTTCGCCTGGTCACCCTTGGGTTTGATCATCGCCAACTGGGCGCCACTGAGCGGTCTGTTCGCGGCAATCTGGGACTTGCTCAAAGCCCTGACCGTGCCGGTGATGGACGCCTTGAAAGGCCTGTTCGACTGGACGCCGCTGGGGCTGATCATGGCCAACTGGGGCACGATCGGTGAAGTCTTCGCCGGGATCTGGGAAGGCATTCGCAATCAGGTGTCGATCATGCTGGCGGTGTTCAGCGGTTTGTTCGACTGGTCGCCCATCGAGGGTCTCATCAAACAGTGGGGACCGGTGGGTGAGTGGTTCACTCAATGGTGGGACGAGCTGCAGGGCGTGATCGCGCCGATCAAGGCGTTCTTCAACGGTGGCTTCGGCGAAATCATCACCACCTTCACCGGCAAGGTCGAAGGGCTGACCGAGGCGCAGCGAAAGACCAACGCCGAAGGCAAGGGTGAGCTGGCGCCGGCGTTTTTTGGCGGGGCCAGTGAACCGCCTGCGGGCCTGTCTTCCAACCTTGCGCCAACGCCGGGCAACCTGCCGGCGAAGACCGCATTGGCGCCGGGCGCATTGCCGCAAACCTCCAGTGCCCTGGTGCAACAAAGCGCCGCGAACAATCGCACGCAGCTCGAAGGCGGCCTGACCGTGCGCTTCGAAAATGCACCGGCCGGGTTGCGCGCCGATCCACCACAGACCAATCAGCCGGCCCTGGCGGTGAGCTCGCGTATCGGCTATCGCTCACTGTCCACAGGAGGTTCCAATGAGCTGGCGTGATCGTTTATTGCCGGCGTCGTTTCGTGGCGTCGGGTTCTGGGTCGATCAGGCGAAAACCCCGGTCGGCCACAAGGGGCAGTTGCACGAGTACCCACAGCGCGACCAGCCGTTCTTCGAAGGGCTCGGCCAGCAAGCGAAGATTCATGAGCTGACTGCATTCATTGTCGGCCCCGATTGCCTGGAGCAGCGCGACAAGTTGCTCAAGGCGTTGGAGCAGGGCAGCGGCGAACTGGTGCATCCGTGGCTGGGGCGTCTGCAGGTCAAGGTCGGTGAATGCGACATGACCCACACCCGCCAGGACGGCGGGCTGGTGACCTTCGCCCTGAAGTTCTACCCCGACCGACCACTGCAATTCCCCTCGGCCGCGATCAACAGCCAGAAACTGTTGCTGGTCTCGGCTGACAGCTTCCTCGGTTCGGCGGTGCGGCGTTTCGAGGACGCCATGACCTTGATCAAGGCCGCGCGGATCGGCATCGCTGACCTGCGCAATAGTCTCAAGGAGGTCTACGGCGTGATCGAGCAAGAGCTCAAGCCGTTGATCGAGACCTATCGGCAACTCAGCGATCTGGTCAAGGCGGTGAAAGAGCTGCCCAAGGAAGTGGTCGCCGAGTTCAAGGGGTTGCTGGGTGACATCCGGGAGTTGAAAGACTTTGCCCGTGACGGCTATCGCGGCGTGATTGCCAGCGTGTCGCAACAGGTGGAAGCGATTCGTCAGGCCGACGCTCCCAAGCTCACCACCGGCAAGGACACCACGGCGGCGGCCCAGGCCGTGGCCGATCTGGTGCAGGACACGCTACTGGTGCAGGCCGCGCAATGGATTGCGGCGATGCCGGTGGCGGCACCGGCGGTCAAGTTGGGCGCTACACCCTCGGTGGCGCAACAGGCGGTGCAACCGGTCCAGCGTCGGGACGTGCCGGTGGCCGATGATGTCCTGGCCTTGCGCGATGCCCTCAACGAGGCCATCTGGCAAGCCTCGCTCAAGGCCGATCCGGATCACTACCAGGCGCTGAACAGCCTGCGTCAGCAAATGGCCGCGCACCTGACGGCGGTAGCGTCGTCGGGCGTAAGGCTGATCAACCTGTCGTTCAAGCAAAGCTTGCCGGCGTTGGTGGTGGCGTATCAGCAGTTTGCCGATGCCACCCGGGTGACTGAAGTGACCCAGCGCAACGGTGTAGCCCATCCGGGTTTCCTGCCGCCCAACGACCTGAAAGTCTCGGGGGAGTAAGCCATGAATGAGCACGACAACGCTGTCTCGCTTACTGTCGGCGGGCTGGATTACGGCGGCTGGAAAAGCGTGGAAATCAGTGCGGACCTGGAGCGCCAGTTCCGCACATTCAAGCTCGACATCACCTGGCAATGGCCGGGGCAGACGCAATCGGTGCCGATTCGGCCGGGCGATGAGTGCCAGGTGCGCATCGGTGCCGACCTAGTGCTCAGCGGCTATGTGTTCAAGGCGCCGGTCAGCTACGACGGACGCCAGATCAGCCTCAGCATTGAAGGTGGCTCCAAAACCCAGGACCTGGTGGATTGCGCGGCGATCAATCGCCCGAGCCAATGGCGCGGGCAAACGGTGCTGAGCATTGTCCAGGCCCTGGCTTCTCAATATGGCGTGGGGGTGATCAGCGAAATTCCGGAAACCGCGCGGTTGAGTGAGCACAGCATCGTCCCGGGGGAAACGGTCTTTCAATCCATCGACCGTTTGCTGACGTTGTTCCGGGTGTTTTCCACTGACGACGCACAAGGACGTGTGCTACTGGCCAAACCCGGCAGCGGCGGGAGGGCCAGTGATGTGTTGGAGTTGGGCAAGAACATTCTTTCCGGCAACGCAGCGATGGACTACAGCCAAGTGTTTTCCGAATACCGGGTCATCGGTCAGCACAAGGGCAATGACCAGCAAAGCGGGGCGGCGGTGAGCGAAGTCTGCGGCACCTCCACTGACTTGAGCTTCAAGCGCAAGCGGGTGACGGTGATCAGCGAGAGCGCGCAACTGACTTTCGAACTGGCCCAGCAACGGGCCGATTGGGAAAGCGCGATCCGCACCGGCAAGGCCCAGACCACCACCTACCGTGTGCAAGGCTGGCGCCAGGCCAATGGCGACTTGTGGCGACACAACACACTGGTGCGGGTGATCGACCCGGTGCTGGGTTTTGATGGCGACATGCTGATCTCCAAAGTGACCTGGTCGCTGTCCGCCCAAGGCTCCATCACCACCCTGCAAGTCGCCCCCCCCCACACCTTCGACGCGAACCCGACGCCACCCAAAACCTGAGCCCAACGCCAACCCCTCGGCCACTGCACAACCCCTGTGGGAGCGAGCAAGCTCGCTCCCACGCTGTTCCGGGGTAGCCGCCAAATTGCTGTTCTGCCCGATTCCGAAGGAAACCCAATGAGCCTACTGACCCGCCTCCTGGCGCGCGGCACTGTCGTGCTCGCCAATTCGGCCACCAAGTTGCAATCGCTGCAAATGCGCCTCACCGCCGGCGAAGTGAACGACGACATGGAGCACTTCGAACCCTACGGCTTCACCAGCAATCCACTGGCCGGCGCCGAGGGCATCGCCACGTTCCTGGGCGGTGATCGCTCCCATGCCGTGGTGCTGGTGGTCGCCGACCGTCGTTTCCGCCTCAAGGCCCTGGCCCCTGGCGAAGTGGCGATCTACACCGACGAGGGCGACAAGATCCACTTCAAGCGTGGCCGCGTGATCGACATCGACACCGTGACTCTGAACATCCGCGCCAGCAACGCGGTGAACATTGACAGCCCGGTCATCAACCACACCGGCAAACTCGTTTCCCAAGGCGACCAGATCGCCGCCGGTATCAGCCAGATCAAGCACGTGCATGTCGGCGTTCAGGCCGGCAACGGGCAGACCGGCGCGCCGGCGGGAGGCCAGTGATGTTCATCAGCCAGAACCTGCACGCCGCGCTGACTCGCTCGGTGCTGATCAGCCTGTTCAGCTGGCGCCGCGCCGCTGACGACGATGCCGTCGATGACGACGAACGTTTCGGCTGGTGGGGCGACACCTTTCCTACGGTCGCCGACGACCGCATCGGCTCGCGGCTGTGGCTCCTGCGCCGGGTCAAGCTGACCCGCCAGACCCAACTCGACGCCGAGTTCTATGCCCGTGAAGCCTTGCAATGGCTGATCGACGACGGCCACTGCCGGGCCATCGAGATCATCAGTGAACGCCTCGACGCCCAGCGCCTGAACCTGCGCACGGTCCTGACCCTGGCCGACGGCGAGCGCCTGGACATCAACCCCGATAACAGTTGGCAGGTGACCTATGCCGTTTGAAACCCCTTCGCTGCCGGTGCTGATCAAGCGCGCCCAAAGCGACCTGGCCAGCGATTCGCTGCGCCAGTCCGATGCCCAAGTGTTGGCCCGCACCCTTGGCGGCGCCGCCTATGGCCTGTATGGCTACCTGGACTGGATCGCCGAGCAGATCCTGCCGGACAAGGCCGACGAATCGACTCTGGAACGCATCGCCGCCCTGCGCCTGAACCAGGCGCGTAAAGCGGCCCAGGTGGCCAGCGGCAGCGTCAGCTTCACCGCCACCGCTGGCGCGGTGCTGGATGTCGACACGCTGCTGCAATCCAGCGATGGTCGCAGCTACAAAGTGACTAACGCCCGCACCACCAGCAACGGCCTGAACAGCACCACTATTGCCGCGCTGGACGCCGGCAGCCTGGGCAACGCCGACGCAGGCCTGGTGTTGACGCCAGTTCAACCGATTCTCGGCATCGGCAGCAGCTTCACTGTGCTGGCCCCAGGACTGACCGGCGGTGTCGCCCGGGAAAGCCTCGAATCCCTGCGGGCGCGGGTGATCCGCTCCTATCGCATCATCCCCCATGGCGGCTCGGCCCAGGACTATGAAACCTGGGCCTTGGAATGTCCCGGTATCACCCGCGCCTGGTGTCGCGGCAGCTATTTGGGCCCTGGCACCGTGGGCTTGTTCGTCATGCGTGACGACGACCCGCAGCCGATTCCCAATGCCGAGCAACTGGAGGAAGTCCGCGCCTATATCGAACCGCTGCGCCCGGTGACCGCCGAGGTGCATGTGCTGGCGCCGACCCAGGTCCCCGTGACCTACCGGTTGCGCATCACCCCGGACACCAGCGCCGTGCGCGCGGCCATCGAAGCCCAGCTGCGCGACTTGCATAACCGCGAAGCCGGTCTTGGCGAAACCCTGTTGCTGACCCACATCGCCGAAGCCATCAGCAGTGCTACCGGCGAAACCGACCACAAACTCACTGCGCCGAGTGCCGATGTAGTGGCGGCCAGCAATCAACTGCTGACCTTCGGAGGCTGCGTATGGCTGGAATAAGAACCGCCGAACAGTACCAGGCCCAGCTGCGCAGCCTGCTGCCCAGCGGCCCGGCGTGGGATCCGGAGCGCGTGCCGGAACTGGACGAAGTACTTGAAGGCATCGCCCAAGAGTTAGCCCGCCTCGACGCCCGCGCCGCCGACCTGCTCCACGAAATGGACCCGGCGGGAGTGAGTGAGCTGGTGCCGGACTGGGAGCGGGTGATGAACCTGCCTGATCCGTGTCTGGGCGCCACGCCGCTGTATGACGATCGCCGGTTGGCGGTACGTCGGCGCCTGTTGGCGGTGGGCGGCCAGGCCATCACCTATTACGTGGAGATTGCCAGGAGCCAGGGTTATCCCAACGCCACCATCACCGAGCTCAAGGCACCGCGCATGGGCCGCGCCCGTTTCGGCGAGGCCCACTTCGGCACCTGGCAGGCGCAATTCATGTGGACCCTCAACACCGGCGGCCGCCTGCTGCTGGGCCGACGCTTTGGCGCGAGCTATTGGGGGGAGCGGTTTGGCGTCAATCCGGGGTCGGCTCTGGAGTGCCTGATTCATCGCAGTGCACCGGCGCATACGAAGGTTCACATCAATTATGACTAGGGAGTAGAGAGATGGATTATCCGAAGAGTGTGCCCAGCGCCGGGCTGGTGAATGGGAAGTTCGTGGATGAAAACCCATTGACCGGGACGCCGGGGTCGTTGATTCCGGCGGCTTGGGGGAACGGGGTAACCCAGGAAATTGTGAATGTCATCAAGGCGGGGGCGTTGTCCCCGGATGAAACCCAACACGATCAGTTGCTCCAAGCGATCCAATCGGTAACTGCGAAGGGCTGGAGCCAGGACCTGGCTCTACCGCTTGCCGCCTTGCCTCTGCCCACTATCGCCACAGCCGATGCACGTCTGCCAATAACGCCAGCAGCTGTATCAGCCAGTGGCGGGCGAGTTTCGATTCCGGCAGGCGCGTACATCAGCATCGGTCAGGAGGTCGTGAGTGGGCGGTTGGGCCGATCACGTACTTATGTGACTTCGGCCTGGAGCAGCGCTGATTTATTGCCCAGCTCCGGCTATTTTTTAAGAGCGCAGGTGACGGGGGATGGGCTGACGTTTTACATGCAGCGTGGAAGCCTCTACGACGTCGCCCCGGAGTCGCTGAAGGGCACTGTAAATGGGGCTTCTGGCGGTGGATTCCAATCCACACCGTTGGATATGTGCCTGGCCTGGGTGTTGACCGGGGTGCCGGGGGCCTTGCCTACAATTCGCTCAATTTACAACCGTGCGCGGTTGAGCTGGACCCAGACGGTCAATGGCACTGGCGTGGTGTATTTGCCGCTTGATCCGCATGCGCGTGCCGCGCGGCTCGTTACAGGCAACCCCACGCCGTCCTCGAACACAGTGACCTCGTTGGCCTTTGCCCAGGCCGGTTGGGTTGGGGGCAACTACAGCTACCTGTCGCCTGTTTTACAAAGTATCAGCAACCAAGCGGGGGGCTGGACCAACCCTGCGAGTCCGTACATGTGTGTGCTGTCTTCCAACAACGTCATCAGCGACGTGACGGTCTCTACGATTACGGCCTGTTTTGATCATGCCGAGTTGCGTTCGCTGTGGCAGTGCTTTCAGGCCGAGCACACATTGGGCGCCACCAATGCCGATAGTGACGAGTTGCTATTGAGCATGGGGATCAAGGGGCACCAGGCGCTAACTGATTACAGCCTGGGTATCGCCGTCAATTTTACAAACGCAGTCAATGTCCATCTGTCTTGGGAACTGATCCGATGAAAGTCATTCAAGAACTGCACCACTACGATGATGAACTGCGTCCGGCTCCGCCATCCGCTGCTCATATTTGGGAGGACGGTAGATGGGTACTCAGCGAAGGAAATTCCGCTGAGTGGCTGCGTATCGAAGGCGAACGGCTGTGCGCCAAAGTTGATGCGGCTGCAGACGGCGCTCGTCGCGCCTTGGCCGGCGATTCGTTACGGGCCTTGGAGTACCAACAAGCCGCCCGCGAGGCTCAGGCGTTCAAGGATGAGGGCTACCCGAAAAAGGCAGTCCCCCTGGCTGTTTCCGCAGGGGTCGTAAAAGGCCGAACAGCCAGGCAGGCGGCAGAGCAGATTCTCGCCAAGGCCGCCGAGTTCGATTCGAACCTGCTGGCGCTTCGCGAGCTACGTCTAAAAGCCAAGGCGCAAATTCATGCGCATCTGGCGAAGGGGAAAGCGGATTTTGCCACCAAAGCCGCTGATGACGTGCTTGCGGTCATCCGTGAGCTACGCCTCCAGGCGTAATTGCGTTCCTTATCTCATGTAGAGAAATAAAACATGGACTATCCAAAAAGCGTTCCCAGCGTCGGGTTGGTGAACGGCCGATTCGTGGATGAAAATCCGCTGGCCGGCACGCCTGGATCGCTGATTCCGGCGGTCTGGGGCAACAGCGTCACCCAGGAAATCCTTAGCGTGATTTCGGCTGCCGGCATGACACCCTCCGAAGTGGACACCGGGCAGTTGATCAAGGCCTTGCAAACCATCCTTGGGCGCAGCAGCCCGATGCGTTCGGTGATTACGCGATTAACCGCTTCAAAGGTGCTGACAACCGATGAGCTGGGGCTTGTGTTGATCGATGCAAGTGCGGGCGTGAACACTGTGACCCTGCCAGCGGCTAACGCGGCGCTTGGTGTTCGCGATGTGATTGTGCGCCGTGTGGATAACAGCGGTAACCGTCTGACGGTGCGCGCCGCCGGAACTGACAAGATCCGATTCCATACTCACCTGTCAGCCAGTGGCTATCCATTTATGGTGCTGATGGGTAGCGGTGACTGGTGGCATTTGCGCAGCGATGAGGCGGGGGGCTGGTGGCCGGTGAGTCGCTTTGATTCGACGGCGCTGGGACGCATTTCTTTCGAAAGCACGCGCCAGGTTATCCCCGGCGGATATGCGGTGCTTAACGGTAATTTGCTGGTGCGTGGCGATTGGCCGTGGCTGTGGGACTTTGCGCAATCGTCCGGTGCGCTGGTGACCGAAGCTGCCAGAGCGGGGAACGAAGGTGCGTGGACCAGCGGTGACGGTGCGACGACCTTTCGACTTCCCGATATTCGTGGCGAGTTCTTGCGCGTATTGGATGAGGCCCGAGGGGTGGATGTTGATCGTTCGGCGGGCAGCAGACAAATGGATGCCCTTGAAAGCCACAACCACTTTTTGCCCACCAGTTCGGGTAGTGCTAATCGTCCGGGGCCTGGTATTGCTGATGGTTCTTGGGACGTGACTCGCGACGTTAATGCTGCTCCTGCAACGGGGATAGTCGGTACGACGTACCCCAATCCACTTTTCTTTTCCAGTGGAGAACTTGTAGGCAATATCGGGACGTTCAGCGCTGAAACCCGCCCCAGGAACATCGCCTATCCCGCCCGAATCAAGCTGATCTGAGGCCAATATGTTTATTTACCTGTTTGACGACTCCGGTGTTCTCTCTGGCCCGGTAGAACTTTTCGTAACCCCCGGCATGGGCATTCAAATCCCAAGTAACGGCATCCAGCTTTCCTTCCAGTTACCTGCTGCTCAAGAGCACCATTCATGGGTCATGGTGAACGGCGTTCCGCGAGAGATGGTGGACTGGCGTGGTTCGGTTTATCGCAAGGACAACGGTGCTCATCTGCAATGGACCGAGTTCGGCGAGTTGCCGGAGATGTACACCGCCGAGCCTTGGCCGGGTAACTATTACGTCTGGCGTGATAACGCCTGGATCTTTGATGAAACGCTGAAACTGGCCGATCTCAAGCGCGAAGCGTTATCCAAGCGCGACAAACTGCTGCGGGACGCGGTTCAGAAAATCGCTCCCTTCCAGTACGCCGAAGACATCGGCGATGCCAGTGACCTAGAACAACTGGCGTTGATGGAGTGGAAACTCTACAGCGTCGAATTGAACCGCATTCAGCATCAAATCGGTTTCCCAAGCGACATCACCTGGCCGGTCGTGCCTGAGTCAGCTGTTTAAACCGGCTACAGGTTGGACGGCTAAAAACGCTCATTTTTCCAGGCGCTGTTGGTACGAGTCAGCGGGCGAGGCTTCCTATTGCCGTTTCCGACCGTTTGAAATTTAAAGGAGAATAACTTGGACTATCCCAAAAGTGTGCCCAGTGCGGGCCTGATGAATGGCCGGTTCGTGGATGAAGATCCACTGACAGGTACGCCGGGATCATTGATTCCCGCCAGTTGGGGTAATGGTGTCACGCAAGAGCTGCTTAGTGTTATTCAAGCTGCCGGAACAACGCCGTCGGAAGACATTCACAATCAGTTGCTCACGGCTTTGAGGGGCAGTGAATTGTTCCTGACTGCCCCGCAATTCAATAATGATAAAACCGTTGCGACTACAGAGTTTGTGGTTCGCAGCGGAATGCAGTACGCCGGGTTCAATGTTTATAGCAACAGCGCCTCGCTGACGCTCTCGGATGTAGGAGGCATCGTAAGTTTTGCAAGCAATGCGCCGGTCACCGCCAAACTGCCGGTTACTACGGGAATCCTGCATGGCGCCACACTTAAGATTGTCAACGCGGGGACAGGAGTTGTAACCGTTTCGACGGTGTCCGCTGCTGACGCGCTAAACGCGTCGAATGGAGCGCAGGGGGCCATCAGTATCGGACTGGGGGAGACGGCGGAATTCATCAAAATCAATAGTCAATGGCGTTTGATAGGCGGAACCGTGGCGTTGAAGTATTCGGCCATGTCGTCGTCATCGTTGCAGCCCAATGGTTGGAAACGAATTCCCGATACTACGAGCCCGACGGGCTACGTCATCGAGCAATGGGGGGTTGCCTCCAGCGGCACGGATGCTAACGGGGTTCTGGTGACATACCCGATGTCATTCCCTAATGCAGTGAGGAATATTGTGGTGACGGATGGGGGACCCACCTGTGCTTCATTTGGAGTGTCCACCGGTTCGCTGAGCCAGTTCAGACTTTATGGGCGGGACTATAACGGTGCCTACTCAAATTGGACTGGTATATGGCGTGCGTTCGGCTATTGATAGGGGAACAAATATGTTGATTTTTTATGCTCCGTCCACGGGGGGCTTTTATAATTCCGTTGACCACTTTAAAAACCTTCCGGAGGATGCGATTGAAATCTCCGAGGAGGTATATCGAGAGTTATTTGCAGCGCCTTTTTTAAATAAATGTATCGAGTCGGACGGGAGGGGACGACCGGTGCTTTCGGACCTACCGGTTGATAGAACTACGCTACAAGGGGCCAGCGAAAAAAAATGGCGTGATGCGCAGCTCTCTATTACGGACCGCCTGGTTATCCGGGATCGCGACGAAATGGATGACGGAGGCGCTACCACTCTGGACCAGACGCAATACACAGAACTCCAGGCTTATCGCCGTGAGCTCAGGGACTGGCCGCAGGATGAGTTCTTCCCTGCTGCTGGACATCGTCCAGTCGCGCCACTCTGGCTCGCCGAGCACCTTCAATAACCCTGTTTTCGATGGTCTGAGCATGGATGTTACTCAACAGCAACTCATCAAAATCATGCCCAACGCCCGCAGCCTAGCGGGCGTTTTTGTTTCCGCGCTTAACAGCGCCATGTCCCGCTACCGTATCGAAACGCCTAAACGCATCGCCGCTTTTCTTGCGCAGGTCGGGCACGAATCCGGACAGTTGCGCTATGTACGCGAGCTCGGCGGTGATCAATATCTCAGCAAATACGATACGGGATCGCTGGCCGCTCGCCTGGGCAATACGCCCCAGGCCGACGGTGACGGTCAGAAGTATCGTGGCCGCGGACTGATTCAAATTACTGGCCACGACAACTATCTTCGTTGCAGCCTCGGGCTGTTTGGTGATGAACGCTTGCTGGCGTTACCTGAACTGCTTGAGCAACCGCAATGGGCGGCGCAATCCGCGGCGTGGTTCTGGGAGCAGAACGGCTTGAACGAGCTGGCCGATCGCGACCAGTTCAACAGCATCACCCGGCGTATTAATGGTGGCTTGAACGGTCTGGAGGAGCGCCTGAAATTGTGGGCGCGGGCGAAGGAGGTGTTATGCCAGCCTTCGATCTGATGCCTTTTTCTATACGCAGCCTTGGTGTCGTCGTGTTGCTGGCGCTGTTGGCCGGTGGCCCGGCGGTGCTGGCGTGGCGGCTTCAGGATTGGCGTTATGGCCGACAGTTGGCGCAGATGGCCCAGTCCCAGGCTGACACCCTGAATCAAATGACCCGGGCGACAGCCTTGCAACAAAAGGCCGAGCACGACAAACGCCTGGCCCTGGAACAACAACTCTCTGCCAGCGAACAAACCCATTACCGAGCCTTGAGCGATGCCCAACGTGACCAGGATCGCCTGCGCGATCGCCTTGCTACTGCCGATGTCCGGTTGTCAGTCCTCCTCGACGCCGACGATGTCGCCGCCGGTTGTGCAGTGCCTGCCACCACCCGCGCCAGCGACGTGGATCATGGTGCCCCACGTGCCCGACTTGACCCGGCGCATGCTCAACGAATTATCGCCATCACCGACGCCGGTGATCGCGGATTGATTGCCTTGCAGGCCTGTCAGGCCTATATCAGGGCGCTGGGTCGGTAATCCGGCGAGCCTTGCAAGCCTCGACTGCTCGTGTACGGTAGGCCTCATTGCGTCGAATCAGGAGAGCTTCATGGACGACATTACCGAACTGGCTGCTGAACTGGGCAGGCGCCTGCAGGTGCTCAATACCCATGTGACCACGGCTGAGTCCTGCACCGGCGGCGGGATTGCCGAGGCAATCACTCGGATTCCCGGGAGTTCGGCCTGGTTCGAGGCCGGTTATGTGACCTATTCCAATCGCCAGAAGACTCAGCAGTTGAATGTGCCGAGCGAGTTGTTCGAGACGGTGGGGGCGGTCAGCCGCGAGGTGGTCGAGGCCATGGTGCGGGGTGCCCAGCACAAGAGCCTGGCGCGTTTTGCCGTGGCGGTCAGCGGCGTGGCGGGGCCGGACGGTGGTTCGCCGAACAAGCCGGTGGGCACCGTGTGGCTCGCCTGGGGCGTTGGCGAGACGGTCACCAGTGAGCTGCGATTCTTTTCGGGCAACCGCGATGAGGTCCGCCGACAAACGGTGAAGGCCGCGCTAGAGGGGCTGTTACAACATGCCGCTGTAGAAATCTCAAATCAGGGGTAGGCGATCTGTAATCGCTGTGGAATAATACTGGCTACTTATACAGGTGTTGGCCGTCAGGCCTTATTGATTACGTGAGGACTTTAATGGACGACAACAAGAAGAAAGCCTTGGCTGCGGCCTTGGGTCAGATCGAACGTCAATTCGGCAAGGGTGCCGTAATGCGTATGGGCGATCAGGACCGTCAGGCTATTCCTTCCATCTCCACCGGCTCCCTGGGCCTGGACATTGCGCTGGGCATCGGCGGCCTGCCAAAAGGCCGTATCGTTGAAATCTACGGTCCTGAGTCGTCCGGTAAAACCACACTGACCCTGTCCGTGATCGCCCAGGCTCAAAAAGCTGGTGCGACCTGCGCCTTCGTCGACGCCGAACACGCCCTGGACCCGGAATACGCCGGCAAACTGGGCGTCAACGTCGATGACCTGCTGGTTTCCCAGCCGGACACCGGTGAACAGGCCCTGGAAATCACCGACATGCTGGTGCGTTCCAATGCGGTTGACGTGATCATCGTCGACTCTGTGGCGGCGCTGGTGCCAAAGGCTGAAATCGAAGGTGAAATGGGCGACATGCACGTGGGCCTCCAGGCTCGCCTGATGTCCCAGGCCTTGCGCAAGATCACCGGTAACATCAAGAACGCCAACTGCCTGGTGATCTTCATCAACCAGATCCGTATGAAGATCGGCGTGATGTTCGGCAGCCCGGAAACCACCACGGGTGGTAACGCGCTGAAGTTCTACGCTTCGGTCCGTCTGGACATCCGCCGTACTGGCGCGGTGAAAGAAGGTGATGAGGTTGTCGGCAGCGAAACCCGCGTCAAGGTTGTGAAGAACAAGGTGGCTTCGCCGTTCCGTCAGGCCGAGTTCCAGATTCTCTACGGCAAGGGCATCTACCTCAATGGCGAGATGATCGACCTGGGTGTGCTGCACGGTTTCGTCGAAAAATCCGGCGCCTGGTATGCCTACAACGGCACCAAGATCGGTCAGGGCAAGGCCAACTCGGCCAAGTTCCTGGCGGACAACCCGGAAGTTGCCGCAGCCCTCGAGAAGCAATTGCGTGACAAACTGCTGAGCCCGGTGGCAGACGTCAAGGCAGTGGCCAACCGCGAGACTGCAGACGATCTGGCTGACGCTGACATCTGATCGATTCGATGACCGTCGTACTCGATACCCTCGTCGCGGTGCGACGAACCGCGATGGACCTGCTCGCCAGGCGCGAGCACGGTAGGGTCGAGCTGACGCGTAAACTGCGTCAGCGCGGTGCTCCCGATGAGTTGATCGATGCGGCTCTCGACCGTTTGACGGAAGAGGGCCTGTTATCGGAAGCCCGCTACCTTGAGAGTTTTGTCTCTTATCGCGCCCGCTCCGGTTATGGTCCGTTACGAATTCGTGAGGAGCTCGGCCAACGAGGCTTGCAACGCCCGGATATAGAACTGGCCCTGCGCGAAAGTGGTATCGATTGGCAGGAGCAATTGACGGACACCTGGCGTCGCAAGTTCTCAGGGCATTTGCCCATCGATGCACGAGAACGCGCCAAGCAAGGGCGTTTCCTGGCGTATCGAGGCTATTCCATGGAGATGATTAGCCGCTTGTTCAGCGGTCGAGGCATGGATGATTAAACAAGAACGGCCCGCTATTTCGATAGCGGGCCGTTTTTTTATGGGCTCAGGTTACCTTGATCGGCTCCCATGTAAGGGGGCGAGGTTCAGGGGTGGGCTGGGCCCAGTTTTCCGGCAGGTTGATGTAATCCACCAGTTCCCTTAAACGGCCGTGATCGCGGGCGTTGAAGGTAAATGCCAGTCGCGTCAAATGACTGAACTGGGCTTCGTCGTGTTCCTCGCCACTGTAGTCGTGCTGATGAAAACAATCGTTCAGGCACAGGTCGGCAAAGTCCACTTGCATCTGCTGCAGCGCCTGTTCGCTGAGCTTGTGATTCATGCGGACCACAAACTGATGCTTGAGCCAGCGACTGGAGTGGAAGTTGCGGTAAAACTGGTTGATCTCTTCCACGGCCTCTTCGGCGTTGTACACCAGCCGCATCAGTTTCAAGTCAGTGGGTAGGATGTAGCGGTTTTCCTCCAGTTGCTCACGGATGAAGTTCAGGGCGCCTTGCCAGAACTTGCCCCCAGGAACGTCCAGCAATACCACCGGTACCAGCGGGCTCTTACCCGTTTGCACCAGTGTCAGGACTTCCAGTGCTTCATCTAGGGTGCCAAAGCCGCCTGGACAGAGCACCAACGCGTCGGCCTCCTTGACGAAAAACAGTTTGCGGGTAAAGAAAAAGTGGAACGGCAACAGGTTCGGTGTGCCTTCGACGGTCGGGTTTGCGTGCTGCTCAAAAGGCAGGGTGATGTTGAATCCCAGGCTGTGGTCCCGACCCGCGCCTTCATGGGCGGCAGCCATGATGCCACCGCCGGCGCCCGTGATGACCATCATGTCCGAACGGGCCAGGGCCGCCCCCAGCTCTCGAGCCAGGCCATACAGGGGGTGCTCGATGGGCGTGCGAGCCGAGCCGAAAACGGTGACCTTGCGTCGCCCCTTGAATTGTTCGAGCGTGCGGAATGCATGTTCCAGTTCCCGCAGTGCCTGCAGGGTGATCTTGGCATTCCAGCGGTTGTGATCTTCCTGGGCCATGCGCAGCACGGTCAGGATCATGTCGCGGTAGATGGGGAGGTTGGGGCTGTTGGGGGATACCAGGTTGAGTTGCTCTTCGACCTTGCGGGTGAGGTCGTGGCCATGGTTCTCAAAATGACGACTGAGCAGGTCATTCGGTTTATAAGGCATTCAACTTCTCCTTCTTAACAGAACCCTGGCCCGAACGAGAGATTCGTCAGGGCCACGACACTCCGTGTGTCATTGTCGGCCCAGGCCCATGCCTGGGTGTTCGACCTGGCTTGACGCGGTCTGCAGCAAAGCGATCAAGCCATCCAACAGGTTCTGTTTATCCCTTGGATGAAAAACAATCACACGGCAAGGTGCTGGCAGGGCAGCCTCGTTCTGCCCGATGAAAAGAGGTACTTCTGAATCTAGCTGATCTTCGCAGCCTTGATCATGGCGCTCAAAAGCGACCGTTGGCAACCGCTGAAGGACCCCACCGCTCGTCAGATTGGCGACCGGGTTCGCGCCGCTCTGATTTACTGATAACAAGCGTGCCAATGTGATGCGGCGCTCAGGGCTGGGCGCCACGCGATGGATTGAAACGGATCGGGCATGGAGGCGGGAGAGATGACCAGGGTAACTCTGGAACTCGACAGTCAGTTGCACCTGATGCTGTTGGAAGCGGCTCAGGCCAATCGGGTAAGTCTTGAGGAGGAATGCTACCGCCGGCTGGAAGGCCGGGCATGGCGCTCGCGTTATTTGCAGGCGCTGGTGGCGGAACTGCGCGCCGACGATGAGCAGCGACGCGCACGCGCGGGTTGATTACTTCTTGGTCTTGGCCGGTTTCGGGCAGTCCGATTCCTGGAAGCGTTCAGTCGCGACCGGGCGGTTGGTTTTAACCTCGGTAAACTCGTAGCGCATGGTGGCACCCTTGGCCATCAGCTTGCGGAAGCCTGGGTTGGTGCATACCGTGGAACCCAACTGGAAATAAACAGCCTTGGGGTCAGCGCGCATTTTCTGGGCATGGCTGCTTTGCACGCTGAGGTGGTTGATCAGCTCGGTGCCTTCGACGGTGTAACCCTGGTCAAGAATATCTTCGCTGATCGCCCGCGGCGTGCCGACGCTGCTTTGCGTGGCCACGTTCTGCAGCATCTTGTTCAGTTCGAGTTCTTTCAGCGAAGCAGCCTGAGCGCTGAGGGACGTCGCCAGCAGAACGGCAACGGTAGGGACGATAAGGCGCAGCATGAAACTCTCCTGGTTCAGTGACTGGTGGTTCGACCGATCACATGACTGTGCGTTCAGTGGCGAGAAATTATAGGGGAGCCCGGGCGGACGGTACAGGCTTGCGCGCTCTGGTAGACTGCCGGCCTTTCTTGCCCTGCCGAGTGTTGTTCGTGTCGAGTTTTCCTGTCTGTCGGCGTTGCCCACGATGAACCATGCCCCTAACGCCGTCGCCCGCCTGCGCGACCAGCGCATCGATGAAGGTATCAAGCCGATTCAGGCCCGTGGCTGGCGCGCCCCCCGGTGCAGCGCCTGCCGGGTGATCGAGAGCCATTGCCTGTGCGCCTGGCGGCCGAGCGTCGAGACCCGTTCCGGGGTTTGCCTGATCATGACCAACAAGGAAGTGTTCAAGCCAAGCAACACCGGTTGGCTGATAGCTGACGTGGTGCGCGACAATCATGCGTTCATCTGGTCGCGCACTGAAGTCGACGAGCAACTGCTGGCGCTGCTCAATGACCCGCAATGGCAGCCCTACCTGGTATTTCCCGGTGAATATGTCGAGCCATCGCGAGTCACCCACACGGTTGATCTCGATCCTTGCAAGCGTCCGCTGTTCATTTTACTGGACGCGACCTGGACGGAGGCGCGTAAGATTTTCCGTAAAAGCCCGTATTTTGACCGCTTGCCGATCCTGAGCCTGCTGCCCGACAAGCTGTCGCGCTACCGCTTGCGCCGTTCGACCCGCAGCGAGCACCTGTGCACCGCCGAAGTAGCGGCGTTGTGCTTGGAACTGGCAGGGGACAGTGACGCCGCGTCGGCCCTGGATGCCTATTTCGACGTGTTCAGCCAGCACTACCTAGGCGCCAAACGCCAGCAGGAGGTCAATATATCGACCCCGGCCCACGCCGAATTGCAGCCCTTTATCCGTACCGCGCAAGCAGTATTGGCCCAATAGTGGCCCATACTGCACACAGGGCCGGCCGTGCTGCTTGACCACCCCGGCTTCGCTGGGCATGCTTGGCGCCGACCAGGGTGCGGCCGAAGTTTGAAACGCCGTGTTTGGCGTTGAACGTGCCCCTGTGGATATCGCTGCATGGCGGTGTCTTGAGTTGTTTGGCGAGGCGCGAATGTATCGGGCCTGCCATTAAAAACAGGATCATTTTAAAAATGGCCACATACGAAATCCTGATTGCCGATGACCACCCGCTTTTTCGCAGCGCGTTGCATCAGGCAGTGACCCTGGGCCTGGGCCCGGATGTCCGGCTGACGGAGGTGGCCAGTATCGCGGAACTGGAAGCCCGGTTGACTGAAAAGGCCGACTGGGACCTGGTGCTGCTGGACTTGAACATGCCGGGTGCCTATGGCTTTTCAGGATTGGTGCTGTTACGTGGCCAATACCCGCAGATCCCCGTGGTGATGGTGTCGGCCCAGGAAGAGGCCTCGGTGATGGTCAAGGCCCGTGAATTCGGCGCCAGCGGTTTCATCCCTAAATCCAGCTCCCTGGAAAATATCCAGCAGGCTGTGAAAGCCGTGCTCAATGGCGACGTATCCTGGCCACCCCAGGCGTTCGAGGCGGTCAGCGTATCCGCGGAAGCCAAGGCCGCCAGCGAAGGGCTGGCCAGCCTCACACCGCAGCAGTTCCGGGTGTTGACCATGGTCTGCGAAGGCTTGCTGAACAAGCAGATTGCCTATGAGCTGAGTGTGTCGGAGGCCACCATCAAGGCCCACGTGACGGCTATTTTTCGTAAACTGAACGTGCGCACCCGGACCCAGGCGGCTTTGTTGCTGCAACAACTTGAGTCAATTTCACCGCAGCCTTAGTGCGCTTGTTCACGCTTTTTTGACCGGGTTTGAATTAGCGTCTCCACTCCTTTTCGATCAGTTGCCCACTCTATGTCACCTTTTAAAGGCCAAACCGGCCTGAAACGCATCCTCAACGCCTCTGGCTATTCCTTGGACGGGTTGCGTGCAGCCTTTGTCGGCGAAGCGGCGTTCCGCCAGTTGGTCCTGCTCAACGTCGTTCTGATTCCGTTGTCGTTCTTTCTGGATGTCAGCCGTGTCGAGCAGGCGATGCTGATTGCGGTCTGCCTGCTGGCGCTGATCGTGGAGTTGCTCAACTCGGCGGTGGAGGCGGCCATCGACCGAATTTCCCTGGAACTTCATCCGTTGTCCAAAAACGCCAAGGACATGGGCAGCGCTGCCCAGTTGCTCGCCCTGACGATGATTGCGTTGGTGTGGGGCCTTATTCTGCTTTAACGCCTCAGGCAATGGCCGGCAGCACGATTTCGTCGCTGCGCTGGACCCCAGCGGTGAAGGCTCGGCACAGTTCGAGGAATTCGCGCATGGCCGATGTCTGATATTTCTGTTTGTGCCAGATGAAATAAAACTGCCGCGCCAGGTCCATGTCCGGAGTTTCCACCGCGACGAGGCTGCCGCGGCGGAAGGCATCGCGCAGGGCCAGGCGGGAGATGCAGCCAATCCCCAGGCCGGACTCCACGGCGCGCTTGATGGCTTCGGTGTGCTCGAGCTCCAGACGAATGTTCAGCGCGCTGCGATGGTGGCGCATGGCTTGGTCGAAGGTCAGGCGGGTGCCAGAACCTTGCTCACGCAGAATCCACGCTTCATGGGTCAGCTCCTCCATGGTCGCCTGGCCGCGCTTGGCCAACGGATGCTGAGGGGCGCAGAACACCACCAGTTCGTCCTCGACCCAGCTCTGCACCTCGATATCCGGATGGCTGCAGTCGCCTTCTATTAGACCCAGATCAATTTCATAGTGGGCAACCTGGTGCACGATGTTGGCAGTGTTCTGCACGTGCAGCTTCACCTGGCTTTCCGGGTGGCGCTGCATGAAACCGCCGATCAACAGGGTCGCCAGGTAATTGCCGATGGTCAACGTGGCCCCGACGGCCAGTGAGCCGAAACCGGACTTGCCATTGAGCAGGTCTTCGATCTCCTTGGCCTGGTCCAACAGCGCCACGGCCTGGGGCAGCAGCTGTTTGCCCAGGGCATTGAGGCTCAGACGTTTGCCGGCGCGGTCGAACAATTGGCAGCTGGATTGGCGCTCCAGTTCGGTGATGGAGGTGCTGGCGGCCGACTGCGACAGATTGAGCAGGCCCGCAGCACGGGACACACTCTCTTGCTGAGCGACGGCGACGAAGACTTGAAGTTGACGGAGAGTAAATCGCATATCGATATAACCGATAACCCTTATCTTAATAATCCATTTAACAGATATTGTCGCCGCCATTAGAATGCGATGCAATTGCGCAAATTAACGACGCAGGCATCATTCCCCAGGAGTCACCGTACATGAGCAACATGAACCACGAGCGTGTCCTCAGTGTTCATCACTGGAACGACACTCTGTTCAGCTTCAAGTGCACCCGCGATCCGGGCCTGCGCTTCGAGAACGGCCAGTTCGTGATGATCGGCCTGCAACAGCCCAACGGCCGCCCGCTCATGCGCGCTTACTCGATTGCCAGCCCGAACTGGGAAGAGCATCTCGAGTTCTTCAGCATCAAGGTGCCTGATGGCCCGCTGACTTCCCAGTTGCAGCACCTGAAGGAAGGCGACGAGATCATCATCAGCAAGAAGCCTACCGGCACGCTGGTGCTGGACGACCTCAAGCCTGGCAAGCATTTGTACCTGCTCAGCACCGGTACCGGCCTGGCGCCGTTCATGAGCGTCATCCAGGATCCGGAAACCTACGAGCGTTTCGAAAAAGTGATCCTGTGCCACGGCGTGCGTTACGTCAATGAAGTCGCTTACCGCGAATTCATCACCGAGCATCTGCCGCAGAACGAGTTCTTCGGCGAAGCGCTGCGTGACAAGCTGATCTACTACCCGACCGTGACCCGCGAGCCGTTCGAGAACGAAGGTCGCCTGACCGACCTGATGCGCAGCGGCAAACTGTTCCGCGACATCGGTCTGCCGCCGATCAACCCGCAGGACGACCGCGCCATGTTGTGCGGTAGCCCGAGCATGCTCGATGAGACCAGCGAAGTGCTCAACAGCTTCGGCCTGACCGTTTCGCCGCGTATGCGTGAGCCGGGTGATTACCTGATCGAGCGGGCGTTTGTAGAGAAGTAAGCCTGTTTGGATAAGGGGGGAGCGGGCTTGCTCGCGAAGAAGGCGACTCGATCCCTACAGTAACCCCACAAAAAAGCCCGCGCTGCCTTAAGAAGGCTGCGCGGGCTTTTTCGTGTCTGGCGGTTACGATTTCGCCGGAATCACTTCCAGGACCCGGATCAACCTTGGCTGCGGGTAATGCCAGCGCACGTCCAGATCCCAGAACTGCGCGCCATATTCCCGCTCGGCTGTGGGAATCTGGTACGCAGGGCGTGGGTCTTGGGCCAGGCACTGTTCGATCAGCGCCACCAAGGGCTCTTCCAGGCGCGTGGCGTGATCTTGAGCTTGTAGCAGGGCGGTATCCGCCCATTGCACGGGGATCGGCTCAGGCGCTGCACTGGCGATGGTGTTGGACGCCGAGCCGATGATGTCGGCGTAGGGCACGTAGGGCTTGATGTCGAGCACTGGCGTGCCGTCCAGCAAATCAATACCGGAGATCCACAGGCGTCCGGCTTCGACCCGTTCCAGCTTCACCACCGACTGGCCGATGCCGTTGGGACGGTGGGTGGCGCGGGTGGCGAACACCCCCATGGACTTATTGCCGCCCAGGCGCGGTGGCCGCACCTTCAAGCGTGGCTTGTCTTCCAGGGCCTGATGGAACAGGAACAGCAGCCAGACATGACTGACCTGCTCCAGCCCCTGCACCGCATCACCCTGATCGAACGGCGCCACCAGCTCCAGCACACCGCGTGCGGCCGGGGCCAGTTGCGGTTGACGGGGGATGGCGAACTTCTCCTTGAAACAGGAGCGGACGAAGCCGATGGGGGAGACGGTATGGGTCATTGGCTGGGATCAGCCGCGAACGCGCAGCGTCAGGCCCTTGAGGAAGTTGCGCAGCAACTGGTCGCCACACGGGCGGTAGTTGGTGTGGCCGAATTTGCGGAACAGCGCGCTCAGTTCCGGCTTGGACACCGGGAACTCGGCAGCCTTGAGGATGGCGTGCATGTCGTCCTCTTTCAGCTCGAAGGCCACCCGCAGCTTTTTGAGGATGATGTTATTGGTCACCGGCACTTCGATCGGCTGCGGCGGACGGCTTTCGTCCTTGCCGCGCTTGAAGATCACCAGGCCGTCGAGAAAATGCGCCATGACGTCGTCAGGGCAGAACACGAAGCCTTCTTCCTCATCTTTCTTGAGGTAGCCTGTCAGGTCCGCCAGGGAGACTTCCAGGCCGCCCAGCTTGATGATCTCGATGACTTTCTTGTCGCTGATGTCGAGCATGTAGCGCACGCTGCGCAGTACGTCGTTGTGAATCATGTGTGCAATCCTGATCAATCGGCAATGGGCGCCCCGGCTCGGCGGGGCGCCGGAAAATTAGAATTTCTCTTTGGCGGACAGGTAGCGCCACTGGCCCAACGGCACCTTGCCGATGGACACGCCGCCGATGCGGATGCGGCGAATGGCGACCACCTTGAGGCCGACCGCCTGGCAGAACAGGGCGATCACGCCCGGTTGTGGGTTTTTCATGGCAAAGCGCAAGCGGTTCTCGTTTTGCCAACTGGCCTTGACCGCTGGCAGTTCCTTGCCTTTGTAGGTCAGCCCGTGGTTCAGGCGGTTGAGGCCGTGGGCGACCATCTCGCCCTCGACTTCCACCACGTATTCCTGCTCGATCTTGGCGGCATCGGCGGTGAGCTTGCGCAAAATCTTCCAGTCCTGGGTGAACACCAGCAGCCCGCTGGCGTTGGCCTGCAGGTCGGCGCTGGCGGTCAGGCGCAGGAAGTGGCCCTTGAGTGGCCGCTTGCTGAAGCGATGTTCTTCGCTCAGGGTCTGTGGCCCCAGGGAGGCCATCGCAGTGTCCACATCGGTGCCTGCCGGCACGTTCAGCAGGATCGTCACCGGCTCTGGCGCGGTGGCCTTGGCCTCGGGGTCGAGTTCGACTTTCTGGGTGGTGACCTTGAACTGCGGTTCATCGATCACTTCGCCATCCACGGTGACCCAGCCGCCCTCGATGAACAGCTCAGCCTCCCGACGGGAACAGCCGACGAGTTCGATGAGGCGTTTGGAGAGACGAATCGGGTCAGTCATGACAGGGCCGTAACAAAAAGAGGGTGGGCATTGTACCTGCCTGGCGCCGGTTAATCGCGGGTCCATTTGCGCCGTGTGGCTTTTAGCCGCGTTGGGCCTTCAAGTCGGGTTGCTTATAGCGCATGTGCAGCAGTGGGTAAGGCTGGTTCATGCCGTCCCGTGCCGAACGCCCAACCACTTCGAACCCTTGCTTGAGGTAAAAACCCAGGGCTTGCGGGTTCTGTTCGTTGACGTCCAGTTGATCGGCGTTCAGGTGTTCCATGGCGTAGTGCAGCAGTTGTTTGCCCAGGCCCTGGCCACGGTGTTGTGGGTCGATGAACAGCATCTCGATCTTGCCGGCCGCGACACCGGCGAAACCGGTAATCCGCTGGCGAGCGTCTCGTGTGCAGATGAGCATCACCGCATCCAGGTAACGGGTGAGCACCAGGTTTTTCAGCAGTTCGATGTAACTGTCCGGCAGAAAGTCATGGGTGGCCCGCACCGAAGCCTCCCAGACCTGGGTCAGTTCCTGGTAGTCGCTGGTTTTGGGTGTGTGGATGACCGAATGCTGACGCATGCCCGCCTGTTCCTTGTGCTGGATTCCTGGGTTTCTTCATACGATAGCCGTAAAAAAGCCCCGTATCTTGTGAGGATAGCGGGGCTTTTCAAATTTTTCGGCTGTGAAAGAACCTGTGGGAGCCTGTAGAGCGCGGCAGATCAACCGATCTGTTCAGCCCACAAGTCGTACTCGTCGGCGTCGGTCACCTTGCACCAGACCTTGTCGCCCGGCTTGAGGTTACTGCCGTTGTCGATGAACACGTTGCCGTCGATTTCCGGGGCGTCGAAGAAGCAGCGGCCCACGGCGCCTTGCTCGTCCACTTCATCGACCAGCACTTCGATTTCGCGGCCGATGCGCATTTGCAGGCGGGCCGAGCTGATGGCCTGCTGGTGCGCCATGAAGCGGTCCCAACGGTCCTGCTTGACGTCGTCCGGCACCACATCCAAATCCAAGTCGTTGGCCGGTGCGCCTTCGACAGGGGAGTACTGGAAGCAGCCGACGCGATCGAGTTGGGCTTCGGTCAGCCAGTCCAGCAGGTACTGGAAGTCTTCTTCGGTTTCACCCGGGAAGCCGACGATGAAGGTCGAGCGGATGATCAGGTCCGGGCAGATTTCCCGCCAGTTCTTGATGCGAGCCAGGGTCTTGTCTTCGAACGCCGGACGCTTCATGGCCTTGAGGACTTTTGGGCTGGCGTGCTGGAACGGAATGTCCAGGTACGGCAGGATTTTGCCAGCGGCCATCAGCGGGATCAGTTCGTCGACATGCGGGTACGGGTAGACGTAATGCAGGCGGACCCAGACGCCGAGGGTGCTGAGGGCTTCGCACAGTTCGGTCATGCGGGTTTTCACCGGCGCGCCGTTCCAGAAGCCGGTGCGGTATTTCACGTCGACACCGTAGGCGCTGGTGTCCTGGGAGATCACCAGCAGTTCCTTGACGCCGGCCTTGACCAGGCGTTGGGCTTCGTCGAGCACATCGCCCACTGGACGGCTCACCAGTTTGCCGCGCATCGACGGGATGATGCAGAAGCTGCAGCTGTGGTTGCAGCCCTCGGAAATCTTCAGGTACGCGTAGTGGCGCGGGGTCAGCTTGATGCCTTGCGGCGGCACCAGGTCGATCAGCGGGTTGTGGTCCTGGCGTGGAGGTACCACGTCATGCACGGCATTGACCACCTGCTCGTACTGCTGCGGACCGGTCACGGCCAGCACGCTCGGGTGCACGTTGCGGATGTTGCCTTCTTCCACGCCCATGCAACCGGTGACGATGACCTTGCCGTTTTCCTTGATGGCCTCGCCGATCACTTCCAGGGACTCGGCCTTGGCCGAATCGATGAAACCGCAGGTGTTGACCACCACCACATCGGCGTCCTGATACGTGGACACAACGTCATAGCCTTCCATGCGCAGCTGGGTCAGGATGCGCTCGGAGTCGACCAGAGCTTTCGGGCAACCCAGGGATACGAAGCCAACCTTCGGATTGGCTGGCGCGGTAGTGGTGGACATGTCTAACCTCGGTGTAGGGGGGATCGTCTCTTGCCGAGACAGGGCGCCTGACGCGCCTCTGATCAAAAAGTGCGCAATTCTATCCATGGTCGACGCACTTGACCAGCTTTATACCGGGAAATACGACGAGTGCTGCGCTATGCTTCGCGCCTTTGCGGCCACTGAAAATTTACAGTCAAACAATAATCTGTAACAGGAAGTTAGGTGGCGCAGGTGCAAGGTTAAGCGTAGTGCTTCTTTCCAGGAAGCCGGATCAGGTAACGGGAGTGTTGGATGGAGCAGGCAGAGAGTCGGTCGTCGGGTGCCGCGCATGGTGCGGCCAAGCCAATAAGCATGCTGGTGGCGGCGGCCGGGGTGGTTTATGGAGACATTGGCACCAGTCCCTTGTACACCATCAAGGAAGTGTTTTCCGGCCAATATGGCGTGCAAGTCAACCATGACGGCGTGTTCGGAATCCTGGCGCTGATCTTCTGGTCGCTGATCTGGGTGGTCTCGATCAAATACGTGCTGTTCATCCTGCGGGCCGACAACCAGGGCGAGGGCGGCATCATGTCGCTGACGGCGCTGGCCCGGCGGGCGTCAGCCGCCTATCCCAGGTTGCGCACTGTGCTGGTGATTCTCGGGCTGATCGGTGCCTCGCTGTTTTATGGCGACAGCATGATTACCCCGGCAATTTCCGTGTTGTCAGCGGTAGAGGGGTTGGAGGTGGCCTTCGATGGTCTGGAGCACTGGGTCGTGCCCATGTCGCTGGTGATCCTGGTGGGGCTTTTTCTGATTCAGAAGCACGGAACCGACCGGATCGGCAAATTGTTCGGGCCGGTGATGGTGTTGTGGTTCGTGGTTCTTGGGGGCCTGGGCGTCCACGGCATCGTTCAACATCCAGAAGTGCTCAATGCCTTGAATCCGGCCTGGGGCGTGCGCTTTTTTATTGTCCATCCGGGGGTAGGCGTCGCCATTCTGGGCGCTGTGGTATTGGCTTTGACCGGCGCTGAAGCCTTGTATGCGGACATGGGCCACTTCGGTCGTAAACCGATTGCGCGGGCCTGGTTCGCCCTTGTGCTGCCGGGGCTGGTGCTCAATTATTTCGGCCAGGGCGCCTTGCTGTTGGAAAATCCGGAGGCCGCGCGCAATCCGTTCTATCTGTTGGCGCCGGACTGGGCCCTGATACCCCTGGTGGTGCTCTCGACCCTCGCCACCGTGATCGCCTCGCAAGCAGTGATTTCCGGCGCGTTCTCGCTGACACGGCAGGCCATCCAGCTCGGGTACATTCCGCGCATGCATATCCAGCACACCTCCAGCGCCGAGCAGGGCCAGATCTACATTGGTGCGGTGAACTGGGCGTTGATGGTGGGTGTGATCCTGTTGGTGCTCGGCTTCGAGTCGTCCGGTGCCTTGGCGTCGGCCTATGGCGTGGCGGTGACCGGAACCATGTTGATTACCAGCATTCTGGTGTCGGCGGTGGCGTTGCTGCTGTGGAAATGGCCGCCTCTGCTGACGGTGCCGCTGCTGGTAGGTTTCCTATTGGTGGATGGTCTGTTCTTCGCCGCCAACGTCCCGAAAATTGTGCAGGGCGGTGCGTTTCCGGTGTTGGCGGGAATCGTGCTGTTCGTTCTGATGACCACCTGGAAGCGTGGCAAGGAATTGCTGGTGGATCGATTGGACGAAGGCGCGTTGCCGCTGCCGATCTTCATTAGCAGTATTCGCGTGCAACCGCCCCATCGCGTACAGGGCACCGCCGTGTTCCTGACCGCGCGCCCGGACGCCGTGCCCCATGCGCTGTTGCACAACCTGCTGCACAACCAGGTGCTGCACGAGCAGGTGGTGCTGCTGACGGTGGTGTACGAAGACATTCCCCGGGTCCCGCCGCAACGGCGCTTCGAGGTCGATGCCTATGGCGAAGGGTTCTTCCGGGTGATCCTGCATTTCGGCTTTACCGACGAGCCGGACGTCCCGCAGGCGCTCAAGCTTTGCCATCTGGATGACCTGGACTTCAGCCCGATGCGCACCACCTACTTCCTCAGCCGCGAGACCGTCATCGCCTCCAAGCTCGAGGGCATGGCCCGCTGGCGCGAGTTGCTGTTCGCCTTCATGCTGAAAAATGCCAATGGCAACTTGCGCTTCTTCAATCTGCCACTGAACCGGGTGATTGAGTTGGGAACGCAGGTCGAGATGTAAAAACTGGGCAAAAGCCCCCGTTGCCTGGCGGTAGCGGGGGCTTTTTTTGTGGGTGATACATATGCTGATACCAAACCAAAAACTTTATGGGAGCGAGCAAGCCCGCTCCCATAAAGAGGTGTGTGCAAGCCGAGCGGCCACAAAAAAGCCCCGGCAGCCATAAGGCTGCAGGGGCTTCTCGTTAAGCGTGTATCAGATCACTGCTCGGCAACCTTGGTCTGCCGCTTATTGATCTCGTCCACCAGGCGCTTGGCCAGGGCCGGGTAGTTTTCGTCAAAGTGGTGGCCGCCAGGCAGTTTGATGACTTCGCCCACGGCGGTCTTGTCGGTGCAACCGCTTTCGTCGGCCTCTTCGCCACCATAGATGCACACCACTTTCTCGGCAGGCAGCTTGGCCATTTCCGGGCCAGTGGCGGCTTCAGTGCCGGCGTTGCCGAGCCAGCCTTCAACCTCGATCTCGAAGCTGCCAGTGCGGGCAAAGGCCAACAGGATGATCGCATCGACCCGCTGTTGCTCGGTGGCCGGCAAGCGGTTGTAGATCGCCGGCAGCACGTCGGCACCGAAGGAGTAGCCGGTCAGGATAAAGCGCTTGGTGCCCCAGACCTGGCGGTAGTGCTGCATCAGTTCGGTGAGGTCCGCCGCACTCTGCTCCGGGCTCTTGTGCTGCCAGTAGTAACGCAGGGTATCGATGCCGACCACCGGGTAGCCGATCTTGGCCATTTCATCGGCCACGTCACGGTCCAGGTCACGCCAGCCGCCGTCTCCGGAGAGGAACAGGGTCACGGTATCCTTTGTCTGGCTGGCGGGGACTTCTACCACCGGAATGCTCAGGCCGCCCTTGGCCTTGTCGGTGCCCACCAGGATTTTGCGCAGTTCGTTGTTCAGCACTTGCGGCAGGTTGATGTCGTAGTCGCTGATGCTGGTTTCGGCATTTTTCTGATCCCGTACGAAACCGGCGCTGGTGTCGTCAGGGTTATCGTTCCAGGCCACCAGCCAGTGACCGTGGGCCGCGCTTTTAGGTAACAGGTGGGTACAGCCGGGTTTTTCCAGGGCCAGGTCCACCGATACGGCCTTGGCCTTGTCATCCTTCTGCTCGGCCAGCCAACGCCAGGCCAGCACGGCGCCAGGGCCGATGCCGCTGACCAGCGTGGCGGGGCCCTGAAGCTGCCGCAGACCCGTCTGCAAGGCGCGGCCTTGGAGCATGCAGTCCTTGGGCAGGATCACCTGGACGATCTGCGCCGAGCCGCTGCGGCTGAGGGTCGCCAGTTGCGTGTCGCTGAGCTTTTGCTCTTCATTGACCGCCACCAGCACCTGGGCGCGGGGCTTGGTGCCAGGGATGACCCGGGTCATCGCTGTGCCATCCACGGGGGCCAGTTGTTCCAGGGTCGGTTCCGGGGCCGGGCGGTTCCAGTACCAGTAACCGCCACCGAGAATCACCGCCAGCACCAGCAGGGCGGCCATTACGTATCGCCAGGAGCGTTGAATCATCAGCGTTTCACCAATCCAGTCAGGCCGCCTGCAATCAGGGCAGCGGTATCGGCCAGCGCCACCAGCGGATCGAGTCCGGCGGGGACGGCCATGTAACGAGGTTCCCAGTCAGGCTGGAATTTGTCTTTGAAGCGGCGCAGCCCTTGGAAATTGTAGAGCTGCTCGCCACGGCGGAACACCATTGAACCCAGGCGTTGGGTCAGCGGCGCGCCGCGACGCGGTTGCAGGCCCGACAGCGGGACCATGCCGAGGCTGAAGCGGGCGTAGTCATGGTTTTTATAGTGTTGGATGAGGCCGACCATCATGAATTCCATGGTCAGCTTCGGGGCTTCGGGGTGGGCGCGCATCAGATCGAGGCTGGCCAGATCGTGGCTGTGGGTCTCCAGCAGGTTGGCGAATGCAACCGGGCGGCCTTCGAAACGAATCACCGCGATGCGAAAATGCTTGAGGTAGTCGTCGCTGAAGCGGCCCAGGGAGAAACCTTTCTCGCGCACGTTCTTGCCGGTCAGCCAGGCATCGGAAATGACCTTGAGCTCCTCCATCGGCGCCTGGCCCGGCTCGTGGATCTCCAGCGATAGGCCATCACGGGTGCCGCGGTTCCAGGTATAGCGCAAGTCCTTCATCTCTTTGCCCTTGGCTTCGAGATCGAAGCGCTTGAGATCGACCCGTGCTTCCTCGCCCAGCTTGATCGCCGTCAGGCCAATGTCCATGTAGTAGGGCAGGTTCTCGGCACGCACCTGATAGAACACCGGGCGGGCATGGTGGATGTCACACAGGTCGCGGAACTGCCAGATCATTTCGGCTCGTTGCTGGGTCGGCCCGATCGGGTCGTACAGCGCCACCAGGCTGCGGCCACGGCGGGCGTACATCAGGAACGCCTCGTCATTGGGGTGAAACAGCAGTGCCTTGTCACCGGTCAGGGCCAGGCCACCGTCGGGTTGCGAAGACGTCATGAGAATCGTCTTGGCCCGCTCCAGTTCATCAGCCGTCGGTAAATGGATCACCGGACGAGCAGTGCGCAGCAGCCAGGTCAGGGATACCACCACCAGCAGTACCGCGGCGCCCAGCAGCGAGCGCAGGCCGCGAGGAGCGTCGGCATCGAGGGTGAACTGCCACCAGAGTTGATGGCTGTAGGGAACGTCCTGGTAGGCAAACAGCAGCAACCAGGTCGACGCACCGAGCACACAGAGGCTGGCGATCAGGAACAGCGGGGAAAATGGCAGCTCGGTCAGGCGGCTCGGACGATAAAAGGAACGTCGGAACACCGCCAGCAGGGCGGCTGTCAGCGTCAGCAGGGTGGCTTCTTCCCAGTCGAAGCCTTTGAGCAGCGAGAGCAGGGCGCCCACTAGAAGCAACACGGTGGTCAGCATCCAGGCGGCTGACAGGCGACGGCGCAGGCCTTGGGCGAGCAACAGGCAGAGCACGCCCACCAGGCTGGCGCCGAGGTGCGACGCGTCCACCAGCCGATGAGGGATCAGGAAACCGATGTGCTCCAGGCGGGTATCGATTTCCGGTGTCACGCCGGAAAACAGCAGTACCACACCCGAAAGGAACACCAGCACCGCCAGGATCGGCGCTGCGAAACCCGAGGCTGCCCGCAGGGTCTGGCGGGTCTGGAACAGTCGTTGTGCCTCGTTGATCAGCAACAGCACACAGGCCACCAGCATCGGCAGCAGGACGTAGATCAAGCGATACAGCAGCAGGGCGGCGGCCAGTGGCGCGGCCCCCAGCTTGTCGGCAAACGCGGCCAGCAGGATCGCTTCGAATACCCCGACCCCGCCAGGCACATGACTGAGCACCCCGGCGGCCAGCGCCAGCAAGTACACCAGCAGGAACGCGCCGAAGGGCGGTGCTTCAGGCAGCAACAAATACAGCACTGTAGCGGCAGCCGCGACATCCAGCGCGGTGATGACCAATTGCAGGAGCGTCAGGCGTCGGCCCGGCATGCGCAGCGTGCGGCGGCCGGCCTTGACCAGAAGGGCGTCGCGATAGGGCTGCTCTGGCAGGCGTCGACGATAAATGCCGATGGCCAGCACACAGGTGAGCAGCAGCACCGCCACGGAAATCGCCCCCAGCAAGGTGGCCGGCAAGTGCAGTGCGACAGACGCGGCGGGCAAGTTACTGAGCGTTGCCAGGGCGGCCAAGGGTGGCAGCGCGCAGCCCAGGGACAGGCTGGCGAACAAGGTCATGTGGGCGACATCCGATGCCCCCAGGCCGTGGCGGGCATACAGACGGTAGCGCACCGAGCCGCCCGACAGCAGTGACAGGCCGATGGCATTGCCAATGGCAAACGCAGTGAATCCACCCAGGATCATGGTTTGCGGCGGCAGCGTCACGCCAGCATAGCGGCTGGCGGACCACTCATAACCCAGCAGGATGATAAAGCCAGCCACTGTGGCGGCGAACGCACCGAGCAGCGCCGGTCGTGGCACTTCCAGAATCGAGTCGTGCAGGGCGTAGAGATCGAGCTCGCTCAGCAGGTGACGACAGGCAATCAGAGCAATCGCGAACAGCAGCAGCGTGACGGCTAGGCCGATAGGTTGGCGGTATTGACTGATCCGGTCCAGCCAGCGCAAACGCTCGGCCTTGATCGGTTGTATCGCAGAAACTGTATCTTGCGGGTCAGACGAGTGAGCGCGCATCAATCACCTCTTGAGCTATGCGCGACAGGATGGGGGTATCCAGCCAAGTTACCAATCCCTGCGGAGGAAAATAATTACAAAATCTTTGTAATGTAGTCTTTTTCGCCACACACAAAAAAAGGCCACTCTTTCGAGTAGCCTTTCTTGATATTTGGTTGCGGGAGCCGGATTTGAACCGACGACCTTCGGGTTATGAGCCCGACGAGCTACCAGACTGCTCCATCCCGCGTCTGTGTGGCGGCATTCTACAGGCGAACGCTTGAGTGTCAACCGTTAAAAGGTCGTGGGATCAAATAAACGGCCAATCGGTGTAAATGCTCGAAATCAAAAGGAAATTGTCCTACAGCTTTCGCCTTTGTGTGTAGTGATCCCATCCAGCGTGGCAAAACAGGCGCGCACAAAAAAGGCCACTCTTTCGAGTAGCCTTTTTTGATGTTTGGTTGCGGGAGCCGGATTTGAACCGACGACCTTCGGGTTATGAGCCCGACGAGCTACCAGACTGCTCCATCCCGCGTCTGTGTGTCGGCATTCTACAGAGAATCGAACAGCTGTCAACCCAGGTCCCATAAAAACCTGTTCCGCTTCAATCGCTTAGCCTCGCTCAAAGGCATTGTGACAGCGCTGTGACGCAGGCCTGGCAAGGGCTGGCGCTCTATCGGGTGGTTCGTTGCGATTGAGGAAATGAATTTATGTAGGTTCTTTCCGGCCTCGGTGAAGGATCTTTCAAACTACTGGTGCTATATACAGGTACCGATGCGATACTGATAACCCGATTCGTCGCACACTCCGCTTCCTTTATGACGCAACGTAAAATCATCCACGTCGACTGTGACTGTTTCTATGCCGCTATCGAGATGCGCGATGACCCGCGGCTGGCTGGCAAGCCCCTGGCAGTCGGCGGCTCGGCGGATCGGCGGGGAGTGATTGCCACGTGTAACTATGAAGCGCGGGCTTACGGTGTGCGTTCGGCCATGTCATCCGGTCATGCCTTGAAGCTCTGCCCGGACCTGACCATCGTCAAGCCGCGGATGGATGCCTATCGAGAAGCTTCGAAGGAAATTCATACGATTTTCAGCGATTACACCGACCTGATCGAGCCGTTGTCCCTGGACGAGGCTTACCTGGATGTCTCCGCCAGCGCCCATTTTGGTGGCAGCGCCACTCGCATCGCCCAGGACATTCGTCGACGGGTTTCCAATCAGTTGCACATCACTGTCTCCGCTGGCGTCGCGCCGAACAAGTTCCTGGCCAAGATCGCCAGCGATTGGAAAAAGCCCAATGGCCTGTTCGTCATCACCCCGGATCAGGTCGAGGACTTCGTCTCGGCCCTGCCGGTCAGCAAGCTCCACGGCGTGGGCAAGGTCACCGCCGACAAGCTGAACAGGCTCGGTATTGTTGACTGCCAGCAGCTGCGCCAATGGGACAAGCTGGCGCTGGTGCGCGAATTCGGCAGTTTTGGCGAACGGCTCTGGAGCCTGGCCCGCGGTATTGATGAGCGTCTGGTACACAACGACAGTCGACGGCAGTCCATCAGTGTTGAAAACACCTACGACGTCGACCTGCCCGATCTGGTGAGCTGCCTCGAAAAACTTCCGGAACTGATGCAAACCCTCAGCGGGCGCATGGCGCGGATCGACGACAGCTATCGCCCGGGCAAGCCGTTCGTCAAAGTGAAATTCCATGACTTCACCCAGACCACGCTGGAGCAGGCCGGGGCAGGGCGGGACCTGGGCAGCTACCAGCTGTTATTGACCCAGGCGTTCAACCGTGGCGGCAAGCCGGTGCGGTTGTTGGGGATTGGGGTACGGCTGGAAGATTTGCGCGGTGGGTTTGAGCAGTTGGAGTTGTTTGAGCGGTGAGGCTGCCGATGAATGCCCTGCTTGGCGCGGTCCTTGTGGTAAGGGAATTTTGTGGGAGCAAAGCTTGCTCGCGATCGCATCCCTGAGACCGCCATCGCGGGCAAGCCTTGCTCCCACAGATCTCCCACACAATCCCTTGCTACAGGGGCATTTCAGTTCGCGCCCGGGTCCGCCACCAACCGCCCGCCATCCTTGGTCAGTGCTTTCATGAACTCGCTCTGCAACTCCGGATCATTGCGGGTCAGTTCGATCAGGCTCTGTTCCAGTTCGCTGGCCTCTTCTTCAAGTCCCAGCTCCGACAGGCGCTTGACCCGGTGAACCCATTGGCTCACTTCGTCGTCTTCCAGGTCGTCGTAGATCAATGCGTGGGCTTCCACCAGTTTGCTGCGCAAAGTGCTGCTGATGCTCAGGGATGAGTCGGTGTGCACTTCGTCCTGGGCGTCCGTCACGCTGATCTGCAATTTGCCAAATTGGCTGAGGTCCTGCTCGGCGAACGGGCTTTCCAGCAGGTTCAAGCGCAGCACACCGTTGCGATCGGTGCTCAATTCGAAGGTCTGCCGGGCGGCCTTGACCTGCACCGGGCGTTCGCTCCAGGGCAGGCTCGAGTGTTCGGTGCGCTTGTCGCGCTGGACTTCGTCGATGCCTGCCAGGTTCTGCTGGGCCCGGCCATGGGATGGTACGTTCATGAACGGGTTGAGCCCGGCGAAACCGTAGCTGATCCAGTCACGGGTGACGGAGTCCGGCAGGTTGCCCAGGGCAAACACATTGACCACGTTCGCGCCGACGCCGGCCACCACGGCCACCGCTCCCAGGGGGATTTCGTAGACTTCCCGCCAAGGCTGATACGGCGTGTAGCGATCGTAACGGCGCGTGACCTCGAATTCGGTGACTTCGAAGGTCTTCTGCTCATTGATTCGTACACGGCGCTGCGGCAGGTCGAGCGCCTTGGGCTCGCCCACATCAATCTGCAGGCTATGGTCGAGCAGTTTGCGCTCGACCCGCTCTTCGTGCTCGCTGCGTTGCGACAGTTGGTTGGCGCAGCCGCTGACCAGCAGGGCGCCGCACAGGGCGGCGCCACAGAGGCCTAAGGTGTTTCGCTTGAACATGACGTCTCTATCTGGTGTCAGCGGCGGATACGGGCCTGGAGGAAAGACAGCACGTCGGCGACCGGCAGCGCTTGCGGCTCGGCCTCGGTGCGGCTCTTGTATTCCAGGTTGCCTTCGGCCAGGCCGCGGTCACTGACGACGATCCGATGCGGGATGCCGATCAGTTCCATGTCTGCGAACTTGATGCCGGGGCTGGTTTTCTTGTCGCGATCGTCCAGCAGGACTTCGAAACCGGCAGCTGTCAGCTCGGCGTAGAGTTTGTCGGTGGCTTCGCGAACCAGATCGGTCTCATAGCGCAGCGGCACCAGGGCAACCTGGAATGGCGCCAGTGTGTCGCTCCAAATGATGCCTTTCTCGTCGTTGTTCTGCTCGATGGCGGCCGCCACCACGCGGGATACACCAATACCGTAGCAACCCATTTCCAGGGTGACCGGCTTGCCGTTCTCGCCCAGCACTTCGCACTTCATCGCCTTGCTGTACTTGTTACCCAGCTGGAAGATGTGCCCGACTTCGATGCCGCGCTTGATTTCCAGGGTGCCCTTGCCGTCCGGGCTCGGATCGCCGGCCACGACGTTGCGCAGGTCGGCCACGGTTGGCACCGGCAGGTCGCGTTCCCAGTTCACGCCGAAATAGTGCTTGTCATCGATGTTGGCACCGATGGCGAAGTCGCTCATCAACGCCACCGAGCGGTCGATGATGATCGGCAGCGGCAGGTTTAACGGGCCGAGGGAGCCGGCTCCGGCGCCAATGGCGTCGCGCAGTTCGGCGTCGCTGGCCATGACCAGCGGGCTGGCGACGCCAGGTTGGTTGGCGGCCTTGATTTCGTTCAGCTCATGATCGCCACGGATGATCAGGGCTATCAGCTTGCCGGCTTCTTCCGCGCGCACGATCAGGGTCTTGATGGTCCGTTCGATCGGCAGGTTGTGGCCTTCCACCAGCTGGGCGATGGTCTTGGCGTTCGGCGTATCCACCAGGCGCAGTTCTTCGCTCGGTGCCGCGCGGGAAGTTTCCCGTGGCACGGCTTCGGCTTTCTCGATGTTCGCGGCGTAGTCGGAGCCGTTGCTGAAGACGATGTCGTCTTCGCCGGACTCGGCCAGCACGTGGAATTCGTGGGAGCCGGCGCCGCCGATGGAGCCGTTGTCGGCTTCAACCGGACGGAACTTCAGGCCCAGGCGGGTGAAAATGTTGCAGTACGCCTGGTGCATGCGGTCGTAGGTGATCTGTAGCGACGCCTGGTCGGCGTGGAAGGAGTAGGAGTCCTTCATGATGAATTCGCGACCGCGCATCAAGCCGAAGCGTGGACGGATCTCGTCACGGAATTTGGTCTGGATCTGGTACAGGTTGATCGGCAGTTGCTTATAGCTGCTCAACTCGTTGCGCATCAGGTCGGTGATCACTTCTTCGTGAGTCGGCCCGGCACAGAAGTCGCGACCGTGGCGGTCTTTGATGCGCAGCAGCTCGGGGCCGTATTCTTCCCAGCGTCCCGATTCCTGCCACAGTTCGGCCGGCTGGGTGCTCGGCATCAACACTTCCAGAGAGCCTGCGGCGTCCATCTCCTGGCGAACGATGGCTTCGACCTTGCGCATGACTCGCAGGCCCATCGGCAGCCAGGTGTACAGGCCCGACGCGAGTTTGCGGATCATGCCGGCACGCAGCATCAGCTGATGGCTGATCACGACGGCGTCGGAAGGCGTTTCTTTCTGTGTGGCGAGCAAAAATTGACTGGTGCGCATGGTTGGCCGTTGTCGGTTGCTGATGACGAGAAGTGACGGAGCATTGTACGGGCGAGATGCCCTGGCGTACAGGCGCGTGGCCGGTCGCCGGGAACAGACGCCGGTTTCATCGGCGTCTTCTGAAGTTTCCTACGACTCTTCCGCAGGCCGGGTTGGCGTCGGCTCCGTGGCCGCTTCCAAGCCTTGGCGGCGGTTTTCCTGGAACCAGTGCAAGGCAATCAGGAGCAGGGTCGGAACGCCTAGCAGGGCGGTGATCAGGAAGAAGTTGTGATAGCCGAATTTCTCCACCATCACCCCGGAATAGCCGCCGATCAGGCGCGGCAGCAACAGCATGATCGAGCTGAGCAGGGCGTATTGGGTGGCGGAGAACTTCAGGTTGGTCAGGCTCGACAGATAAGCGACGAATGCCGAGGTGGCCAGGCCCGAGCTGAAGTTGTCCAGGGAGATGGTGACAATCAGCATCTGCAGGTTGGCGCCCATGTCGGTGAGCATCAGGAAGAGGATGTTGGTGCCGGCCGAGGCCACGCCGCCGATGAACAGGATCGGCAGGATGCCGAAGCGTACGATCAGCAGGCCGCCCATGCCGGCGCCGACGAGGGTCATGATCAGCCCGAAAATCTTGCTGACGCTGGCGATCTGGTCCTTGGTGAAGCCTTGGTCGATGTAGAACACGTTGGCCATGACGCCCATGACGGTATCGGACATCCGGTAGGTCGCGATCAGCCCGAGTAGCAACAGCGCTTGCCAGCGGTAGCGCAGGATGAAGTCGTTGACCGGCGTCAGCACCGGGGCCAGCCCGCGGCGGCCCATGGCCGACAGGCACAGGGCTGTGAGGATGATATAGAGGATGGCCCGCAGGAACGCGCGGTCTTCGAGCAGCAGGTCAAGCAGGCTGGCGCCCTCGAACAGCACGCTGGCGAAGTCCGTGTTGTAGAGCTGGGTGAACATCGCCGGAACGGACACCAGCAGTACGATCAACACGAAGACCGACGCCAGTTGGTGGACGAACGTGTAGCGTCCAGCCTGTAATTGAGTGCGTAGCGGCACCGGCGGTTCGCGCATGAACAGCGAGGTGAGCAGTGCCGGGACCATCAGCACGCCGAACAGCAGGTAAGTGCCTGCCCAGGCCGAGTGTTTATAGTTGAAGCCGGTGGAGCCGAAACCTTCGGCGAAGAACAGGGCGCCGGCGGTGGCCAGCAATGCGGCGATGCGGTAGCCGGACATGTAGCTGGCGGCGAGCGCAGCCTGGCGGGTGTCGTCGGCGATCTCCAGACGATAGGCGTCGACGGCGATATCTTGGGTAGCGGAGGCGAACGCCACAATCACGGCGATGGCTATCAACCATGACAGGTGTTTTTGCGGATCGCAGAACCCCATGCCGATCAGGCCCAGGATCACCAGGGCCTGGGAGAGCACCAGCCAGGAACGGCGGCGGCCGAGTTTACCCAGCAGCGGCAGGCGCCATTGGTCGAGCAGTGGCGACCAGACCCATTTAAAGGCGTACGCCAAGCCAATCAGGCTTGCGTAACCAATGGTTTCGCGGGCCACGCCGGCCTCACGCAACCAAACCGAAAGCGTGGAAAACACCAGCATGTATGGCAAGCCGGCGGCGAAGCCGAGCAGCAACAGCACGAGCGTCGAGGGACTGGCATAGGCGGCGAGGGCGGCGCGCCAGGTTTTACGGGGCATGGGCTGGAGTCTGCCTCAAAAATTGCGAAAACAAAGCGCGCACTCTAACCGCTGTGCTCTACCGGGCGCCAGCCATGGCGCTGAATATCAACACGATTATTCAGGACACTGATCCCTTCCGTGCGCAGGCGTGCGCGTTGTTCGTCCCCTGAGGCGCTGCCGGCCGGCAGGCTGATCCGACCGCCGGCGCCCAATACCCGATGCCAGGGCAGCTTCGTGTCGTTCGGCAGTTGGCTGAGGGTGCGGCCCACCCAGCGTGCGGCGCGGCCCAGGCCGGCCATTTCGGCAAGCTGTCCATAGGTGACGACCTTGCCGGCCGGTACTTGTGCCAGGGTCAGATACAGGGTGGTGCGGCGGATTTGGGCGGCGTTTTCGCTGTCCGCGGGGGTATCAGTCACGGAAGGGTTCCTCAGGGATGTCCGTCTGTAGATTAATTCCTGGCAGGCCGATTGAGAAATGAACTCATCACGAATACTCGGGTCAGTCGTTGCTAAGGTGTCATCCTGGGGGATAATGCCGCCTTTTCACCGCAAACTTGAGCCCTTTATCGCTTATGTTGTCTAGAACCTTGCTATGCCTTGCTATCACCAGCGCCTCCATGCCTTTGCTTGCCGATACCGTCTGGTTGAAAAACGGCGACAAGCTTAGCGGTAAAATCACCGTTTTCGATGGCGGCAAATTGCTGATCCAGACCGATTACGCCGGCGCGATTCCCATCGACTGGAAACAGGTCAAGACCCTTGAGAGTGATCAGCAATTGCTGGTCAAGCAGGATGCCTACACGGGTGAGAAAGCCAAGGCGCTGCAGGCGGCCGAGGACGGCAAGGTGACCCTGGCCAATGGCGATACGCCGAAGACCGTTGAGCTGGCCAGCATCCAGCAAATCCTCAAGCCCAAGCCGGTGGTCGAGGATCTGGTGTGGAAGGGCAATATCGATGCGGCCCTGGATTATCAGCGTGCGGAAAATGACACCGATGATTACGACATCGACTTCAAGACCTCCGCACGCCACGGCAGATGGCGGCACACTGCCGAAGGTGAATACAACCGTGAATTCCAGGACGACGTGGTGTCAGCCGACAACTGGAGGCTGGAGTATTCCCTCGATCGGTTCCTCACGGAAAAATGGTTCTGGCAAGGTCGTCTGAATTACAAGCGCGACAAAGTCGAAGACCTGGCGCGCCAACGTGTGGTGGGTACCGGTCCGGGCTATCAATTCTGGGATGACGAGCTGGGTGCCTTCTCGCTGGGTTCGCTGCTCAACCGTACTGACTACGAGTACCGTGATGGCGGCAAGGACAACTTCTATTCCGTCGCCATGAAGTGGGACTACAACCGCTACCTCATTGGCAAGCGCGTCGAGTTCTTCACCAACGGCGAAGTGGGCAAGCCGCTGTCCGACGTGGCGGATTACGCCTACGACGCAGAGATAGGCTTGCGCTATAAGGTTACCGATTGGGCATCGCTCAACCTCAAGGCCGAGAAAGACGTCATCGAGGGTACCGAAGACAGCGACTTGAGCAAGACCCGTTACACGGCCGGGTTTGGCGTTACCTGGTAATTCAGGGCCAACACAGACCCTAATGTGGGAGCAGGCTTGCTCGCGAAAATGGTGTGTCAGCTAACGTTAATGTTGCTGATCCGCCGCTTTCGCGAGCAAGCCCGCTCCCACAGTTTTTTTGTGCGCTGGCAAAAACTGACAGGCACAAAAAAGCCCCGCTTTTAAGGGCGGGGCTTTTTACTAAAGCAAGGACAAGTTAGATAACTTGAACTTCTTCAGCTTGCATGCCTTTCTGACCGCGGGTAGCGATGAAAGAAACCTGTTGGCCTTCTTTCAGGCTTTTGAAGCCGTCGGATTGGATAGCTTTGAAGTGAACAAACAGGTCGTCACCGGATTGTGGGGTGATGAAGCCGAAGCCTTTTTCATCGTTGAACCACTTAACGGTACCAGTTTGGCGATTAGACATGGTGTAACTCCTTGAACAAAGATAACTGCGACTCAGGAAGAACCCTGGCCGAGACTGAGTGCAAAGAGCAGGAAAAATTCTTGTAGATGGTTGGATCGAAATTCAACATATCGTGTAGAGATTCTCAGTGACACAAGCAACACAGTGACGTCACCTTAACCCTTTTTCCCGAATGTGCCAATGGTCTTTGCGAAGGTTTCTCGGTTTTGGTGACTGACGGCCAGCGGTATTGCCGTCAGGACCAGGAAATCAAGGTGGATCGGCGAGATTTACGTCCCGCGCTTTGAACCCGGCCTCGCGCCCCGGTAAGATGCTGGACGTATTTTTTCCACCTCGCTATTTCAGGAAACCGCCATGAGCATCAAATCGGACAAGTGGATTCGCCGCATGGCGCAAGAGCACGGCATGATCGAGCCCTTCGTCGAGCGCCAGGTGCGTGGCGAAGGCGCCGACCGGCTGATTTCCTTCGGCGTCTCCAGCTACGGCTACGACGTGCGCTGTGCCGATGAATTCAAGGTGTTCACCAACATCAATTCGGCCACCGTCGACCCGAAGAACTTCGACGAGAAGAGCTTCGTCGACGTCAAGAGTGACGTTTGCATCATCCCGCCGAACTCCTTCGCCCTGGCCCGCACCGTCGAGTACTTCCGTATTCCGCGCAACGTGCTGACCATCTGCCTGGGCAAAAGCACCTACGCCCGTTGCGGCATCATCGTCAACGTCACGCCGCTGGAACCGGAGTGGGAAGGCCACGTGACCCTGGAGTTCTCCAACACCACGACCCTGCCGGCGAAAATCTATGCCAACGAGGGGGTAGCGCAGATGTTGTTCCTTGAGTCCGATGAAGAATGTGAAGTGTCCTACAAGGATCGGGGTGGTAAATACCAGGGCCAGCGCGGTGTGACGCTACCGCGTACCTGATTCAGACGAACTGTTGGAATTCCTGGGCGGGCAGACACTCTATTGCGTGTACTGCCCGTTTTTGCGTCAGCGCAACGGGCCTTCGCCCAGGAGTTGCTCTATGAAGATCGATCCGCGAATCAGTGCCGAACTGGCCAAGCTTGAGCCCAATCAGATTGGCGTCATGGCCTGGTCGTTGCTGGCCCATCCTGCCGAAGCGGCGGGTGGTATCCCCGGCCAGCCTGATCCCGACACCCCCAACGAAGAGCCCACCGAACCCGGCGAGCCAACCCTGCCGGACGAGCCGCCTCCTGCGCCTGTTGCCTGAACGAATAGTGACCTGTCAGCTGTGGGAGCAAAGTTTGCTCCCACACAACCGTCGCCACAGAGTTTATTTCAGGTTGCCACTGAGAAACTGCTTGAGCCGTTCGCTCCTGGGATTGCCCAGCACGTCTTCCGGCGCGCCTTCTTCTTCCACCAGGCCCTGGTGCAGGAACAGCACCTGGTTCGAGACTTTGCGGGCGAAGCTCATTTCGTGGGTCACCATGATCATGGTCCGGCCTTCTTCGGCCAGGCCCTGGATCACTTTCAAGACTTCACCCACCAGCTCCGGGTCCAGGGCCGAGGTGGGTTCGTCGAACAGCATCACCTCGGGCTCCATCGCCAGCGCGCGGGCGATGGCCACGCGTTGTTGCTGGCCGCCGGAAAGGAACGCCGGATATTGTTCGGCGACCCGCGCCGGCAGGCCGACCTTGTCGAGATAACGGCGAGCACGGTCGTCGGCTTCCTGCTTGCTGATCCCCAACACCCGGCGCGGAGCCATGGTGATGTTCTCCAGCACGGTCATGTGGCTCCACAGGTTGAAGTGTTGGAACACCATGGCCAGGCGCGTACGGATGCGTTGCAGTTCATCATCGTCGGCCACGCGCATGCCGTGGCGGTCCTTGATCATCTGGATCGCCTGGCCGTCCAGGCTCATGGCGCCGTCATTGGGTTGCTCGAGAAAGTTGATACAGCGCAAAAAGGTACTTTTGCCCGAGCCGCTGGCGCCGATCAGGCTGATGACGTCGCCGGTCTTGGCCTTGAGCGAAACGCCTTTGAGCACCTGATGTTCGCCATAGCTTTTATGCAGGCCTTCGATGGTCAGTTTGTACATGGAACAGGCATCCTCAAGGCGAAAGTAGGTAACCGCTGCGGTAGGCTTCGGCGCCGGCGACATGGGCGATCACCATGCCGGCGGTGGCCATGCGGCGCAGCGAGCGGGCGTAGAGCAGCCCGGCGTTACGGCAATGAACGGGGGTAACGGTGTCGTTGACCGGGTCGATGATTTCCGCGATCAGTTGCCCCGCCTCCAGGTATTCGCCGGGCAGGGCGCTGTAGACCAGCAGCCCACCCACGGGCGTCGCCACGGGTTCTACACCGGCCAACGGCGTGGCCGGGTAGGGCAGGTCGGGTAGGGGCATCGGTTCGCCGTCGATGGCGCCGAAGCGGATCAGGTATTCGATCAGCGCCTGGCAATCGAGGCTCGCCAGCCCGTGGTTGACGTCGCCCTGGCCGCGCAATTCCACGGTGACCGAAAAGCTGCCCAAGGGAATCTCGAACCGCTCGCCGAAGCGTTCCTTGAGTTGCCACCAGAGCAGCGTGAAGCATTCATCGAACGACTGGCCACCCGAATCGGTCGCCAGCAAGCTGGCCTCGGCACCGATGTAGCGCGCCAGCGGTTCGACCTGCGGCCAGGCTTGCGGTGTGGTGTAGAGGTGGGCCACGGCTTCGAAGTCGCAATGCAGGTCCAGCACCATGTCGGCGTCGCAGGCCAGCCGTTGCAGGACCAGGCGCTGGGATTGCAGTTGCGTGCTGGCGGTCTGTCGGGCGAGGGCATCGCGCAGGCTGGTGCGGATCAGCAGCAGGTTGTGCTGCGGGTCGTCGGTGAGCAGCTCTTCGATTTCATTGCCGACTTCTTCGCTCAGGTCGACGAAGCGGCGATTGAAATTCTGCCCGCTCTCCATTTCGTAGCGGCCCAGGGGCACGTCCATCAGCACTTGTTCAAGACCGATGGGGTTGGCGACGGGCACCAGCACGATCTCGTGCCGCAGGTGGCCGGACGCCTCAAGCTCGGCCAGGCGCTGCTTGAGGTGCCAGGCTACCAGCATGCCAGGCAGTTCATCGGCGTGCAGGGACGACTGGATGTAGATTTTGCCAACGGCGTTTTCCGGGCCGAAGTGGAAGCTGTGGATCTTGCGTGCGGTCCCCGGCAGCGGGGCCAGCAGGTCATGACTCTGGTGGCGCATTTGCTTGTGTGTCCTGGAACAAAAGCCCTAGTGGGTCGGCCCGAGAAAGGCCAGCCAGCGGCGTTCGGCGAGGCGGAAGAGGCCCACCAGTGCAAAGGTGACGGTCAGGTAGATCAACGCGGCGATGCCGAACGACTGGAACGTCAGGAATGTGGCCGAGTTGGCGTCCCGGGCGACTTTCAGCACATCAGGAACGGTAGCGGTGAACGCCACGGTCGTCGAGTGCAGCATCAGAATCACTTCGTTGCTGTAATACGGCAGCGAGCGGCGCAGCGCCGAAGGCATGATCACGTAGGTGTAGAGCTTCCAGCCAGTCAGGCCATAGGCCTTGGCCGCTTCGACTTCGCCATGGTTCATGCTGCGAATCGCCCCGGCGAAAATTTCCGTGGTGTAGGCGCAGGTGTTCAAGGCAAAGGCCAGGATCGTGCAGTTCATCGCGTCGCGAAAGAAGCTGTCGAGCAGTGGCTGGGCACGTACCGCCGCGATGCTGTAGATGCCGGTGTAGCAGATCAGCAACTGGATGTAGAGCGGCGTGCCGCGGAATAGATAGGTGTAGAACTGCACCGGCCAGCGTATGTAGAACGTGGGCGAAACCCGGGCGATGGACAGCGGGATCGACACCACAAAGCCGATCAGCAGTGAGGCGCTGAGCAGCCACAGGGTCATCGCCAGGCCAGTGATGTTGGCGCCGTCGCTGTAAAGAAACGGCCGCCAGTATTCCTGTAGAAGTTCGATCATCGCACCGCCTCCCGGGCTCCAGCGGCGTAGCGGCGTTCAAGCCGGCGCAGAATGAAATTGGACGCGCTGGTGATCAACAGGTAGATCAACGCCGCCAGCACCAGGAAGTAAAACAGCTGATATGTGCTCTTGCCCGCGTCCTGGGCCGCCTTGACCAGGTCGGCCAAACCAATGATCGACACCAGCGCGGTGGCCTTGAGCATCACCATCCAGTTGTTGCCGATACCCGGCAGGGCGAAGCGCATCATTTGCGGAAACACCACGAAGCGGAACCGCTGGCCACGCTTGAGACCATAGGCTGTGGCGGCTTCGACCTGGCCACGGGGCACCGATAGGATCGCGCCGCGGAAGGTTTCGGTGAAGTACGCGCCATAGATAAAGCCCAGGGTGATGACCCCGGCGCCGAACGGGTTGATCTCGATGTATTCCCATTCCATGAAATCGGTAAAAGAAGTCAGCCAGGTTTGCAGGCTGTAGAAAATCAGCAGCATCAGCACCAGGTCCGGCACGCCGCGAATCAGCGTGGTGTAGAGCTGGGCAGGGATTCGCAGCAGTTTGAGGCTGGACAGCTTGGCACTGGCACCCAGCAGGCCGAGCAGGACGCTCAGCAACAACGACAGGACCGCCAGTTTGATGGTCATCCAGGTGCCTTGCATCAGCAGCGGGCCGAAGCCCTGCAGGCTGAAGGCGGAGAGCCCCAGATTTTGTAGGAGTTGTTCGAACATGAAAGAGGCCTTTGGCAGGAAAAAAGCGCCCATCCGAGTCCGGATGGGCGCAGCGCATTATTTGCCGCTGTACAGATTCAGATCGCCAAAGTGTTTTTTCTGGATTTCGGCGTAGGTGCCGTCGTCGTGTAACGCTTTGATACCTTTATCCAAAAGTGCCTTCAGCTCTTTGTTACCTTTGCTGATACCGATGGCGGTCTTGGAAGGCAGCAGTTCGCTGTCCACTGGCTTGCTGACTTCATAGCCTTCGCCTTTTGGCGATTTCAGGAAGCCCAGCTCGGCCTGCAGCATGTCTTGGATCGCTGCGTCGAGGCGCCCGGAGGTCAGGTCGGCGTAGACCTGGTCCTGGTTCTGATAGGCCTGGGTCTTGACGCCAGCCTTGTCCAGCACGGCTTTGGCGTAGGCTTCCTGGATGGTGCCTTGCTCGTAGCCGACGGTTTTGCCTTTGAGCGAGGCAACGTCTTCGCTCAGGCCTGAGCCTTTCTTGAACACATACGCCGTCGGGCCGGAGAACAGCTCGCTGGAGAAGTCGATGACTTTCTCGCGGGCCGGGGTCACGGTCATGGAGGAGATCACACCGTCGAATTTCTTGGCTTTCAGGCCCGGGATCATGCCGTCGAAATCACTTTCGACCCATTTGCATTTGACCTTCAGTTCCGCGCAGATCGCATTGCCCAGGTCGATGTCGAAACCGACCAGGCTGCCGTCGGCGGCCTTGGATTCAAACGGAGCGTAGGAGGGGTCGACACCAAAACGCAGTTCCTTGTATTCCTTGGCCGTGGCGACGCCGGCGGCCATGCACAACGCCAGTGCAGAAAGGGTCAGCAGTGCTTTTTTCATTATTCAATCCCTAAAACCAATATGAGCGCTTGTGGCGCGTAAGTATTGTTACCGGTGAAGGCGAGAACGGTATGACGGCATAAAGGTAGCAATTTCCGAACCAGAGTGCCGAACAAGTGTTTTAAAAGCTTCGGCCAGAGGCAGTGGCGCGCGTTGGTGCGCGGGTACGAGCGTACCTCAAAAGATGCACCAGGATGGAGCGGGCTGTGCTTTTGTCATTGCTCTGGCAGGAGGGGATTTATCCCCGTTGGGCTGCGTAGCAGCCCTCAAATCGGGTATCACGGTACACCTGGCGGCGAGGTTCGACCTTTAGGGGCTGCTGCGCAGCCCCCGCGGGGATCATCCCCTCGCCACAGTGGACGGCCTATTTGCCCGGCACCAGGGTCAACCGTGTCTTGCCATACGCCCGATCAAAGTTCTGCGGCTGCAAGGGCAGGTTCTGATACTGCCCCTTGATCCACGGATCGAGGCCATTGACGTAGTTCGCACTGGCCGGGTTATCGGACTGCCCTGTACCCCCTTGAATCATCAACGGTTCAGGCTGGCCAAAGTCAACGATAAAGCGCATCGCAGGCGCCAGGGTGGTGTTGAAATCCTCGCCCCAGGCGAACGCCGCGGTGTTGAGCGTGGTGGCGTCGCCGCCGGCCGATACCGGTCCGCGCACGATCTGGCCACTGCTGTTTTTCCACGTGTATGGGTGCAGCTTGCCCCATTGCCAGGCCTTGTGATCACCGCCCAACAGGCTGTCGCCGGCGCTGATGGTCGCGGCCAGGCTTCGGGCCAGGATGAGCGCCTTGTCTTCTTTCTGCGGCGTACGCACGTCGTCCCAGAAAGGGCTGTCCTCGCGAGCCAGCAGATGATCGGCCTGGGCCGAGTAGGACAATTGGCCATTGGCAACCAGGGCTTTCCACGCCGGGCTGCTTTGCGGGCCCAACTCGTCGAGGAAAATCTGCTTCATGCTTTCCTGCAGGAACAACTCATAAGTCGCTGCGTCGGCCGAGGTCGGGCTGAGCCGGCCATCGAACGCCATCAGACGGGTATAGGCCTCGCGGGCCTTGGCCCGATCCGCTACCGGCAGGGCTTCGATCGCCAGTTTGAGCGGCTGGGCCATGCCCGGGGCTTCAAAGGCTTTCTTGAGCTTGGTCGCGAAGGTCGTGGTCTGGTCATATTGCATGGCGCTGAGGCTGCGGCTGTCGTGCTTGCCCGCGCCGGCCAGTTCGGCCATGCGCTCGCCACGCTCCGGTGCGGCCCAGGAGTTGGACAACTGCATGCCGTAGCCGTGGGGAATGACCCGCTGGTTGGCGGTGCCGAGCCAGCCTTGGGCCGGGTCCTGGTCGTAGGGGTGCAGCATCGGGTCGGCGTAACCGTCCCAGTCGTAGCGACCGTCCCAGCCTGGCGACGGCAACAGGCCTTCGCCTTCGCGGCGGTTGGGGTAGCGACCGGTGACTTGCCAGCCGATATGGCTGGCGTCGGCAAAGACCATGTTTACCGCCAGGGCGCGGACTTCCCGGCTGGCATCCGAGGCTTTCTCGACGTTCTGCGCGCGGGACAGGTCGAAGAGTGCGTCCAGGGTTTTGTCGTCGGCAAAGCTTGGCGTCTGCAACGCCAGACCAAAACCGTTGGCCATGGCCGGGCCTTGGGCGCTGTTGAGCAGCGGACCATGACGGGTTTCGAACACCGCTTCACGAATTGGTCGCTGACCTTTGATGAAGTAGGTTTCGTTACGCACCATCACTGGCTGCCATTTGCCGTTGACCTCGTAGGACAGGCCATTGCCCTGGCGACGGATTTTTTCCAGGAACAGGTCCTGGTTGTCGCCCAGTACGCTGGTCATGCTCCAGGCCACTTTGCCGTTGAAGCCCGCCAGAATCATCGGAATGCCCGCCACGGAAACCCCGGCCGCCTGGTACTTGGGGGCACGGATCTGCACAGGAACCCACAGCGACGAGGTGCTCAATGGCCCATGGCCGTCGCTGGCCAGCAGGCTCTTGCCGTTGCGGCTGCGTTGCGGCGCGATGGCCCAGTTGCTCGAAGATGCCCCGTTCAACAGGTTCAGTTCAGTCAACTGGCCGGTGGCCTTGCTGATTTCGTTCAGGCCCGGGACTTGACCGTTGAGCCGAATACCCTGGAGCTTGTCGGCCTCTGCCATGGGCAGTTGTTCATCCGGATAGGACGGGCTTAGCCAGGCGAGTTTGTCATGGGTGACCGTCTGGGCCAGCACCAGGTTGGCGATTTCTTCCGGCAGGTTGGCCGATTGGCTGAAATTCAGCAGGCAGAACATCAGCGCCGAATCTTCCGGTTTCCAGTATTCGGGTTTGTAGCCGGTAGCGGCCAGGTCCGATGGCAACTTGTCGCGGTATCGGAACAGATAGGCGTTGACGCCGCGGGCATAGACTTCGAAGAAGCGCTTGAGCCGTGGAGAAGAGGCCTTGTACAGCTCATCGGCGTTTTTCTTCAGGTTGACTGCACGCATGTAGCGGTCGACGTCCAGCCGTTCGGCACCGGACATTTCCGCCAATCGCCCCTGGGCCAGCAGGCGCAAGGTCACCATCTGGGTGATACGGTCGCTGGCATGGACGTAGCCAAGGGTGAACAGGGCGTCATGGAAGCTATTGCTCTCGATCAACGGCATGCCCATGGCATTGCGTCGAACCGAGACGTTCTGCGCCAACCCCTTGAGCGGTTGCACGCCGGAAGTGGGCGCAACAGTGTCCTGGGTGTTCCAGGCCTGACAACCGCTCAAACCGAGCACACTGGCCACTGCGGCGGCAACGCCGAGCCGGGGAATAAAAGAAATAGAGGCTGGCGAGGCCATGGCAAAGCTCCTGCGGGAGGGGGGTGGCAGCAATAAAGGCGCTACGTTAGTGAGCAGGAGGGGGCCGCGCAAGCGGGGGCGAGGGTTATTTGTGGATTTGGCGATGAAACCGACAAATTAAGTCTTGGCCCTGTTTTGTTCGAAGGCTTGCCTGTAGGAAGAGGGGATGCTCAAGTGTGGCAAATCCAATGAACGAGCATGAGAAAACTGGCATGGAGCTTCAGGAAAACGCAGCGTTGATCCTCATCGATCAACAAAAAGGCATCCTTCACCCCAGGCTTGGCCCCCGCAACAACCCCGAGGCGGAGCTGCGCATGCTGGAATTGCTGGCTTTTTGGCGACATACGGCGCGACCGGTGATTCATGTCCATCACCTGTCCCGCTCGCCGGACTCGGTGTTTTGGCCGGGGCAGTCGGGGGTGGAAGTTCAGCCGCGGTTCGAACCGGTGGCTGGGGAGTGGTTGGTTCAAAAGCAGGTGCCGGATGCGTTCAGTGGCACCCGTCTGGAGGAAGACCTGCGCAAGGCCGGGATCGGGCAAGTGGTGATCGTCGGCGTGGCGACGCACAACTCGGTGGAGTCCACGGCGCGTACGGCCGGCAACCTGGGATTCGACACCTGGGTGGCCGAGGACGCCTGCTTTACCTTCGACAAGGCCGATTATTTCGGCAATGCCCGTTCGGCCAGCGAGGTGCATGCCATGTCCCTGGGCAACTTGCACGGCGAGTATGCGACGGTGGTCAGTGTGAAGCGGATTCTGGAGGCGGGCTGATAGATAGGTACTAACAGCGCCGGCCTCATCGTCGGATCGCCGCCTGGAGCAAGCTCGCTACCACATTTTGATTCTGCGACGATCATTAGAGATCGCTTTACCGCAATTCCCCTGTGGGAGCGAGCTTGCTCGCAATGACGCTCTAGCAGGCGAAAAAAATTTCCACCCGAACCCTCAAGCCCCGTGGCACTTCTTGAATTTCTTGCCATTGCCGCATGGGCAAGGGTCGTTGCGGCCGACATCCTTCAGGGCGTTGCGCACTGGTTCCTGGTGGGCGTGGCCGCAGTTCGGACCGTGGACGTGGCCGTGGTCATGTTCGTGGTGATGGTCATGATCGTGGTTGCAATCAGGGCCGTGAACGTGGGGTTGCTGGGTCATCGGGGTTACTCCGCAATAAAATCGGCGGCGATTATCACGCCATTGCGCTTCAGGTGCACGTAGTGAGCGATGAATATCCCGGTTTCCAGCTCACCTTCCAGACGATAGGGGATCTGCTCCCGGGGTTTTTCGAGCAATTTCACCACGTCCCGCACCTGCGGCCACAGGTTGGTACGGATCGGCACCTTGAAATAGCCGCTGTGTCGTGGGGCCACGGTGAACCAATGTTCATGTTCGCCTTCGGTGAGCAGCAAATCACCCAGATGGATGCGGTACGTCAGGCCGCGCACGGTCAGGTCGCTGTCGGCGGGGTTGTCGACACGAAAGTGCAGCATGAATTTCTGTTCCAGCAGCCGGGCCCGCACCACCTCGACCTTGACCAGGTGCACCTGCGGCTCGGGAGCCTCGTCACCTCGCCAGGACGCGCAACTGCCAAGCCCGACGAACAGCAGCAGGCACGTGATGCGTAGCAAGTGTGATGAGTAGGTCATATCCACGCCTCTGGTTCATTCCAGTCTAGCCCCTAGAGGAGGGAGCAAGCGTCGGACGTTTCCGAAATCAACGAGCGAAGTAGCCTGCACAGCACTTCTTGAATTTTTGCCCGCTGCCGCACGGGCAACTGTCGTTGCGGCCCGTCTTGACGGGCACGGTGGGGTCGATGAAGTACCAGCGGCCGTCATTCTGTACGAACGAGGACTGTTCGCGGTGACTGTGTTCGCCCTGACCGTCGTGCCAGCGCGCCGTGAAGGTGACGAAGGCATGTTCTGGTTGGCCTCCGAACACTTCGCTGCTTTCCACCTCCAGCCCCAGCCAGGTGCTGTTGGCGCTCCACTCGCTGATGGACGGGCGGTCAAGGCCATCCTGCTGGGCGGGGAGGGTAGTGGCCACCAGGTAATCCACCAGCCCCAGCACGTAGGCGCTATAGCGTGAGCGCATCAAGGCTTCGGCGCAAGGCGCCGGGTGACCGTCGTGGTAATGGCCACAGCAGGCGTCCAATGGGTTGCCACTGCCGCAGGGGCAAATGGTTGTGTTCATGCTTGTGTTCACGGCTACCACCAGTATTTTCCAAAATTTTCCGGGTTAGCCCAAAAACGTGAGTTGAGCCAGTCGGGGACTTGTTTGTATTCAAGCAGATCGTAGGTAAACAGGGTCAGCACCTGCTCCTCGCGCTGGAATCGCTCGCTGGCTTGCAGGGCCAGGGAGAAAAAGTCCGTCTCTTGCCAGCCGCAGGCGTTGAGGTCCGCCAACACGGCGATACGGCTGGCGTTGAGATTGCGGATACCACCCAACAGATTCAGACCGTCGCGCTTGGGCAAATGCTCCAGGCAATCGAGCGCCAGGGCCAGGTCAAAACGCCGCGCCGCCACGTCCGTTGGCAAGGCGCCGGGGGCGGCATGGACCACTTCGGTGTCGGGATGCGCCTGCTGGAACGCCTCGAGTGCGGGAAAGCTGCTCGCACCGATCAACAGCAGTTTTTGCGGGGCGTAACGATCAAGCACGGCGGCCAGCGCTTGCTGGGGCGTACGCGTAGAAATGGCAACGGTCATCGAAGTTCCTCAGTCAGAACCACCACGATAGCCTGCCCGGACATCATGGCCTAGAGCGGTTTGCGCCTAAACGTGCCGAACTGCCGTAAACACGGGGCGAAACCCGGGATTGCTTGAGGCTGGCGCAGATCCGAACTCGGGTCTTTACTCCCCTGAATCGGCGCAACGCCGATCCCTCAAGGAGAAACCCCGATGAGCATAGTTCGGACAGCGTTACCCCTGGTTCTGCTAACCAGTGTGTTGACTGGTTGCGCAGGTTTGCAGAAAACCGACTGGCCGACCTGTGCGGCCGTCGGCGGCGTAATCGGCGCGGGCTTGGGCGCCACCGAAAGTACTGCCTGGGCCGGCGGCGGTGCGTTGTTCGTTGGCGGCATGGCGGCGGCCTATTGCTGGGTGCACGGTGACGGCGATGAAGATGGCGATGGTGTGCCAGACAGCCGCGACAAGTGCCCGGGCACACCGAAGGGCGTGCAGGTCGATGCTGACGGCTGCCCGCCGCCCGCCCCGGTGCCGATGGCTGCAGAGGCCGTGGTGGTCCAGGAGGAAACCATCGTGATCCGCGATGTGCACTTCGAGTTCAACAAAGCCACGTTGACTCCCGCCGATAAAGATGTGCTGAGCACCGTTGCGACCCGGCTGAAACAGGAAACATCCACCACGCAGTTGCGGGTCACCGGCCACACCGACAGTGTCGGCAGCGATGCCTACAACCAACGGTTGTCCGAGAAACGGGCCAATTCGGTGGTGCACTACCTGGTCGAGCAAGGTGTACCTCGCGCCAGCTTTGTCTCGGTGTCCGGTGCCGGTGAGAGCCAGCCGGTGGCCGACAACAAAACCGCCGATGGTCGCGCGCTGAACCGCCGCACGGAAATCCGGATAAATCGCTGAAACCCTTGTCATCCGCGGCTTGTACAGTCGCGGATGCGGGTCTTTACTCCTGTGTGACCGGTATGGGCCGGTGACACAGGAGCATTCACTATGAACGTTCTAATCAGGGCTGCCTTACCGGTGTTGCTGGCGAGCAGTCTGTTGTCCGGTTGTGCCACCCACAGCGATGGCAGCGCACCGCTTAATCAACGCACCTGGCCTATCTGCAGCCTGATTGGTGGCCTTGTCGGTGGCGGCCTGGGAGCCATTGAAAGCAGTGGTTGGGCCGCTGGCGGCGCCGCTTTGGGGCTGCTGGGCGGTGGCTTGATCTGCTACGCCCAGGATGGTGATGAAGACGACGATGGCGTATTCGACCGCCGCGACCGTTGTCCCGACACGCCGGCCAATACCCCCGTCGAACATCATGGTTGCCCGCTGCCCCAATACCCGGCCAGCGCCCCACCGGTCGAACCTCAAGCCCCCGCGAGCGAAGTCATCACCCTCAACGATGCCGGCAAGGTGCTGTTCGATTTCGACAAGTCCGATCTCACCGCCGCGGCTCGAAGCCAGCTCGATGGGCTGCTGGGCAAATTGAGTCATGCCAATGTCGCCAGTATCCGCGTGGTCGGCCATACCGACAGCGTGGGTACCGATGCCTACAATCAGGCGTTGTCCGAGCGGCGCGCCAGCAGCGTCGTGGAGTATCTGCTGACCCAGGGGCTGGCCCCGGACAAACTCACCAGCGAAGGCAAGGGTGAAAGCGAGCCGGTGGCCGACAACGAGACCGATGACGGGCGGGCGCAGAACCGTCGGGTCGAACTGCATATTCAGCGTTGAGGCCCGAGCCAGAGCCGTCGGATCGCGAGGCGTGCGGTTCGGCGGTCACTGGCCGGCGGTAAATTAAATTTGCCTTTGCCTCTGGCTTATCCTGCGCGCAAGCCGTTACTGTGCGGCCAAAGAATAATACTCATCGGGGGGCGTATGAAGGTGTTTTGGGGGCTGGGGCGCTTGTTGACCCTGCTGTTCTGGCTGGTGGTGCTGGTCAACCTGATCATACCGTTCGTCCATCCGCTGCATCTGCTGGTCAACTTCGCCGGGGCGCTGCTGCTGGCGGTGCATTTGCTGGAGCTTTTATTATTCAGGGCCAGCTTCCGTGGCCGACCCTCGCCTGGCCGCGATCGCCTCAGGGTACTGCTGTTTGGCATCTTCCACCTGCAAACCCTCCCGACCGCGTCCGAGGCTTCCCATGCGTAAATTGTGTCTGCTCGTCGCATTCGTCTGCCCGTGGGCTTCGGCTCAAGTGCTCCAGGTAGAAAGCCATTCGCTCATGCGCCTGCCCAATACCACCAGCAGCCTGACCCTGGAGCGGCTGGATGTGGCCGATTACGGCACCTTGCTGGTGCCTTCCAACGTCACTGAATTGTCCATCGGCCAGTTGCACCTGGGGCGCGAGGCGCGGATCGCCATCGTGCCTGCGCAACAGGTTTTGGAGATGAAGGTTGTCCAGGCTGAATTGGCCGACGGCAGCCAGATCACTGCCCGTGGTGCACCGGGTACCTATACCAGGGCGGCCCGGCCGGGGCGCAATCTGAACTTGCGTTTCAATGCCTTGAAGGCGCCGCTGTTTTCAGTGGATGCCCGTGGTGGTGCTGGCGCCCCAGGGTTTGTGGGCCTCGACGGGGCCAACGGCCAGGCTCCGGGTTGCACCTGGGGCTCAGCCGGTCGCGGTGCTGACGGCAGTAATGGCGGCGACGGGCAACCGGGTGCGGCCGGGGCGCTGGTGCGCCTCGAACTGCCCCGCGAGTATCCCGCCGAACAGATCAAGGTGGCGGTGGACGGCGGGGCCGGTGGCGCGGCGGGTCCGGGTGGCAAGCCTGGGGTCGGGGGCAAGGCCAAGGGTTGCCTGGTCTATACCGCTGACGGTGGCAAAAGCGGTCGCCCTGGTGCCGATGGCCAGCCAGGGCCTGCCGGCGCGGCGGGAGCGGTGACGGTGCAGCGGTTCTAAGCGTAGACGGACCCTAGTGTGGGAGCGGAGTTGCTCGCGAAGAGGGTGTGTCAGGTTAATCAATGTTGACTGACCCACCGCTTTCGCGAGCAAGCCCGCTCCCACAGGTTCTGTGTGATACCTGAAGAGTTTCTTCAGAGCATCGGTCGCGCCGCACCAATCGCTACCACCAGCAGCCCGATCAGCAAATTGATCCCCACCAGTTTGCGAATCTTCCCCAGCACCGCCGCACCCGCCGGCCAATCCTGCGAAGCCACAGCGCTACGCAACGAAGGCAGTTGCAAGCCTTGGATACGGATAAACAGCGCGGTCATCACCACATACAAGCCCATCATCACCTGCACATAGCGCGGTGCGGTTTCGAAGCCGGCGAAGCGCATGTGGATCAGGCCCACACCGCTGATCGGCAAAAGTATCACCGCCACCCAGACCCAAATGAAAAAACGCTGAAACACTTCTACCCACAACTTGAGCCGGGCAGGGCCTTCAAGGGCCGTCATTGCGGCGGGACGCAGGATCATCCAGGCGAAGAACATGCCGCCGACCCAGACCAGGGCCGCCAGTAAATGCAGGGTGTAGACAAGGGCAAAGGGTGTCATTGGGTTACTCCGTTCTGCGCAGGATTCATTAGCGGGGTATGATAGCCGCCGATCCGAACCACTGAAAATTTATCCAGCGTTTTTAGCGCCCGAACATTCATGATCAGCACCGAACTCAAAACCACGATCCAGGGCGCCTATTCGCGTTTTCTCGAAGCCAAGAGCCTCAAGCCGCGATATGGCCAGCGCCTGATGATTGCCGAAGTGGCAAAAGTCCTGGGCGACATCGACACCGACGACGAAGGCCGGCGCAGTGGCGAGCCCGCCGTGGTGGCGGTGGAGGCCGGCACCGGTACCGGCAAGACCGTGGCCTACAGCCTGGCGGCGATCCCTACTGCCAAGGCCGCCGGCAAGCGCCTGGTGATCGCCACGGCCACGATCGCCCTGCAGGAGCAGATCGTGTTCAAGGACTTGCCTGACCTGATGCGCAACAGCGGGCTGAATTTCACTTTCTCCCTGGCCAAGGGCCGTGGGCGCTACATGTGCCTGTCCAAGCTCGACATGTTGCTGCAGGAAGGCCAGGCGCAGACCGCCACCGCCCAGCTGTTCGAGGAAGAAGGCTTCAAGATCGAAGTCGATGAGGCCAGCCAGAAGCTGTTCACCAGCATGATCGAGAAGCTGGCCGGCAATAAGTGGGACGGCGACCGCGACAGCTGGTCCACGGCCCTGGAAGACGCCGACTGGTCGCGCTTGACCACCGATCACAGCCAGTGCACCAACCGTCATTGCCCGAACTTCGGCCAGTGCGCCTTCTACAAGGCTCGCGAAGGCATGGGCAAGGTTGACGTGATCGTCACCAACCACGATATGGTGCTGGCCGACCTGGCTTTGGGCGGTGGCGCAGTGCTGCCGGACCCGCGTGACACGATCTACGTGTTTGATGAAGGCCATCACCTGCCGGACAAGGCCATCGGCCATTTCGCCCATTACACCCGCCTGCGGTCCACCGCCGACTGGCTGGAAACCACCGCCAAGAACCTCACCAAGCTGCTGGCCCAGCATCCGTTGCCGGGTGACCTGGGCAAGTTCATCGAGCAAGTGCCGGAGCTGGCGCGGGAAATCAAGACGAACCAGCAGTTCATGTTCACCGCTTGCGAGCAAGTGGCCGATTTCAAGCCTGGCGAAGACGTCGAGGGCCGCGAGCGGCCGCGCCATCGTTTTGTTGGCGGGGTGATTCCTGAGCACATGCGCGAAATGGGCATCGAGCTCAAGAAGGGTTTTGCCCGCTTGACCGATCTGTTCACCCGCCTGACCGACCTGCTCAAGGAAGGCATGGATGGCGAGGTCAATATCGGTATCGCCAGCAACCAGGCCGAGGAATGGTATCCGCTGTTTGGCAGTTTGTTGTCCCGCTCCCAGGGCAATTGGGAGTTGTGGACGGCCTTCACCGCCGAGGACCCGGAAGACAATCCGCCAATGGCGCGTTGGTTGACCCTGGCCGAGAGCGGTTCGTTGTTCGACATCGAGGTCAATGCCAGCCCGATCCTGGCCGCGGAAATGCTGCGCCGCAACTTGTGGAACGTAGCCTACGGTGCCTTGGTGACGTCCGCGACGTTGACCGCCCTGGGCACGTTCGACCGTTTTCGCATGCGCGCCGGCTTGCCGAAGAAAGCCGTGACCGCCGTGGTCCCGAGCCCGTTCCATCACGCCGATGCCGGGGTGCTGCGGGTGCCGGACCTCAAGGCCGACCCACGGGACGCCGCCGCCCACACCGCCGCGATCATCCGCGATCTGCCGCAATTGGTGGAAGGTTCACGGGGTACCCTGGTGCTGTTTTCCTCGCGCAAACAGATGCAGGACGTGTTCGATGGCCTCGACCGTGACTGGCGCAAACAGGTGTTCATCCAGGGCAACCTGTCAAAACAGGAAACCCTGAACAAGCACAAGGCGCGAGTCGACGGCGGGGATTCCAGCGTGCTGTTCGGCCTGGCGAGTTTTGCCGAAGGCGTGGACTTGCCCGGTGCCTATTGTGAGCACGTGGTGATCGCCAAGATCCCGTTCTCGGTCCCGGACGACCCGGTGGAAGCTGCGCTGGCCGAGTGGATCGAAGCCCGTGGTGGCAACCCCTTCATGGAAATCTCCGTGCCGGACGCCTCGCTGAAACTGGTCCAGGCCTGCGGTCGGTTGCTGCGTACCGAAGAGGATCGCGGCACCATCACCTTGCTCGACCGGCGGCTGGTAACCCAACGCTACGGCAAGGCGATCCTCAACGCGTTGCCGCCGTTTCGGCGGGAGATTTCCTGAGGTCGCTGCGATTGTGTAGCGAAGCCATGTATTTGTGGGAGCAGGCTTGCCACAGGGGGCCAGGCTTAGCCAGCCGTCTCGCGGCGGTTCCCAAAAGCCTGAATGGCTGAAACAATGCCAGTCACTTTAAAAAGTGTTTGTTTCAAAGGAGTTGCGGGTGCAGATTCAAGGCCATTATGAGCTTCAGTTCGAGGCGGTGCGTGAAGCCTTCGCGGCGCTGTTCGATGATCCTCAAGAGCGCGGCGCGGCGTTGTGCATTCAAGTCGGTGGCCGAACCGTCATCGATCTGTGGGCCGGGACCGCCGACAAGGATGGCAGCGAGGCCTGGCACAGCGACACCATCGCCAATCTGTTTTCCTGCACCAAGACGTTCACCGCCGTCACCGCCCTGCAATTGGTGGCCGAGGGCAAGTTGCAACTGGATGCCCCGGTCGCCCGATATTGGCCTGAGTTTGCCGCAGCCGGCAAGCAATCCATCACCCTGCGCCAGTTGCTCTGTCATCAGGCCGGGTTACCGGCGCTGCATGAGCTGTTGGCGCCCGAAGCGCTCTATGACTGGCAGACCATGGTCAATGCCCTGGCCGCTGAAACACCCTGGTGGACACCGGGCGAGGGCCACGGCTACGCCGCGATCACCTACGGCTGGCTGGTCGGCGAGTTGCTGCGCAGGGCTGATGGTCGTGGCCCGGGAGAGTCCATCGTGGCCCGCATCGCCAAGCCGTTGGGCCTGGATTTTCACGTTGGCCTGGCCGATGAAGAGTTTCATCGCGTGGCCCACATCGCCCGTGGCAAAGGCAACGTCGGCGATGCGGCGGCCCAGCGCCTGCTGCAGGTGACGATGCGCGAACCCACGGCCATGACCACCCGGGCTTTCACCAACCCGCCGTCGATCATGACCAGCACCAACAAGCCGGAGTGGCGGCGCATGCAGCAGCCGGCGGCCAACGGCCACGGCAACGCCCGCAGCCTGGCGGGGTTCTACGCCGGTCTGTTGGACGGCAGCCTGCTGGAAGGCGAAATGCTCGACGAACTGACTCGTCAGCACAGCCTCGGCGAGGACAAGACACTGTTGACCCGGACCCGTTTCGGCCTGGGTTGCATGCTCGACCAGCCGGATGTACCGAACGCAACCTACGGCCTCGGCCCACGGGCATTCGGCCATCCGGGGGCGGGGGGCTCCATCGGGTTTGCCGATCCGGAACATGATGTGGCTTTCGGTTTCGTGACAAACACCCTCGGGCCTTACGTGTTGATGGACCCGCGCGCGCAGAACCTCGCGAGGGTGCTTGCCACTTGTCTGTAAAACGCCATTGAAGGCAGTGGGCACAGGAACCTCGTGTCCTTTTCAGTTTCCAAGCGTCTGTTTATGTGGCCCGAACATGGTCTTTTGTTTTTTCATTTACATCATTTTGTGGATATCCAATGTCATCGAATAAAACTCTCGCTCTGGCGCTGTGCTTCGCTATCACTGGTTGCGCACAAACACCACAAAATGATGCCGAGGGCGGCAGTAGCTGGTGGCCGTTCGGCTCTTCCGACAAGGTCGCGGCCAAGGAAACGACACCGGTAGCACCCCTGAAACCGGCCGCCGTCGCCCCGCAAGCCAAGGCCGAGAGCGCTACGCACTGGTGGTGGCCGTTCTCTTCCGATGACGCTGCTGACGTCGCGAAGAAAGATGCCCTCAAGCCTCAAGACAAGCCTGAAGCCAAGGCGCCAACCGTTGCCAAGGCCGAAGCCGAAAGCAACGGCAAGTGGTGGTGGCCGTTCGGCGGCAAGGATCAGGAAACCGCCAAGGCGGTGCCGATGCCCGACCCGAAAGTCACCCAGGCCTGGCTCGACGATTACGAGCCGAAATTGCGTACCGCTATCAAGGACAGCAAGCTTGAACTTGAGCGTCGCGACAATGTGCTGGTGGTAACCGCGCCGGTGGACGGCTCTTTCAACCCGGACCGTCCTGCGATGCTGCTGCCCGTGACCCTCGGCCCGTTCACCCGCGTGGCGAAGATCCTCGAAGCCGACCCGAAGACTGCGGTGCTGGTCCTGGGCCATGCCGACACCTCGGGCGCGGCGCCGGCCAACCTGAAACTCAGCCAGGAACGTGCCCAGTCCGTGGCGGCGATTTTCCGTCTCAGCGGCCTGCAACGTGATCGCCTGATGCTGCGCGGCATGGGCGCGGAAGCCCCCCGTGCGGCCAACGACAGCGTGGAAGGTCGTGCCTTGAACCGTCGCGTGGAATTGCTGGTCACGCCGGCCAACACCATGGTTGCGCTGCTGAGCAAATACAACATGCCTGCCCCTGCGCCGGTGAAAATGGTGGCCGTCCAGGACGTGAAGCCGGCAGTTCCGGCTCCAGCGCCTGTGGTCAAGAAAGCAACCGCTTCGACCACCAAAAAAGCCCCGGCCAAAAAAACCGCTGCCAAGACGCCTGCGAAAAAAGCCCCGGCCAAAGCAACTCCGGCGAAGAAACCCCAACCGGCCAAAGCCACCACCGATACCAAAAAAGTCGCGGCGGCCGATACCCCCAAACAGTGATGGGCTAACCACAAGGAACGCGCCATGACCCAATCGCTGGCTGATATGCGCCGCGACTACACCCGCGACGGCCTGACCGAGGCACAAGCCCCGGCCGAGCCGTTCGCGCTGTTCCACCAATGGTTCGCCGATGCGGTGAAAACCGAGCAGGCCCCGGTGGAGGCCAACGCCATGACCCTGGCGACAGTGGATGCCGACGGGCGCCCTCATTGCCGGATCCTGCTGCTCAAAGGGCTGGACGCCCAGGGCTTCACGTTCTTCACCAACTACGACAGTGCCAAGGGCCAGCAGCTGGCAGGCAATCCTTTTGCGGCCATGACGTTTTTCTGGCCGACCCTGGAGCGCCAGGTGCGCATCGAGGGCACAGTGGTGAAGGTCACGGCGCAGGAATCGGACGCCTATTACCAGGTGCGGCCGCTGGGCAGCCGTCTCGGCGCCTGGGCTTCACCCCAGAGTCGGGTGATTGCTGGGCGCGGTGAGCTGGAAGACTTGCTCAAGGCTACGCAACAGCGCTTCAACGACAACCAACCCCACTGCCCGGAGCACTGGGGCGGTTATCGCTTGCTGCCTGAGCGCATCGAATTCTGGCAGGGGCGCGCGAGCCGCCTGCACGATCGCCTCAACTACCGCCTGCAAGGGGCGAACTGGATTCGTGAGCGTCTGGCGCCTTAGTCTCGGGATAATTTGCCGCAGCGGTTTGAAGCCATTGCGGCAGGTCCCGACGTTTGATGCCTTGCTCCTTGGCGCGGGCCAGTTGCTGCAGCATGTAGGTTTTTTTCTGCTCATCCCGCCCCGCCAGCGACAGTGCCAGGTCGCGGTCTATCCAGCGTTTGATTCGCACGTACAGCCACCAGTGGAAGTACAGACCGGCCACGGTGGTCGCGACGATGATGAAATAATCCATGAAAAATCCCAGGGTGATGACGCAGGTTTCCGAAATTGGCGCTACTGTTTGGTGAATTTTTCGGGTGCGCCTGTATCCCACCTGAATGAAAGCAATTTTATCCCAGCGGGGCCGTGACAGGCGTCAAGCTGCGGAGTTTAATGAATCCCTGTCTTTTGGAGTTGATGCTATGCGTAAGTCTGTTTTGCTGGTTGCTTCCTTTTCCACGATGGCGATGTTGCTCACTGGCTGTCAGTCGAGCCTGACCGGTGACTCCTACTCCCGTGACGAAGCGCGTCGCGTGCAGACGATCCGCATGGGGACCATCGAATCCCTGCGTCCGGTCAAGATCGAAGGCACCAAGACCCCAATCGGCGGTGCGGCCGGTGCAGTGGTCGGTGGTGTAGGCGGCAGCGCGATCGGTGGTGGCCGTGGCAGCATCGTCGCCGCGGTGATTGGCGCGGTGGCCGGTGGCCTGATTGGTTCGGCAACCGAAGAAGGCCTGACCCGCACCCAGGGCGTGGAAATCACCGTTCGCGAAGATGACGGCAGCATGCGTGCCTATGTGCAGCAGGTGCAGGAGAACGAGGTGTTCCGTGTGGGTGAGCGGGTTCGTATCTCCACTGTGGGCGGCACGAGTCGCGTATCGCACTAAGCTGGAATTGCTTTGAAACGGCGCTTTTCCTGGACGGAAGGCGCCGTTTTTTATGGCTTCGTTTCGGGGGGCGGCGTACATATCCGTTTCTTCGGTAACGGCTGCTTATGGTTCCGCTCTTACAGCGGGTCACTTTTGAGAAGCGCAAAAGTAACCAAAACGCTTTTGCCCCACCACTCGGTGCCTCGCCTGGGCTCGGCATGCCTGAACGAAGGCATTGCTCCGTGGGGCCGCCGCGAAGGGCCATCCATGGCCCAGCGCGGCTAACCCGGCATCCATGCCGGGTTGCCCACTGCGCAATGCCTTCGTTCAGCCAGCGTGGTTAATGGGGCGCCCGAGATCAACGTCCACCGCGAGGCGGCCTGATAGCCGACCTGGTTCTGGGTGGGGTCGCGTTTCTCCTGTAGGAGCGAGCTTGCTCGCCATGGCGGTGGTTCAGTCGCATGGATGTTGGGTTTGCCGTGCTAAGGCAACGAAATCCTCTTTCAGGCTCATGGCGTCTCTCGTAGTCCAAGGCATGATGGCTTTCCGGCGAAATTGGCTCGCTGGAAAGTGTCCACCATGTCCCCGCACACCCGTCAACCATGTGTCCGGTCCGTACACACTCTTCAAAAATGAGCCGCCGTAAGGGCCACCCCTTTCAAGGTCTTAGGTAAAATCCCCTGAAGTTTCTATCAGGGATACCAGAACGATGTGGGCCGATGTTCTAGCGCGTTTCGAGAAAAAAGCACCTGCCAGCGTTATGGCCAAATTGGCGCTGGAGCACGCTATTGCCCCTGAGTGGGTCGATCAGGTCTTCGAAGAACATCGGCAACGGCAGTATTCTCGTGAGCTACTGTTCTCGACCATCATCAAGCTGATGTCCCTTGTTTCATTGGGTTTGAAGCCATCCCTGCACGCCGCGGCGCGGCAACTGGAAGATCTTCCTGTCAGCCTGGCGGCCCTCTACGACAAGATCAGTCGTACCGAGCCAGCTTTGTTGCGCGCCCTGGTCACGGGCTGTGCGCAGCGCCTGGCTCCAACCATCAAGGAGTTGGGTTGCACGACGATGTTGCCGGGTTGGCAGGTTCGGGTGGTGGACGGTAATCACTTGGCATCCACTGAGAAACGACTGGGGGCTTTACGCCACGAGCGCGGCGCCGCTCGGCCCGGGTTTTCGGTGGTTGTCTACGACCCCGACCTGGATCAAGTCATCGACCTGCAGGCATGTGAAGATGCCTACGCAAGCGAGCGTGTTTGTGTGCTGCCTCTCTTGGCCGATGCCGAGCCGGGCCAGGTGTGGCTGGCTGATCGACTCTATTGCACGCTCCCGGTCATGGAGGCTTGCGAACAGGTCAAAACCTCCTTTGTCATTCGTCAACAAGCCAAGCATCCGCGCTTGATTCAAGAGGGTCATTGGCAAGAACCCGTGCCTGTGGGCGCGGGCACTGTGCGTGAGCAGATCATTCAGGTCAGAGGCGGTTATCAGTGTCGGCGTGTCGAACTGACGCTTCATTCGCCAACAGACTCGGGTGACAGCAGCTTGATGTTCTGGAGCAACCTGCCTGAAAGCGTCAGCGCGCAGCAGATCGCGGAACTCTATCGCCGCCGCTGGAGCATTGAAGGCATGTTCCAGCGACTGGAAACAATCCTGGAAAGTGAAATCGAAACCCTTGGTAGCCCAAAGGCTGCATTGCTCGGGTTCACTACTGCGGTGTTGGCCTACAACGTCCTGGCCGTACTCAAACGAAGCGTCGAGCAAGCTCATCAGGCTTCCCAGCCTGCCGGCTGGGAAGCCTCAACCTATCACTTGGCGGTTCAGGTCCGGAGTGGTTATGAAGGCCTGCAAATTGCGCTGCCCTCGGAATGTTTTCCCGTCATACCTCTGGAAAAACTGGCCCAGCGCTTGTTGGAACTGGCCAGAAACATCCAACCAAAACAAGTTGCGAAAAATCCCCGGGGCCCCAAGGTGCCTAAACCCAAAACATGGGTGCAAGGCACTGCGGTGCATGCACATGTTTCAACGGACCGGGTAATCAAGGCCGCCAAAACGAAAAGACCTTGAAAGGGATGGCCGTAAGGGCGGAACCCTAAGTAGCCGTTACCGCAGCAATGGATATACACACCCCTCAGGCAGCCAGGAGTCAGCTTGGCAATGCAGGCTGCTTGCGACTGGCCGCCGCTGTCACCGCGTAACCCAACAAAGCCGCCAATATCGAACCCGTGAGAATCCCCATCCGGTCCATGCCGGCGTAGTCACTCACACCCGGCTCGAACGCCAGGGAGCCGACGAACAGGCTCATGGTGAACCCAATACCGCACAAGATTGCCACGCCCAATACCTGGCCCCAGTTGGCACCAAGGGGCAGGCTGGCGATGCCGATTTTCACCGCCAGCCAGGTCAGGCCGAAGACGCCAACGGTCTTGCCCAGCAACAGGCCGATGGCGATGCCCATTGGCACGTGATGGGTGAAGCTCTCGACGGTGACGCCGCTCAGGGACAGGCCGGCGTTGGCGAAGGCGAACAGCGGCAGGATGCCGTAGGCCACCCAGGGATGCAGGGCATGTTCCAGGGTCAGCAGTGGCGAAGTCTCGGCGTTTTTCGTGCGCAGCGGAATGCAGAATGCCAGGGTCACCCCGGCCAGGGTGGCATGGACACCGCTCTTGAGTACGCACACCCAAAGAATCAGGCCGACCACCATATAGGGCCCGAGCTTGACCACGCCCATTCGATTCAACGCCACCAGCGCGGCGATGCAGGCGGCTGCCAGTATGAGCGACAGGCTGGACAGGGCGCCGGAGTAAAAGATCGCGATGATGATAATGGCGCCCAGGTCATCGATGATCGCCAGGGTCATCAGGAACAGCTTGAGCGACACCGGCACCCGCTTGCCCAGCAAGGCCAGCACGCCAAGGGCAAATGCAATGTCGGTGGCCGTCGGAATCGCCCAGCCGGCGAGGGCGGCCGGATTGTCACGGTTGAGGAACCAGTAGATCAGTGCCGGCACCACCATGCCGCCAATCGCCGCCGCACCCGGCAAGACGATTTGCGACGGTTTCGACAACTGTCCGCCGAGGACCTCGCGCTTGACCTCTAGGCCGATGAGCAGGAAGAACATCGCCATCAGGCCGTCGTTGATCCACAGCAACAATGGTTTGGCGATTTTCAACGCCCCGACCTGGGCCACCACCGGCGTGTCCAGCAAGCCGTTGTAGAGCCAGGAAAGAGGTGAATTATTGATGGCCAAGGCCAGTACGGCGGCGGCGATCAGCAGCAGGCCGCTGGCTGCTTCCAGCTGGAAAAAGCGTGTCAGAGAATTACGTAGAGCCACGATCGCTCTCCATTCATCGAATCAAAAAGATGGCACACCCTAACCCGTACTGTTAGTTGTTAAAACAAAAGTTATATTCTTTTTTGTTATATGACGTTACAACGCCTGTACGGCGCGGTCTGGCAGTTACGGCGCATATTGGACCTTAGCTGTACCTGTGCGCGATGTCGGTTTTTTCCTAAGCTTGTGACTGGTTTTTCCGAGACCAAAGTCGCGCCTGTATGAGCATCAGGTTTCCCCGCGTCGAACCGATCCAGTGAGAACACACCATGAATGACCACCATCAGTGGGCGCGCGAAGCGATTCGCATCATTGAGGCTGACTTCCAGCGCAGTGCCGATACCCACCTGATCCCGCTGCCGCTGCCTGGGTTGCCGGGCATCGAGCTGTACTTCAAGGATGAATCCAGCCATCCCACCGGCAGCCTCAAGCATCGACTAGCCCGCTCGCTGTTCCTCTACGCCTTGTGTAACGGCTGGCTCAAGCCTGGTGCGCCGGTGATCGAAGCCTCCAGCGGCTCGACCGCGATTTCGGAGGCTTACTTTGCCAGGCTGCTGGGCCTGCCGTTCATTGCGGTGATGCCGGCGACCACCTCCAGGGAAAAAATCGCACAGATCGCCTTCTATGGCGGCCAGAGCCATCTGGTGGATGACCCTACGCAGATCTACGCCGAGTCCGAGCGCCTGGCCCGTGAACATGATGGGCATTTCATCGACCAGTTCACCTATGCCGAGCGCGCCACGGACTGGCGGGCCAATAACAACATTGCCGAATCGATCTTCCAGCAGATGCGCTTCGAGCAGCATCCGGAGCCAAGCTGGTTGATTTCCAGCCCCGGCACCGGCGGCACCACGGCCACCCTGGGGCGCTACGTGCGTTATCGCCAGCACGGCACCCGTGTGCTGTGTGCCGACGCCGAGCGTTCGGTGTTCTTTGACTACTACCGCAGCGGCGATGCCAGCCTGCGCCTGGATTGCGGCTCGCGGATCGAAGGCATTGGCCGGCCACGGGTCGAAGCGTCGTTTTTGCCCAAAGTCATCGATGCGATGGTCAAGGTCCCGGACGCCCTGTCACTGGCGGCCATGCACTACCTGGCCCAGCGTTTGGGACGACGGGTCGGTGGCTCCAGCGGCACCAACCTGATCGGTGCGTTGATCGCCGCGAGGCAGATGGTGGAAGCGGGGGAGTCGGGGTCGATCGTGGCGATTTTGTGTGACGGCGGCGAGCGCTATGCCACGACCTATTACGATCCTGCGTGGCTCAAGGCCCAGGGGTATGAGTTGAGTGGGTTGATGGAGGCCGTGGCGGCGAGTGTGGAGCGGGGTGAGGCGCTGCCAGAGAATGTGTTGCGAGCCAATATCTGAAAACACTGAGACCTTCCTGTGGGAGCGGGCTTGCTCGCGAAGACGGTGGATCAGTCAAATAAGGGCTGACTGACCCTCCGCCTTCGAGCAAGCCCGCTCCCACGGGAAGTTAGTGTCAGGCTTCGAGGCCGAGGATATCCCGCGCCACTGCCTCGGCAATCCGGATCCCGTCCACGCCCGCCGACAGGATTCCGCCCGCGTAACCGGCGCCTTCACCGGCCGGGAACAGACCCTTGACGTTCAGGCTCTGCAGCGTTTCGTTGCGGGTAATGCGCAGTGGCGACGAGGTGCGGGTTTCGATCCCGGTCAGCACGGCGTCATGCAGCGAATAGCCGCGAATCTGTTTCTCGAATGCGGGCAGGGCTTCGCGGATGGCTTCGATGGCAAAGTCCGGCAGGGCCAGGGCCAGGTCGCCCAGGGAAACGCCTGGCTTGTAGGACGGTTCGACGCTGCCCAGTGCCGTAGACGGCTTGCCGGCGATGAAATCGCCCACCAGTTGCGCCGGGGCTTCGTAGTTGCTGCCGCCAAGCACGAACGCATGGGACTCCAGGCGCTCCTGCAACTCGATCCCCGCCAGCGGGCCGCCCGGATAATCGACTTCCGGGGTGATGCCGACGACGATGCCGGAGTTGGCGTTGCGCTCGTTGCGCGAATACTGGCTCATGCCGTTGGTCACGACGCGGTTCGGCTCGGAAGTCGCGGCCACCACGGTGCCGCCCGGGCACATGCAGAAGCTGTACACCGAGCGTCCGTTTTTGGCGTGGTGCACCAGTTTGTAGTCGGCGGCGCCGAGTTTCGGGTGGCCGGCGTACTTGCCCAGGCGCGCACTGTCGATCAGCGATTGCGGGTGTTCGATACGGAAACCCACCGAGAACGGCTTGGCTTCCATGTATACGCCGCGGCTGTGGAGCATGCGGAAGGTGTCTCGGGCGCTGTGGCCCAGGGCCAGGATCACATGCCTGGAATGAATCTGTTCACCGCCGGCCAACTCGACGCCGACCAGTTGGCCATCCTCGATCAGCACGTCGGTGACTCGCTGCTGGAAGCGCACTTCACCGCCCAGGGCGCGAATCTGCTCACGCATGTTTTCCACTACGCCTGTCAGACGGAACGTACCGATATGCGGCTTGCTGACGTAGAGAATTTCTTCTGGCGCACCGGCCTTGACGAATTCGTGCAGGACCTTGCGGCCAAGGAATTTGGGATCCTTGATCTGGCTGTAGAGCTTGCCATCGGAGAACGTCCCCGCGCCGCCCTCGCCGAATTGCACGTTGGATTCGGGGTTGAGCACGCTTTTGCGCCACAGGCCCCAGGTGTCCTTGGTGCGCTGGCGGACTTCCGGACCGCGCTCAAGGACGATCGGCTTGAAACCCATCTGCGCCAGCAACATGGCGGCGAAGATCCCGCACGGGCCGAAGCCGACCACGATCGGCCGCTCGCTCAGGTCTGCCGGCGCCTGGCCGACCACTTTGTAGCTGACATCCGGTGCTTCGTTGACGTTACGGTCATCGGCGAACTTGCGCAGCAGGCTGGCTTCATCGCGCACCGTCAGGTCGATGGTGTAGATAAAGCACAGTTCGGAGGACTTTTTGCGAGCGTCGTAGCTGCGCTTGAACAAGGTGAAGTCGAGCAGGTCATCGCTGGCGATGCCCAGGCGCTGCACGATGGCAGGGCGCAAGTCTTCTTCGGGATGGTCGATCGGCAGCTTGAGTTCGGTGATTCGTAACATGACGGGGTCCGGTTCGCGGGGCGCACAACTGCGCCAGGGCGTGAACCGGCGATTATAAGCCAAAAGCGGCGAATCAGTCGTTGCGCGCACCACCGAAGTAGGCGCAGCCGCGCTGGACCTGACCGTTGACCCGCAGCTCGGCGCTCATGTGTTGCACGCTGCCAGTGACGCTGTCGACGCAGCGCTGGGGGGCGACCCAGAGCTCGACCTTCTGGCCGTTGGCCTCGGTGCTGAGGTTGACGCGGCCATCACCCAGTTGCTCCTCCATGTAAGGCACCGCCAGCGGTGGTTGACCCTCACGTTCGAGCACCAGGCCCTTGCCGCTGGCCTTGAGGCTCCACTCGGGGCCATGGCCGGCGGCGCGCAGGATCAACAATCTGAAATCTCCGTCATCGCAGGCAGTGCCCGAGCGCTCCAGGCGATACAGCTGCTCCAGGTCCAATTGGCTGTCGGTACCGGCCGCCGTGCTGGAGACGATACGGCCGCGCACATCGGCAAACAGCTTGCCCCGCTCGTCGGCCAGGCTGGCGGCCTGTTGCAGCACACTGGTGCCACCGCTGTCGTTGACGATGTAGCGGCGCTGTTCCTGGCACGGCTGGAACACCAGCTTGCCATCGGCCGCTGTGAGTTCGCCCTGCATGCGCGTCTGGTCGGCGTGGGAGGCACTCTGACGCGGGGCGTCGAGCAATTGGCAGCCGGCAAAGAGCGGCAGGAGGGCGACAAACAGCAGGGAGCGAGCGGCACGCATCATTGGGTCTCCAGACAAGTGCCGCCACGTTACTCAGACTGATCCTGCATCACAAGGGGTGTCAGCCCACGTGAAAGGTCTGACCGGTTTGTAGGCCTTCGACGCTCTTGGCGTAGGCCAATGCCACATCCGCTGCGGGAACGGGTTTGAAGCCGCGGAAATAAGGCGCGTACTTGTCCATGGCTTCCAGCAGCACGTTCGGGCTCACCGAGTTGACACGCAGGCCCCGGGGCAACTCGATTGCCGCCGCACGCACGAAACTGTCCAGGGCACCGTTGACCAGGGCCGCCGACGCGCCGCTCTTGATCGGGTCGTGGCTGAGCACGCCGGTGGTGAAGGTGAACGACGCGCCGTCGTTGGCGAATTCACGGCCGATCAGCAGCAGGTTGACCTGGCCCATCAACTTGTCTTGCAAGCCCAGGGCGAAGCTGTCTTCGGTCATCTCGCCCAGGGGCGCAAAGGTGACATTGCCCGCTGCGCAGACCAGGGCATCGAAACGCCCGGTCTTTTCGAACAGGGCGCGGATCGAGGCGCTGTCACTGATATCCACCTGCAATTCACCGCTGTGGCGGCCAATCCGCACGATTTCGTGGCGGGGCGACAGTTCGTTGGCAATGGCCGAACCGATGGTGCCGTTGGCGCCGATCAACAGGATTTTCATGGGCTGTTCCTCAATGGGTTGAATGAGTTTTCAGTCTAGAGAGGTTCTTTTCATTGATAATCGTGCTAATAGGCAACCTTTGGTTTTCATTTGGAAACAATCCGATGAGCGAGATGGATGATCTGGCGGCGTTTGCCGTGTTGATGGAGGCTGGCAGCTTCACCCTGGCGGCCCAGCAGTTGGGTTGCAGCAAGGGCCAGTTGTCCAAACGCATCAGCTTGTTGGAGAGTCGGTTTTGCGTGGTATTGCTGCAGCGCACCACACGACGCTTGAGCCTCACGGCGGCCGGCGCGGCGTTGTTGCCTCAGGCCCAGGCGCTGTTGGTACAGGTGGAAAGGGCGCGTCAGGCATTGGCTCGGTTGAAGGACGATATTTCCGGGCCGGTGCGGATGACGGTTCCGGTTTCGTTGGGCGAAACCTTCTTTGAAGGGCTGCTGACGGAGTTCGCGCGCACTTACCCCAACGTGCAGATCGAGCTGGAGCTTTACAACGGCTACCGCGACCTGACCCGCGATGGCTTCGACCTGGCGATTCGTTCCGATGCCGCCATCGATGAGCGATTGGTGGCTCGCCCTCTGCTGGCCTGGCACGAAATGACCTGCGCCAGCCCGGCCTACCTCGATCAATACGGTGAACCCCAGACCCCCCAGGCCCTGGCCGAACATCGCTGTCTGCTCAACAGCCACTACAGCGGGCGGGAAGAATGGCTTTATCACCAGCAACACGAACTGCTGCGGGTCCGTGTGTCGGGGCCGTTCGCCAGCAACCACTACAGCCTGTTGAAAAAGGCGGCCCTGGCCGACGCCGGAATCGCCCGGCTGCCGTCGTACCTGCTGCAGGAAGAATTGGCTGACGGCCGCCTGCGCTGGGTGCTGCGCGAGTACCAGACCCGGCGCATGCCGATGTACCTGGTGCATCCGTATCAGGGCGGGTTGCCCAAGCGCACCCAGGTGCTGGCCGACTATTTGATTGATTGGTTCAAGCGCAGTGGTGAGGCGTTGGATCGGCTTCAACGATAACCCGTCCACCGGATGCTCCCACAGGAATTTTTAGTCTCAATGGGCGTAGCGTTTGGCGATCAGATGATCGATGGACAACACCCCCGGCCCGCGCGCCATCAGGTAGAGCAATACCGCCGCCCAGGTGCCGTGGGTCGGATAGGCGTCCGGGTAGACAAACAACTGAATGGTCAAGGTCATGCCCAACAGGGCCATCGCCGAGAAACGTGTCGCCAGTCCCAGCAGAATCAGCACCGGGAACACATGTTCGGCAGCGGCCGCCAGATGCGCTGCCAGCTCGGGCGACAGCAGCGGCAGGGCGTATTCGCTTTTGAACAGGGGAATGGTTGAGTCCGCCAGATGTGGCAGGCCGATCTGGAAGGTGCCGTCGAACAGGTCGATGGCCAGGCCCTCGATTTTGGTCTGGCCGGATTTCCAGAACACCGCGGCGATGGAAAAACGCCCAACGAAGGCGATCAGGCTGTGGGGAATTTTCTCCAGCCATTGAATGAAAGCGGTAATCAGAGCGTTCATTGGGTGACCTGCTCAGGTAAGAGATAAGTGATGGCTTGGTAGCGGATGAGCCTCGCCAGGGTCTGTTCCACGTCGAGGTCGGTGTGGCGCTCCACCGCGGTCTCGATGGCAGCGGTCAGCGACAGGCCCTGTTGCAGGGCCGTGATGAAACCATGGGCAGCGTGACTGATCGCCAGCACTTCCACGTCGAAGCCATGGCGCAGTACCAGGGCGTTTTGCGCAGAGTACGGCTCGAACGGCACGGGAGGCTCTTGCTGATGGGCGGCCCAGACCGCGACCACGGCGAAGGGCGATTGCAGCAGGCGCAGGGACGGATGAAGGCCGATCTTCAGATGCGCGGCGAGTGTGGGGGATGACAGCACCTCCACGATTCGTTCCCCACTCATGGGCTGGGCGTCGGCGGCGTGGCAGGCCTCGACTTGCAGCCGCTCCAGGCGCGCAACGTCCGCCAGATAGGGGACGCTGGCGGCGGGTTCGAACTGTTCGATGAACCGGGCAAAATCGGCACCGTAGTCGCTCATGATCGGGCTGCACGGCGCCGCCGACTGCATGTAGACCCTGGCCATGGCCCGGAAAAACTCCTCGCCCACCAGTTGCGCCACCACTGGGTAGTTGTCGGCCAGGGCATTGATCAATGAGCTGAGCACGTTGTTGCGGTACACCGCGAAGCGGTTCCCGGGATCGGCGCCATTGGCGCTGATCAAACCCGGTGGACAGGCTTTGCCTGGGTCGAGCAGGGCGGCGGCGAACTCGCTGAAGCGGCTCATGACCGGGCTCCGGCGGCGCTTAACAGTCGGTCGGCCTGACGCGCTTCGGCCAGCAGCACTTGCAATGCAGGAACATGGTTGTCTCGTTCGATCAAAGTGGCCACGGGTCCGGTTCGCTCCAGGGCTTGGCGATACAGTTGCCAGACGTCGTTGTCGATCGGCGCGCCGTGGTCGTCGATCAGCAAGCGCTCACCGAGGCTGTCGGTGTCTTCGGCAAAGCCGGCCAGATGAATTTCGCCGGTGGCCTGCAGGGGCAAGGCGTCGAGGTAGGCCAGTGGATCGCGGCGATGGTTGACGCAGGAAACGTAAACGTTGTTCACATCCAGCAGCAGGCCACAGCCGGTGCGACGAATAACTTCACTGATGAAGCAGGCCTCGTCGAGGGTCGATTCCTCGAACGCCAGATAGGTGGCCGGGTTTTCCAGCAACATCGTGCGCTTGAGGCAAGACTGCACCTGATCGACGTGTTCGCAGACGCGGTTGAGCGTCGCGTCGTCGTAGGCCAGGGGCAGCAGGTCATTGAGGAACACCGGGCCATGGCTGGACCAGGCCAGGTGTTCGGAAAAGGACTGGGGTTGATAGCGCTCGATCAGTGCGGCCAGGCGCTGCAAATGTGCGACATCCAGCGGCCCCTCGCCACCAATCGACAGGCCGACGCCGTGCAGCGACAGCGGATACTGCTCGCGTATCCGCCCCAGGAAGTGATGAAACGGCCCGCCGGCCACCATGTAGTTTTCCGCGTGCACTTCGAAGAAGCCCAGCTCCGGTTGGGTCTGGAGTACTTCACGAAAATGCTCGGCCTTGAGCCCCAGCCCCGCCCTTGGCGGCAGCCGGGTATCGGTGGCGAGGAAAGGGGTATTCGACATGGTGGCAGGCCTCAGGCAGATGCGATCAGGACTTGGCTTTGAACGCTTCGAGCTGGCCGAAACCGGTGGGGGAGGTCTTGCTTTCGAGGGTGGTGCAAGTGCCTTTGGGGACCGATTTCCAAGCGTTGGCCTGATAGTCCATTTTCGCGGTACCGGCACAGGTGGTACCGGCACCGGCGGCGCAGTCGTTCTTGCCTTTGAGGGCGACGCCGAAGCATTTTTCCATGCTGTCGTCGGCTGCGTGGACGGTCGAGACGGCTGTCATGCTCAGGGCAGAACCGAGGGCCAGGACCAGGGCGGTGGCGGACAGGGTACGGGTCGAAGCAGTCATGATGATTCTCCAGTTTTTCAGGGAAGTGAACCGGCGTTTAGTGCCGGTCTGCTGAACTAGAGAGGGGGTGTGGGGAAGTGTTACAGCGGGTCCTCGATTTTTTTATTTTTCCTCCAGATTCATTGTGGCGAGGGGATAAATCCCCTCGCCACAAATGTGTTCTCTTGTCACCGTTGTGCTTGCTTGAAATCCAGGCAAAAAAAACGGCCCGAAGGCCGTTTTTTTACTGCCACAGACTCAACCGCCCAGGTACGCCTCGCGCACTTTCGGATCGGTCAGCAGAGCTTCACCGGTGCCTTGCATCACCACGCGACCGTTCTCCAGCACGTACGCCCGGTCGGCGATTTTCAGCGCCTGGTTGGCGTTCTGCTCCACCAGGAACACCGTCACGCCATCCTTGCGCAGTTGTTCGATGATGTCGAAGATCTGTTGGATGATGATCGGCGCCAGGCCCAGGGAAGGTTCGTCAAGCAACAGCAGCTTGGGCTTGCTCATCAGCGCACGGCCGATGGCGAGCATTTGCTGTTCGCCGCCGGACATGGTGCCGCCGCGTTGGGTAAAGCGTTCTTTCAGGCGTGGGAAAAGGTGCAGCACCTTGTCCATTTGTTCCTGAAAGTCGCCCTTGTCGGTGAAAAACCCGCCCATGGCGAGGTTTTCTTCCACGGTCAGTCGGGCAAATACCCGACGACCTTCCGGCACCACCGCGATGCTTTTGCGCATGATGTGCGACGAGTCCTGGCCCACCAGTTCCTCACCCATGTAGCGGATGCTGCCGCTGTGGGCCTGGGGCGAACCGCAGAGCGTCATCAGCAGGGTGGATTTGCCGGCACCGTTGGCACCGATCAGCGTGACGATTTCGCCCTGGCGGACTTCGACGTTGACGCTGTGCAGGGCCTGGATCTTGCCGTAGAAGGTGGAAACGTTTTCGAACTGCAGCATTTACGCTTCCCCCAGGTAGGCTTTGATCACTTCAGGATTGTCGCGGATCTGTTCCGGCGAACCATCGGCCAGGGGCGTGCCCTGGTTGATCACGACGATGTGGTCGGAAATGCTCATGACCAGTTTCATGTCGTGCTCGATCAGCAGCACGGTGACGTTGTGCTCCTCACGCAGCACGCCGATCAGGGCCTTCAGGTCTTCGGTTTCCTTCGGGTTCAGGCCGGCGGCCGGTTCGTCGAGCATGAGGATCCGCGGACGGGTCATCATGCAGCGGGCGATTTCCAGGCGTCGTTGCTGACCGTAGGCCAGGGTTCCGGCGGTACGGTTGGCGAACTCCTTGAGGTTGACCTTCTCCAGCCAATACTCGGCGTACTCCATGGCCTCGCGTTCGCTCTTGCGGAACGAAGGGGTCTTGAACAGGCCGGCAAAGAAGTTGGTGTTCAGGTGACGATGCTGGGCGATCAACAGGTTCTCGACCGCCGTCATGTCCTTGAACAGCCGCACGTTCTGGAAGGTGCGCACCACGCCCTTGCGGGCGATCTGGTGGCCGGGCAGGCCCTGGATCGGCTCGCCGTCCAGCAGGATCGTGCCGCCGGTGGGCTGGTAGAAGCCGGTCAGGCAGTTGAACACGGTGGTCTTGCCCGCGCCGTTCGGCCCGATCAGTGCAACCACCTGTTTCTCTTTCACGGTCAGGGCCACGCCGTTGACCGCCAGCAAGCCGCCGAAGCGCATGCTCAAGTTTTCGACTTTCAGAATCTCGCGGCTCATTTGCGCAGCTCCATGTGCGGGCGTTGCATAGGCAGCAGACCTTGAGGACGCCAGATCATCATCAGCACCATCAAGGCGCCGAACATCAACATGCGGTATTCGCTGAATTCACGCATCATTTCCGGCAACAGGATCATCACGATCGCCGCCAGGATCACGCCCAACTGCGAGCCCATCCCGCCCAGCACCACGATGGCGAGGATGATCGCCGACTCGATGAAGGTGAAGGATTCCGGCGTCACCAGGCCCTGGCGGGCGGCGAAGAAACTACCGGCAAACCCGGCGAACGCGGCGCCGAGGGTGAAGGCCGACAGCTTGATCACGGTTGGGTTGAGACCCAGGGCACGGCAGGCGATTTCGTCTTCACGCAACGCTTCCCACGCACGGCCGATGGGCATGCGCAGCAGGCGATTGATGACGAACAGCGCAGCCAGGGCCAGCAACAGTGCAACCAGGTAGAGGAAAATCACCTTGTTGATCGAGTTGTACTCCAGGCCGAAGTACTCGTGGAAAGTCTGCAGGCCTTCGGCGGCTTTACGTTCGAAGGTCAGGCCGAAGAACGTCGGCTTCTCGATGTTGCTGATGCCGTTCGGGCCACCGGTGATGTCGGTCAGGTTACGCAGGAACAGACGGATGATCTCGCCAAACCCCAGGGTCACGATTGCCAGGTAGTCACCGCGCAAGCGCAGCACCGGGAAGCCCAGCAGGAAACCGAAGGTGGCGGCCATCATCCCGGCGATCGGCAGGCAGATCCAGAAGCTCAGGCCGAAGTAGTGGGACAGCAGCGCATAGCTGTAGGCGCCGACGGCGTAGAAACCGACGTAACCCAGGTCCAGCAGGCCGGCCAAGCCTACGACGATGTTCAGGCCAAGGCCGAGCATGACGTAGATCAGGATCAGCGTGGCGATATCCACCGCACCGCGAGAGCCGAAGAATGGCCACACCAGTGCCACGACGATCAGGGCCAGTATGATCCAGCGCTGGGTGGTCGGCAGGGTCAGGAAGTTGCTGGCCTTGGCCGGGATCACCGGCAGGCCGGGCGAAGACTTCCACATGGCGCTGACCTGCGTGCTGAACAGCACGCGCAGGAACATCAGCAGCGAACACACGGCGATGGTCGCCAGGATGGTCGGGCTGGTGCCATGCACTTCCAGGTTGATGCCGACGATGGTCAATTTCAGGCCGAGTACCGGATACGCGACCGCCCAGACCAACAGCGCGCTGAAGAGCGCCGATTTAAGATGTTTAGTCATACCTTCTCAACCTCCGGACGGCCCAGGATGCCGGTCGGCCGGAATAGCAGAACCAGGACCAGTAAGCCGAACGCGACGACGTCCTTGTACTGGTCGCCAAAAATGTCGGCGCCAAAGGCTTCCGCCACGCCCAGCACCAGCCCGCCGAGCATCGCGCCGGGGATGCTGCCGATGCCGCCCAGTACCGCGGCGGTGAAGGCTTTCAGGCCCACGAGGAAACCGGCATTGGGGTTGATCACACCGTATTGCATGCTCAACAGCACCGCGGCGATGGCCGCCAGGGCCGCACCGATGACGAAGGTCAGGGCGATGATGTTGTTGGTGTTGATGCCCAGCAGGTTGGCCATCTTGATGTCCTCGGCACAGGCGCGGCAGGCGCGACCCAGGCGGGAACGGGAGATGAACAGCGTCAGGCCGAGCATGGCGACCAGGGTCACCACGAACACCACGATTTGCATGTAGGAAATCAGCACTTCATGTGCCCCACCTGGCCCGATGGCAATGTTGCCCGGAATCAGGTTGGGAATGGATTTGTCCTTGGAGTCTTGCGAAAGCAGTACCGTGTTCTGCAGGAAGATCGACATGCCGATGGCGGAAATCAGCGGGATCAGACGGTTGCTGCCGCGCAGGGGGCGGTAAGCGATCCGTTCGATGCTGTAGCCATACGAACTGGTGACCACGATGCTCGCGATGAACGCCGCGGTCATCAACAGCGGGACACTGTCGAGTCCCATCATGGCCAGCCCGGCGATGGCGATGAACGCCACGTAGGAGCCGATCATGTACACCTCGCCGTGGGCGAAGTTGATCATTCCAATGATGCCGTAAACCATCGTATAGCCGATGGCGATCAGGGCATACGTGCTGCCAACGGTCAGGCCGTTAACCAGCTGTTGGAAAAAGTGATAGATGTCAGGCATTACAGCGCTCCTAAAAACCTGATACGCATTTCACTGGTGGAGTCATTTTCCCGCCCGGGCCCCATGGATCTGCATCCACTTCGAGCACGAGGTTTGCCAGCGAACCGCTGATGACGGTTTTGAGATTTTCAGGTGGGGAGACTGGCGGATCACGCCAGCGCGGCCCAATACATTTAAAACAAAGCCCACGGCACGCCGTGGGCTT